>DATECF010000234.1:0-21391 GCA_035287045.1 Gemmatimonadales bacterium | reverse complement strand
CGGCCGCCGCGTGCGGTGCCGCGCCGTTCGTCCTCGGCGTCATGGCGTACAACACCCGCCTGTTCGGCAGCCCCTTCCGGTTCGGGTACGTGGCAACCGCCGGGTCGGCGCATGGCCTGGGACTGCACACGGATCCGTTCGGGAACCCGTACGGGATCCGCGAGGCCGTGGGTTACACGTCCGCCGACCTGCTGGGGCTGAGCCTCGACCTGTTGCAGACCCCGCTTCCCGCTCTGGTGCTGATCGGTCTGTATCTGATGCGGGCAGTGAGCTTGGACCGGGGCACGCGGCTCGCGGCCATGTGGGCGCTGCTCCCGGTGGCGGCGAATGCCCTGTACTGGCACCATGACCTGTTCATGGGTCCGCGGCTCCTCTATGAGGCGGCGCCTGGGTGGTGCCTGCTCCTGGCCGGCGCGGCGCTGCACGTGATCCGCGCCCTGCCGGACGGGCCGCCGGGTCAAGCTGGCCCGCCGGCGGGCGGTCGCCGGCACCGACGGGTCACGCCCACCGGGGTCGCCGCGACGCTCGCGCTCGCGCTCGGTGTCGGGGTAGCGCTCGCCGGCCCTGCCAGGCTCCGCGGCTACGCGGCCAGTGGACTCAGGTCGGGCGTGACGCTGGCGGCACCCCGGGTGGACCGGCCGTCGCTGGTCTTTGTGCACGAGGACTGGGAGTCCCGGCTGGGCGCGCGCCTCGCCGCGCTGGGTGTGCGCGTCGACTTGATCCGCGCGGCGATGCAACTGAACACGACGTGCGAGCTCGACCGGTTGGTCAGCGCGCAGGAGCGCTCGGGATCGGCGAGCGCGTGGACCGGCTCCCCGCCCGACGTGCAGGGACCAGGGCCGCGCCGCCTCCGCGAGCTACGGATGCCGTCGGGCTCGACCGTCCGCACGTACCCGGCCGAGGTCCTCACGCCGGAATGCGAGCGGGAGGCCGCGTCCGACTTCTCGGCGGTCGTCGCCCTCCCGCCGCTGTTGTGGCAGGGTGACCTGCCGGGACTCGGGTCCCACGGCGCAATGTACGTGCGGGATCTCGGGCCGGAGCGGAATGCCCGCCTGCTGGCGCGGTTCCCCGAGCGTACGCCCGCCGTGTTGGTTCGCGGGGAAGCGGACCAACTGCGCCTGGTCCCCTACGGGCGCGGGATGACCCAGCTCTGGAGCAAACAGTGACACCGCGCGGATCCGGCGGTTGACGTCGTCCCCGGTTACGGCCGGCTCCGTGGGTGGGTGGCGTTCCCCAGCAGGACGCGATCGAGTGGCGCATCATACTTCCTGAGGCCCGCGTCCACCTTCATCTCGATCTCCGTCGTGATCTCACGGACATATGATCGGTACATGTCCGTCGGCGCCATGACCGACCATTCCGTGGCCGGCCGACCGGCCGTCTCGGGCGTCGTGTCCGGGGGCGTCATGACCTGGTTCTCCGCGCTGATCGTGAGCGTGTACATCGTGGGGCCCGCTTTGCGACCACGCGCGATGAAGCGTGTGCGCGCGTACTCCACCCCTTCCTCGGCCTCATCGTCGAACGGGGCCCGTTCCTGCCACCCCGTCTCGATATAGAGCGTGGAGCTGGTCGGGCGGTTCTGGTAGATCGCGTAGCCGTAGCGCTGGAGTACGGCGGGAACCTCGACCATGATGTCGCGGAAGCTGCCGCGGCCAACTGCGTGGTCGAGGGTGCCCTGGTGGGCGAGCGTGCTGGCGCATGCGACTAGGGCGACCGCGGTCGCCGGCGTAACCAAAGCAAGCCACGCGCGCATGTGAACCTCCTGCCGACAGCCGAGGCCGTAGTGGCCGCCTCTGTTCTCTACATTAGGAATATACATGCACCCATAAAAGGGCCGGGAGGTTGAATACGCCCGGGCTTGACAATCGGCAGCCCGAATTGCCGAAAGCCGAAGCCACCGGTCGCACTTCGGCCTTGCAAATTGCCACACCCTCCCGAATACTTCCGCACGAATGCGCTGGATTGGTGGCAAAGTCATAGGCGCCGGCCTCGAGAAGGCGCCCTCCCTGCCCAACGCCCACCGGCTGCTTCAGTGGGTGTACGTCGGCCGGGTGCTGCTGGCGATCGTGGTGTTCGTCGTCGCCGCGCGGTACTTCCGCGCCCAGCCACCGGAGGTGTTGCTGGCCCTGGCGGTGGCCGCCATTGCCAGCGTCGTCGTGAGCGCGGCCTCCGTCTGGTACACCCACATCCGCCGGGCCCAGCCGCGGCAGACGTTTCTCTATAGCCAGTCGCTGTTCGACATCGCCCTGGTCACCACCATCGTGCACGTGACCGGCGGGGCGGACAGCGACTTCTCCGCGCTCTACATCCTGGTGATCGCGGTGAGCGCCGTCCTGATGCCGGTGACCTCCGGACTCCTGGTGACGCTGCTCGCGAGCTTCGTGTACCTGGCGGACATCGCGTGGTGGCATCCCATTCAGCTCTCGCCGCGCGTGGGCTTGCAGATCTTCGTGTTCTTGAGCGTTGCGGTCGCCACCGGCTGGCTCGCCAGCCGGGTGAGCGCGGTGGGCGCGGAGCACGAGGTACTGCAGAAGGAAGTCACCCGGCTCCGGCTGGAGGCCAGCGACATCCTGCGGATGATCCGGAGCGGCATCGTGACGGTGGACGGCGAGGGGAACTTGCTGTACGTGAATCCGGCGGCCGAGGACCTGCTGGGGGTATCCGCGGTGGAGTTGGTGGGCCGCCCCTTCGCCGACGTGCTGCGCACGCGCTCGCCGGAGCTCTGGGCCGCGATCGTGGCGACCCAGCGTCACGGGGCGCGGATCATCCGGGGCGAGGGGCGTCTGGTGGTCAACGGGGCCACCGTGCCCATTGGTCTCGCCACCACGGCCCTGGAGGTGGAGCCGGGCGGGCATCCTTCGGTCACCGCGATCTTCACCAACATCGCCGATCAAAAGCGAATGGAGGAAATGCACCTTCGCACCGAGCGGCTCGAAGCCGTGGCCGAGCTGTCGGCGTCGCTGGCGCACGAGATCAAGAACCCGCTGGCGTCCATCCGGTCCTCGGTGGAGCAGCTGGCGCGGTCGGCCCGGGCCAACCCCGACGAGCGGTTCCTGGCCCAGTTGGTGGTGCGTGAGAGCGACCGGCTGGCCCGGTTGCTCACCGAGTTCCTGGATTTCTCTCGTGTGCGCGTGACCCACAGCCGCGAGCTGGACCTGCGCGCCGTGGCGCGGGCGGCGGCGGACGTGGTGCGGCGCCACCCGGACTGCCCGCCAGGCACCGACATTGCCGTGGAGGGCGAGGTGCTCCGGATTGACGGCGATGAGGACCTGCTGCACCGCGTGGTGGTGAATCTGGTGCTCAACGGCGTGCAGGCGGCGGGTCAGGGAGCGCGGGTCCGCGTTTCGGTGCGCCGTGCCCGCGCCGGCGAGGTCCCGCCCGGCGTCAGCCTCGATGACCCGGTCCTGCTGGAGGTGACGGACAACGGCCCCGGGGTGGCGGAGGAGATTCGCGAACGGATCTTCGATCCCTTTGTCTCGGGGCGCGTGGGCGGCTCGGGGCTGGGGTTGGCCATCGTCCAGCGCGCGGTGCAGGCTCATCGCGGCTTCGTGATGTTCGATTCCCCGACCGGTCGTGGGACCATCTTCAGCGTCATGCTGCCCGGCCGGGTCGCGCCGGCGCCGGTGGGGGTGCGAGCATGAGCGCGGTCAGGCCGGCCATTCTGGTCATTGACGACGAGCAGGGCATCCTCGAGACCCTGCGCATCCTGCTCAAGAACGACGGCTACGACGTCGAGACGGTGCAGGGCGGCAAGGCGGGCCTGGAGGCGCTGACGCGCGGCCGCCCGGACGTGGTGCTGGCGGACATTCGCATGCCCCAGGTCTCAGGGCTCGACATCCTGGCGTCGGTGAAGGAGCAGGACCCGGAGACACCGGTGATCCTGATGACCGCCCAGGCCTCTTTGCAGAGCGCCATCCAGGCGGTCAACGAAGGTGCGTTCCAGTACATCCAAAAGCCCTTCCCCAACGATTACCTCCTGGAGGTGCTGCGGCGGGCGCTGGAGCACCGGCGCATCCGGTTCGAGAATCAGAGCTTGAAGCCGGATGGGCGCGTCAGGCCGCCGGCGGTCGGGCGACCCATCGGGTCGTCGAAGCGCTTCGTCGAGGTCTTGAAGCTGGCGGAACAGGTAGGACCCACCGAATCCACAGTGCTGATCCTGGGCGAGAGCGGCACCGGCAAGGAGGTGTTGGCGCGCTACATCCACCAGCTCTCGCCGCGTCGCGAGGGGCCCTTCCAGTCGCTCAACTGCGGAGCGCTGCCCGAAAGCCTGCTCGAATCCGAGCTGTTCGGCCATGTGAAGGGGTCGTTTACCGGCGCCGTGCGCGACAAAGTGGGCCTGTTCGCCGCGGCGCGCGGCGGCACCTTCTTCCTGGACGAGATCGCCGAGATGACGCCCGCCCTGCAGGTCAAACTGCTGCGGGTGTTGCAAGAGCGTGAGGCGCTTCCGGTGGGCGCCACCGAGCCCATCCCGGTGGACGTGCGCGTCATCGCCGCCACCAACCGCGATCTGGACGAAGAGATCCGGCGCGGCGGGTTCCGCTCCGACCTCTACTACCGGCTCAACGTGATCTCGCTGCGGCTGCCTCTGCTCCGGGAGCGGCGCGAGGATATCCCGCTGCTGGTGGACGCCTTCCTGCGGCGCCTGTCGGAGCAGCGGGAGCTACCGCTCCGGCGGCTGACCGCGGCCACCGTGGAGGCGATTCTCAATTACGACTGGCCCGGCAACGTCCGCGAGCTGGAAAACGCGCTGGAGCACGCCGTGACGGTGAGCCGGGGCCCGGACATTGACCTGACCTCCCTGCCGGAGCGCATTACGGCCCCCAAGCCACAGCTCCTGGTGCAGGAACGGCCCGACCCCAACCCGACCCTGGACGCCATCGAGCGGGCCTACATCCTCTGGGTGCTGCAGGCGGAGGGGGGCAACAAGACCCGCGCCGCGGAGGTGCTGGGGATCGATCCTTCCACCCTCCACCGGAAGCTCGCGCGCTATGAGGCCGGCACCAGCACCTGACGCTCAGGGTCTCCGCGATCCGGTAGGCGCCGCCACGCTGGAACGCATGGCGACGGCGCAGGCTTTCAACAAGTGGATGTACGATCGCCTGGCGCCCTGGGTCGGCCGGCGGGTGCTCGAGGTGGGCTCGGGGATCGGCAACATGTCGCAGTTCTTCGCCGACCGCGAGCGGGTGGTGCTCACGGACACGGACGCCGGCTACCGTGAGACCCTGCGGACTCGATTCGCGCAGCATCCCAACATCGCGGTGCGGGAGCTGTCGCTCCCCGAGGTCCCGGACGGCCTGGTGGCGGAGCGGTTCGATACCATCGTCTGCCTCAACGTGCTGGAGCACATCGAGGACGACCTGGCGTCGCTTGCCGCGATGCGCCGGCTGCTGGTTCCGGGCGGGCGATTGGTGCTCCTGGTGCCCGCGTTGCCGTTCCTCTACGGGAGTCTGGATCGAGCGTTGGGGCACTACCGCCGGTACACCAAGGCGCTCTTGCGCCAGCGGTGCGCGGCAGCGGGCCTCGCCATACACCACCTCGAGTATTTCAACCTCGGTGGGATCCCGGGCTGGTGGTTCGCGGCACGGGTAATGAAACGAGAGTCGATCCCGCCGGATTGGCTGGGCCTGTACGACAAGCTGGTCCCGTTGTTCCGGCTGGAGCAGGTGTTGCCCTGGCGGATTGGGCAGTCACTGATCGCGATCGGAGGATGGCCCGGTGGGTAGCGTGCCAACGGAGTGGAACGACATCGTGCTGACCGTGGTGGTACCGGCCTATAACGAGGCCGCGACCGTGGAGCAGGCGATCCAGCAGCTGCGCAACCTCCCGCTCACGGTCGAGGTCATCGCCGTGAACGACGGTTCGAGTGACGACACCGGCGCCATCCTCGACATCCTCCAGCGGCAGGGGCTGGTGGACCGGGTCATCCACCAGCCGACGAACCGCGGCAAGGGCGCGGCCATCCGCGCGGCCGTGGCCGCCGCCACCGGGCACGTGATCGTGGTGCAGGACGCCGATCTGGAATACGACCCGCAGGAGCTGCCGCGCCTGGTGGACCCCATCCGGTTGGGCAAAGCGGACGCGGTGTATGGCTCCAGGTTCCAGAGCGGACCGCGCCGCGTGCTGTACTTCTGGCACTCTCTGGGGAACCGGTTCCTCACCCTCCTCTCCAACATGCTGACGGACCTGAACCTCACCGACATGGAGACCTGCTACAAGATGGTCCGTGCCGACCTGTTCAAGTCCTTGCCGCTCATGTCCAACCGGTTCGGGTTCGAGGTGGAGCTGACGGCCCGGCTGTCCCAGGCGCGGGCTCGCATCTGGGAGATCCCCATCACCTACAGCGGCCGCACCTACGCGGAAGGGAAGAAGATCGGGTGGCGGGACGGCGTGGCCGCGCTGTGGCACATCCTGCGCTTCAATCTGTTCCAGCGGCAGTTGCCGGCGCGATGACCGGGCGCCTTGCCCGCGGCGTCTGGCTGGTGATCGGCCTGGCGCTGTTGGTCCTTCCGGCGCTCCCGGTGCCGGCGTGGACCGGGGCACCCGACCCCGGTCCGGTGTGGCTGCCGAACGTCGAATCCTGGGGGATCGGCCTGCTGGTCGTGGTCGTGGCCGGGCTCCTCGCGGGTCGGCTCGCGACCCGAGTGGCGCCGGCCCGCATCCCCTGGCCCGACCTCCAGCCTGGGCCCGCCGTGCTGGCGCTGTCCGTCGGCCTCATGATGCTCGCCGTCTGGGCGCTGCGAGACCTGTTCGGCTCCAATCCGCAGCTGGTGGACGAGGTGGCGCAACTCCTCCACGCCCGGGCGTTCGCCGCTGGGCGACTCGCCGCGCCCGCGCCGGAACCCGCCGAGGCGTTCCTGGTCGCCAATACCTGGATCACGCCGGCCGGATGGGTCTCCATCTACCCGCCGGGTCAGACGGCGCTGCTGGCGCTGGGGCTCTTGGGGCACGTCGAGTGGCTGGTGAATCCGGCGCTGGGAGGAGCCAGCACGCTCCTGGTGTATTGGACCGCACGCGGGCTGTACGGCCGGCGCACCGGCCTCATCGCGGCCTTTCTCTGGGCCACCTCCGCGTGGGTGATGTTCATGTCGGGTACGTACGCCAATCACGTTGGGGCGGCGGCGTGGTCGCTCGCCGCCTGGGCCGCGGTCTTCGGCTCCAGGCGCCCAACCCCGCGGCACCATCTGCTCGCCGGCGCCGCGCTGGCGGCCGCGGCGGCCACCCGGCCGCTGGACGCGATGGCCGCGGCGCTGCCGGTCCTCGCGTGGGTGGCGGCGCGCCGGCGCTGGCAGGCCTTGCCCTGGATGCTCGCCGGCGGCCTCCCGCTGATGCTGGCGTGGGGCTATGTAAACTGGCGGCTCTACGGCTCGCCGCTCGCGCTGGGATACTCGGCAGCGTACGGGGGGCAGTTCCGCCTGGGGTTCGGGACCGATCCCTGGGGCCAGCCGTACACCCCGTTGGTGGCGCTCAGCAACGTGGCGGTCGCCATTCGCCGGCTCCACCTGTACCTGTATGAGTGGCCCATCCCGGCGCTCCTGCCGCTCGCCCTCTGGGGCGTGCTGGGCCGCCAGCGATCCGTGCGTGACCTGATCGTGGGCGTCGGTGTGGTGGCCGCCCCGCTGCTCTACGTCTTCTACTGGCACTCGGGATTCTATCTGGGGCCCCGGTTCTATTACGCCGCCGTACCGTTCCTGGCGATTGGCACCGCGCGGGCGTGGCGCTGGGGGTGGGCGGTCGCGAGGCGCGCGAGGCCGGTGCCCATCCGCGCCGATGTCGCGTTCGCCGCCGCCACCGGGATCGTCTTGCTGTGGGGGTGGGTGGGCGTGCTGCCCGCCCGGGCGTCCGTGTATCGGGCGACGCGGGCCACGCTCAAGTCGCATCCCGAGCGGCAGCTGCACGACCTGGGGGTGCGGCGGGCCCTGGTGCTGGTGCCGGAGAGCTGGGCCAGCCGCACGGTGGTCCGGCTCTGGGCCATGGGCGTCGACCCGGGTCTCGTGGAGCGCGCCTATCGCCGGTTCGACACCTGCGACCTGTATGCCTTCACCGAGGACGCCGAAGGAAGCGGCCGGCCGCCGCGTGAGATCGCACTGCGGCTGGCGGTCACCATGGACACGGTTAGGACGCCTCCGCCCCTCACCACCTGGCCGGACCCCACGGTGAGGCTGCGTCCCGGCTCGACGCCGCCGGAGCCGTGCCAGGTCGAGCTGCGGCGCGACCTCGCCGGGTTCACCCTGTACGGCCATCTCGCCTGGCGTAACCCCGTTGGTCTCGATTCGGGCGTCGTGTTCGCGCGCGACCTGTACCAGCGGAACCACCGCCTCTTGGCCCGCTACCCCGGCTGGGACGTGTGGCGCTACGCCCCCGAGGCGGGAGCGCCGGAAGCGCCGCCGGCGCTCTCCCGCGTGACGCCGTGAGGCTCTCCCGAGCCGAGGGCTGGGCGCTCGCGGCGTCCGTGCTGGTGGCGGTGGGGGCGTTCGCCCAGACCGTGGGTTACCAGTTCGTGTACGACGACGTGCATCTCATCCAGAACAAGGCCGCGGTGCATTCCCTCGCGAGTTGGCGGGAGATCCTGACCACGCCGCTGTGGTTCGATCTCTACCGGCCGATTTCCCACCTGTCGTTCGCGTTAGACTGGGCGGCGTCGGACGGGGATCCCCGGGTATTCCACGTCGTTAACGTGCTGCTGCACGCGTTGGTCTCAGCTCTGGTCTATCTGCTCGCACGTAGCGGCCTAGGGGTGCTGGGCGCGGGCGCGGCGGCGCTGATTTTCGCCGCGCATCCCGTGCACGTCGAAGCCGTGGCGAACCTGGTGGGGCGCGCCGAGTTGCTCGCGACGACGTTCACGCTCCTGGCGGCACTGGCGTACCGGACGGACGGACGGCTTGCGGCCGCGGCCGATACGTCCTGGCGGCGCGGTGCGGCGTCGTTCGGCACGCTCGCGGCGCTGGCGCTGGGGCTCGGGTCCAAAGAAACCGCGTTTGCGGCGCCGGGCGTGCTGCTCCTGATCGACTGGCTGGAGGGCGAGCGCACCGGCGAGCCGGCCCGGCGCCGGTTCCGCCGTCACTGGATCCTGTGGGCCGGCGCCGTGGTGCTGAGCCTGGAGTGGCTGTGGCTGCGGATGTCCATCGTGGGCGCGCTGGGCAGCCACTGGGCCCCCGGGCTCGAGGGGCAGAGCTTCGGCGGACGAGCGCTGGCCATGACGCCGGTCCTGCTGGAATACGCTCGGCTCTTCGTATTCCCGGTCAAACTGTCGGCCGACTACTCCCCGGAGTTCCTGAAGGCGGTGCCCGCCCTGACTGTCGCGGGGGCGGCCGGCTTCACGCTCGCGCTCGTGACCGGTATCGCCGCCGTCCGCGCCCGCCACCGCGCGCCGGTGGTGGCGTGCGGCATCGCCTGGATGGCGGGCACGCTGCTCATCGTGTCCAATCTGATCGTGCCTTCCGAGGTGCTGCTGGCCGAGCGAACCCTGTACCTCCCGTCGGTGGGCGCCGTGTTGGTGCTCGGCTGGATGGTCGCGTGGACCGACGCGAGTTGGCGCCACGTGGGGGCCACGCTGGCGGCGCTGGCCGTGGGGCTGGGCATGGCGCGCACCGTGACACGGAACCCCGCGTGGACCGACAACAACCACTTTTTCCCCCAGCTGGTGCGCGACGCACCCGGCTCCTTCCGCAGTTACTGGGTGGCGGGGGCGCTGGCCTACGGATCGGGCGACCGCGAGCGTGGCGAGGCGCTGGTGCGGCGCGCGATCACCATCTACCCCTATCAACCGGGACCCTGGGGAGATCTGGCGGTTCAACTGGAGCAGGATGGCCGGTGGCTGGAGGCCGCGCGGCACTTCGGGGCCGCGTACACCATTGACTCGACCGACCTGACCAAGGGCGTCCTGGCGGCGCGGAATTACGTTCGCGCGGGGATGGTGGACAGCGCGGCCACCGTCGCCGCTCGCATGGGCCGGGGATACGCGGACGAACCGGCGTATTACGCTGTCATGGCGGAGGTGGAGAGCGCCCGCGGACGCTCCGCCGCCGCGATGACCTGGCGCCGCCGCGTAGCCTGGCGGTTCCCGCAGACGTGGCAGGCTTGGTACGTGACCGCGCGGGAGGCGCTGGCGGCGCGCTACTGCTGGGAAGCGCGACGCTCCACGGGCCGGGTTCGCAGCCTCCGGCCGGGCCTGGCCGAGCTGGCGGACCTGGACCGTCAGCTCGAGGAGCTGGGCTGTGACCGGTAAGGCCACGGAGCGGGGGCCGTTCGACCTGCCGTGGCCGGGCCTGCTGGGCCTGGGCGTATTCCTCCTCACGCTCTGGGCGCAACCCGGGGCGCTGGTCGGCGTGTTTTATGACGACGGGATCTACGTCACCGGAGCCAAGGCGCTGGCGGAGGGGCAGGGGTACCGCAACATCCACCTGCCCGGCGCGCCGCCCATGGTGCATTACCCGGTTCTGTATCCCGCCATGCTCAGCCTGCTGTGGCGCCTGTGGCCGGCGTTTCCCGCCAATGTCACCCTGTTTGCGCTCGGGGACGCGGCTGCCCTCGGCGCCGCGGCCTGGATCATGGCGGTGCACGGACGCCGCATCCCGGTCCCGGCGCCGGGGCGCTACCTGGCACTGGCTCTGGGCTTCATGGCGTTTCCTCTGCTGGCCCTGGTGGGTGTGCGCTTCGCGGAGCCCCTCTTCCTGGTGCTGGTGGCGGGCGCCGTGGCCCTGGCGGACCGAGAGTCCGCGGACCCGAAGCCGTTTCTGGCGGCCGGCGCTCTAGCCGGGCTCGCGGCGCTGTCGCGGACCATCGGCATCTGCGCGGTCGCGGCCATCCCCCTGGCCCTGTGGCTTCGCGGCCGGCGAAGGTCCGCTCTTCTGGCGCTCGCGGCTGCCGTCGTCGTGCTGACGCCCTGGGTGATCTGGGTGGCGCTTCGGGCCGGCGACATTGATCCCCGGCTCACCAATTACACCGCCTACGGGCAGGTCGTCGGCCAGACGGGACCGGGCCCCCTGCTTCAGGGGTTGCTCACGCTCAGGGCCCTGTGGCCGCTGCCGGAGCTGGTGCTTCCCCGCATGGAGCCCTGGGGATTCTGGCCCCTCGCGGTCGCCATAATGGGCCTCACCGCGTGGGGTGCGGGTGGATCCCTTTCGCGCGCGCCGGCGCTGGTCGCGACCCTGGCGTGCTATCTCCTGATCAGCACGATCTGGCCGTTCACGCCCCACCGCTTCGTGTGGATCATCGTGCCCTGGCTCGGGCTGTGGCTGGCGGTCGGGCTGCTCGCCCTCTGGCGGCTGGGACGGGCGGCGCGTTCGGCCGCCGTGGCTCTTACGCTGGTCATGGCGGCGGGCTACTTGCCGCGCCAGGCGCTTTCCCTGGGGGAGCGCCGCTTCGCCCGCCCGGCCCAGCGCATGAGCCAATCTCTGGGTGTGCTCGCGGCCTCCGCCGGCGCCGAGCTCCCGGCGGACGCCGTGATCGCATCCGAGGACGAGGCACTCCTCTACCTCTATGCCGGCCGCCGCTCGGTGCCGAGCCACCTGTTTCGCTGGCAGGGGATCGGGACCGCTCCGCTCTCACCTGAGGAGACGATCCGGTACTGGTGCGATGCGGGGGTGACCCATCTTGCGCTCACCGGGCCCGGGGGCCCGGTCGGGGCGATCGCCGCCGAGCTGGCGCAGCGCTCCGACACGGTCGTCACCCCGTTGTTCCGCATTACCAACGGCCCGGGGTTGTATCGCTTCCGATGCCCTGGCTGACCGGGAAGCGCGCGGTCTGGATATCGGCCGCGGTCGGGTGCGTGGTGTATCTCCCCGCGTTGCGCAACGGCTGGGCGTTGGATGACTACGGCCTGATCGCGCAGAATCCCGCGGCGCACTCGCTCGCGCCCGCCGTGCGAGCCTGGTTCGCCCCATACTGGCCGCCTCAGGGAGATTACTCCCCCGGCCTGTATCGGCCCCTGGTCACGCTGACCTACGCCCTGGACTGGGTGATCTCCGGGGGCCGCCCGTTCTGGTTTCACCTATGCAACCTGCTGGTTCACGTCGTGGCGACGGCGCTGGTCGCGTTGGCCGCGCTACGCTGGCTGCCGCCGCTCGCGGTGCTCGTTGCCGGTGTGGTGTTCGCCGTCCATCCCGTCCACGTGGAGGCCGTGGCCAACGTGGTTGGCCGGAGCGAGATCCTGGCCGCGCTGGGGCTGCTGGGGGCGGTGCTGGCCGCCCGCCGCTACCGGGCGGCCACGCCCGGAACGCGGACTCGCTGGCTCCTGCTCACGCTTCTGGCCACCGCGGTTGCGCTGTGGTCCAAGGAGCATGCGGTCATTGCCCTCGCGGTGCTCGCGCTGGATCACTGGCTCGATCCTGAGCCGGAGGGACGCGCCGCGGGGAATCTCTATCTGGGTGTCGCGGCCCTCACCGTGGCCTGGCTGTTTCTGTGGCGGGCCATCGCGGGTGGGTTGGCGGCCGGCAGCGCATTCGCGCCGCTCGGGGGCCTCGATACCGGTCAGCGGCTCGCCGCCGCTATCCCCGTGCAGCTGGACGTGCTGCGCCTGCTGGTGTGGCCCTCCGAGCTTTCGGCGGACTACGCACCCCAATTGATTCCCATCCGGCCGTCGTGGTCGCCGGTCGCGACGCTGGCCCTGGTCACGTCGGCGTCGTTGCTGGTGGTGGCCGCAGCGGTCCGGCGCCGGGCGCCGGCGGTCACGTTCGGTGTGTTGGCAGGGGCCGCCGCCTACTTGCCCACATCCAACCTGCTGTTCACGTCCGGCGTATTGCTGGCGGAGCGGAGTCTCTACTTCGCGGTGCTGGCGCCGGCGCTGGTGGCGGGCTGGCTCACGGGGTGGGCCGCTCAGCGGGGGAACGTCCGGATCGTGCTGCTGGCGGTAGGCACCGTGTGTGCCGGCTACACGGTACGCACCCTGACCCGGATTCCGTTCTGGCAGGATAGCCGGAGCGTGGTGGTCGGGGGTGTGGTAGACCATCCAGAGAACTTTGGGGCCCACCTCCGGGTCGCGGACGCGCTGCTCCTGACGGGCGACAGCGCTCGAGCGCTGGCGCATTACCTGGTGGCCGTCGAGATCTATGACGGTTTTTTCCGGGCGCCGCTCCGGGGAGGGCGATTGGCGCTGGCGTTGCGGCGGCCCCGGCCGGCGCTCGACCTGGCGCGAAAGGCCCGCGCGGCCGCCCCCACGCATCCCGGGCCGGCCGAGTTGCTGACCGACGTCTTTCTGGCGTTGGACCAACCGGACTCGGCGCTGGCCGCGGCGCGGACGGCGGTCGTGGCCAGTCCAGGAAACCTGCTGGCCCTGGACAACTACGGCCGGGCGTTGGACAGCACCGGTGCGCCGGCCTGGCGTCGCCAGCTCGCGGCGGCCCGCAAGGACCAGGCACTGGGCCGCCTCGTCGCCGCCACCGCGCGCCTGGACTCGGCGGGGGCGTCGGTTCAGCAGTGGAGCGCATCGCGTGACGATTGCTGGGAGGCCGAGCGTTCTCTACCGGCCATGCGACTGCTCCGTCCTGGCGTCGCCAGCGCAGCCGAGGCCTGGGTACGTCAATGTCGCGAAGCTGGGCAGTAACTGGCGGGATGATGACCGCAGCCGTACCTTCCTTGCGGCAAGCGTCCCCTCTTGCAGAATGAAAGCCCTGGGGGCGGTCGCCGGGGCGCCATCCCGTGGGGTGTGTCGCCATAACCGTAATGGAGACAATGTCTTAACCGTCCTTTCCTGGATGGGGCACGGGCCTTGCCTCTTGAGAGGCCACCGAGCTTCCCTATCCTCGTCACTTATCTGTGGAGGAGTAGATGAACCGCAAGGGCTTTACCCTGATCGAGCTTCTCATCGTGGTGGTGATCATCGGCATCTTGGCAGCCATTGCCATTCCGAAGTTCGCCAACACGAAGGAGAAGGCGTACATCGCGTCGATGAAGTCGGACCTGCGCAACCTGGTCACTGCGGAGGAAGCCTACTTCTCCGACAACAGCCTGATGTACACCACGTCGCTGGCGACGACCCAGTACAACTCGTCCGCTGGCGTGACCGTGACCATTACCGCAGCCGCTGGTACCGGCTGGAGCGCGACCGCTTCGCACAACGCGACGACGGTCACCTGCGCCATCTATGCTGGAGACGCGTCGTTTGTGACGGCGCCGGCGGTCAACGAAGGCGAACCGGCCTGCCAGTAAAGCTGTCGCTGACAGCCTGATACTGGGGCGGTGGGGGAAGAAGCCTCACCGCCCCGCTTTCTTCCGGAACCTCATAGGGAGTGAGGCATGCGATCGCGGACGTCGGGCTTCACGCTTATCGAGCTGCTCATCGTGGTGGTGATCATCGGGATCCTGGCAGCCATCGCCATCCCCAAGTTCGCCAACACCAAGGAGAAGGCGTACGTCGCCTCGATGAAGGCCGACCTGCGCAATCTGGTGACCGCGCAGGAGAGCTACACGGCCGACTATCAGACCTACGCGGGCTCGATCGCGCTGCTCTCATACGGCAAGTCCGCTGGCGTGACGGTAACGATCACCACCGCCTCGGCCTCCGAGTGGGCCGCGACCGCGACGCACAACGCCACCACCATCACCTGCGCGATCTTCTACGGATCGGGGGCGACACCCATCGCGCCCGCCACGGCCGAGGGCGAGCCCGCCTGCCAATAGGGCGCGGTAACCCTCGTGGGTAGGGCGGCGGGTGGTTCCCGCCGCCCGTTTTCTTTGCCAATATGGGGTCATGACGGTCGATCCATCCCCTTCCATCCCCCTCCATCCCCCTCCATCGCCCGGGGCGGGCGGGGACGTGAGGGGCCATCGCCCCAGCCTTCGGCGAGAGCTCCTGGTCAACTTCGCCCTTCTGGTGGTTGCCGCCCTGTCCCTGGCCGTGGTGACGGCGCTGGTGGCGGCGGCCCTTCCGCCGCGCACCGCCGCGCTCGCCCTGGTTCTGCTGATCGTGGCCGACGTCGCGGTGGTGTTCGTGTTCGGGCGCTACCTGCTGGACCGGCTGGTGCTCAAGCCCATGGCCGCCCTCACGGCGGCGGCAGAGCAGCTGGCGGCGGGCGATCTGACCCGGCGGGCGCAACCCGCCGAGACCCGGGATTTCACCGAGCTGGCGGAGCGGTTCAACGCCATGACCCACCGGCTCCTGGACGCGCAGGGCCAGCTGGTTCGTACCGAGAAGCTCGCCACCGTGGGCCGCTTCGCCGCCGGCGTGGCGCACGAAGTGGGGAATCCCCTGTCGGCCATTGGGACCTATCTCGAGGTGCTCGAGCGGCGGGGGGCCGATCCGGAGATCGTGGGCGCCGCGTCGCGCGAGGCGGCGCGCATTGACCGCATCGTGCGCGGCCTGTTGGACTACGCGCGGCCCAAGGACGAACGGGTGGGCCCGGTGGACCTCGAGCAGGTGATCCGAAGTGTCCGCCAACTGCTGGAACATCAGGGCGCGCTTCGGGCCGTCACGGTCACCGCGGCGTGCGAGCCGGGGGTGCCCCTGGTGCGGGGAAACGCGCACGCGTTGGAGCAGGTGGTGGTCAACCTCATACTCAACGCCGCGGATGCCGCCAAGGGCGGGCGGATCGTGGTGGGCGCGGTCCTGTGGGCGTACCGGGAGCCGGACGACACCGAGCGTCGGCGGAGTGACGAGACCGCGGGTGGGCGGTTCGGTGGTTCGACGGATGGTGCGGGAGGGCCCGGCGACCTCCAGCCGTCGAACCGTCGAACCGTCGAACCGTCGATCCGCCGTCCCTGGCGCCCGGAATTGGTCCCGGGAACTCCCGGCGCGCTGCTGTACGTGGCGGACTCCGGCCCCGGCGTCCCGCCGGACGATCGCGAGCGGGTCTTCGATCCCTTCTTCACCACCAAGCCCCCCGGCTTCGGGACGGGACTGGGCTTGGCCGTGGTGCAACGTACCGTACACCAGGCCGGCGGCGTCGTCTGGGTGGAAGCCGCGCGGGAGGGCGGGGCGGCGTTCAAGGTGTTCTTGCCGGCCGCAGGGGGTTGAGATGAGGGTGTTGGTGGTAGACGACGACCTCGGCCTCCGACAGTCGCTCACCTTGCTCTTGCAGCAGGCCGGTTACCAGGTGACCGCGGACGGGTCGCCCACTCGCGCCCTCGACCAGGCGCGGAGCGAGGCGTTTGACATCATCCTGTGCGACGTCCGGATGCCGGAGATGGAGGGCCTGGAGTTCCTGCGTCGATACCGGGAGGGGAAGGGCGCCGCCCTGGTGATCATGATGAGCGCCTACGGGGGCGAAGACGCCGCCATCGCCGCCATGAAAGAAGGCGCGTACGACTACCTGCCCAAGCCCTTCCGCTCCGACGAGGTGCTCCTCACGCTACGCAAGGCCGAGGAGCGCGAGTCGTTGCGCGGCCAGGTGGCGAGCCTCACGGCGGAGCTGGCGCGGTGGACGGATCGGGAGGTCATCGCGGAGTCGCCCGCCATGCGGAAGGTGCTGGACCTGGCGACGCGGGTAGCACCCCATCCCACTACCGTGCTGATCACCGGCGAAAGCGGTACGGGGAAAGAAGTCATTGCGCGGGCCATCCACCGGATGAGCCCGCGTCATGACGCCCGGTTCGTGGCGGTGAACTGCGGGGCGATCCCGGAGCATTTGCTCGAGTCCGAGCTGTTCGGGCACAGCCGCGGAGCGTTTACCGGCGCCACGGCCGACAAGCGCGGCCTGTTCGAGGAGGCGGACGGAGGCACGCTGCTGCTGGACGAAGTGGGCGACCTCCCGGCAACCCTCCAGGTCAAGCTTCTCCGGGTGCTTCAGGAAGGCGAGATCCGCCCCGTGGGGGAGGCGCGCTCGCGGCGGGTGGATGTGCGGGTGCTGGCCGCCACGGCCCGGGACCTGGAGCGGGACACCGCGGGAGGCACGTTCCGCGAAGACCTGTACTACCGACTCAACGTGGTCCGCATCCACATTCCGCCGCTCCGCGAACGGCCTCAGGATATCGAACCGCTGGTGGCCGCCCTGCTGGCGCGGGCGGTGAAGCGGTCCGGTCGTGCGGTCACGCTGTTGCCGGACGCCCTGGGGGCGCTGCGGGCCGGCGCGTGGCCGGGGAACGTCCGGGAGCTGGAGAACGCGATCGAGCGGGCCGCGGTGTTGTCGGCGGACGGTGTGATTCGAGCGGAGGCCTTCGAGGCGGGCGGGCGGTCGGGCGGTCGGGCGGTCAATGGGTTCGATGCGGATTCCGCCCGCCCGACCGCCCGTCCGCCCGTCCGCCTGGAGGACGCGGTCACGTCGGCTGAGCGTCAGGCCATACGCGCCGCCCTGGATGCAGCCGGTGGCAGCCGCGCGGAGGCGGCCAAACTGCTCGGTATCAGCCAGCGCAACCTGTTCTACAAGCTGAAGAAGCTGGCGCTCGATTAGTGCAAGATTTTGCAGTTCAGCAGCACTCTGCGGGTGGTCCACCCCGATTCTGGAACCGTAAAATATTGTCCAGTAATGGCTTAGCTATAGGGCATGGAACTTGTTAATAGTCCCTGGCGAGGTGACCATGAACCAACGCGGCGTAACCATCATTGAGATACTCATCGTCATAACGCTGATCGGCGTGATGGCGGGGTTTGGGTTCCCGCGCATCGGAGACGCCATCACCCGGCAGAACGTGCGGTCCGCCCGGACGTTGTTCATCGGGACACACGCCAAGGCGCGCGCCACGGCGATTCAGCGGGGCAGCCAGACGCAGCTGGTCCTGTCCGGCGGGCGACTCACCATCCAGGCCGCCAACCCGGTGACCAACGCGGTCCAGCAGGTGGGCAACGTCGAGGACCTGGGATCGCGGTACGGGGTCACGGTGCAGCCCAACAACGCCACGTTGACCTTCGACGCGCGGGGCATCGGGATGGAGACTACCCAAACCGTGATCTCCATTACCAAGGGCACGCACGGCACCAGAATCGTGTTCTCGCCGGTGGGGAGGGTAATGCAGTGAGCGGCGAACGGGGGTTCACCATTATCGAGGTGCTGATCGCGGTCTTGATCCTCACGGTCGGCCTGCTGGGCCTGGCGTCCACGGCCGCCGTGGTGAGCCGGATGGTGGCGCAGGGAGACCGCTTCACCGAGGCCTCCAATCTGGCGAGCCGGCAGTTCGAGACCTTCCGCAGCCAGTGGACCGGCACCAACTGCGCCGGGGCCGCGGACGGCTCCTCCAGCGCGAGCGGGTTCACTGTGCAGTGGCGCGTGGTGACCATCGCCAACGGGCGGGCACGCGACGTGACAGTGGTCGTGACGTCGCCCACCGGGCGGGGGAACCGCACCGACACCTTCAGCCAGACGATCGTATGCTGACCAAGCGCGGATTCACCATGGTGGAGCTGCTGGTGGCCCTGGTGCTGATGGGCATCGTGTCCACGGCCATCTATACGCTGCTGGTGAACAACCAGCGGCTCTACCGGCAGCAGACCCAGCGGATCGAGCTGAACGACAACCTCCGGTCCGCCACCGCCATTCTGCCCTCCGATCTCCGGGAGCTGAACGCTTCCGACCTGGCGGGCAGCGACATCATCGAGATGACCGACTCGTCCATCACCTACAAGGCGATGCGGAACCTGTACGTCACGTGCGCGCAGGCGAACGGCGGCGACGTCTACCTCCAGCCCACGCTGGTGGGCCTGCGCACGGTGAACGCGGAGTTCGACTCCCTGCTGGTGTTCGCCGACCGGCGGACCAACATCGTGAGCGACGACGTCTGGCTCCACCTGAACGTCACCCAGGTCTCCACCGGCAACAACTGTCCCGGAGGTCAGCCCAGCCTCAGGGCCTCCGTGAATCCCAGTATTCAGGGGACCGACAGCGTCCTGGCCGGCTATCCCGTCCGCGGGTTCGAAGTGGCGGACGTGCGGCGCTATGTGGACGCGTCCGGCGTGGCGTGGCTCGGCGTCCGGCGCCTCAGCAAGACCAGTGGCTGGTCAGCCATCCAGCCGGTCGTGGGCCCGCTCCAGCCGGGGGGGTTCCGGCTGGCCTACTTTGACCGGGCGGGCGTGGTCACCGCGGACCCACGGCAGGTGGCGCGGATCAGCATCACGGTCATCGGCCAGACCACCGAGCCGGTTCGCCTCAGCACCGGAAGCATGGGCCACCTGGCCGACAGCTTGATCACCCAAGTGGCGCTGCGGAATAATCGCTGATCACGGCACGGCATAACGGCATAACGGCATGACGGCATAGCGGCATAACGGCATCTCGCACAGCGGAGCACCTAATGAAGCGGCTGAACAATGAACGTGGCATCGCCCTCGCCGTCGCCATCTTCGCCCTGGTGGTGGTGGGCGGGCTGGTGGCGGGGTCCTTGTTCGTGGCCACCCAGGAGCAACGGGTGGGGCGCAACACCCTGCAGCAGCAGACGGCCTTCAATGCCGCCGAGGGCGCCACCCAGGAGGTGCTCCTGAACTGGGCCACCGGCACGTACAACAGCATGAACGTGGGTGGCACCGTCACGACCACCGGCACCGCGCCAGGCGGGGGCTGGTACCGCCGTAGCGTCCAGCGCCTGAGCCAGATGATCTACGTGGTCCGGACCGACGGGTTCAACCGGGATTCCACGTCCCGCCAGCGCGTCGGCTCGCTCATGCGGTTGCGGCCGCTGGCGTTCAGCATCCAGGCCGCCCTGACGACCCAGGGGCAGGTCCGGCTGGGCGGCAGCTCCCAGATCAGCGGATCGGACCAGCAACCCACGGGGTGGGCGGACTGCCCGGCGTTGGCGCCCACCGAGGCCGGCATCAAGATGCCGGACCCGAGCCTGCTGAACTCGCAGAACTGCCAAAACCAAAACTGCATCACCGGGGACCCCCCGGTGGAGAAGGACACCACTATTACCGGGGAGAGTCTCACCATGGTGGGGGACATCCCCTTCGATTCGCTCAAGACGTTCGCTACCAAGATCGTCTATCCCAGCGGGACGCCCAAGATTCAGCCCGTGTGGAACCTGACCACCCTGGCCTGCACCACCGCGAACCAGTACAACTGGGGCCGGCCGACCCTGCCTGCCGGGCCCTGCGGCAACTATTTCCCCATCATCTGGGTCAACAGCAGCATCAGCATCAACGGCATTGAAGGCCAGGGAGTGCTGATCGTGAACGGGGACTTGGACGTGCAGGGAGGATTCTCGTTCTTCGGACCCGTGATCGTCCGGGGCGTGCTCAATACCCAGGGTACCGGGGGGCACTTCAACGGCGGAGTGATCGCGGCCAACGTGAACCTGGACCAGAACGTGGTGCTGGGTGACGCCGTGATTAACTACTCGACCTGCGCCTTGATCAAGGCGCTCACCGCCTCCGCGACGGCGTTTCAAATGCGGGAACGGAGTTGGGTGAATCTGTACTGAGAAGCGGCAGGGGCGGGAAAAGCGGCAGGAGCGGGAGGGATGATCCGTGGTTCTCCTCCCGCTTCTGCCGCCTCTGGCGCTTCTGTCGCCAATCAAGGGGGGGTTGAGGTGGAAGGGTGTAACTTGGTTCCTGGCAGGCAGTTGTTCTGGGTGGCTTAAAGTAGGTTGGAGCTTGACAAAAACCGGGGTGGGCCGTACTCTTGTCGTCCGCTCTACCCCCTTATGTGCTTAACCTGTAGGGAGATATGGCGCTTTTCGGACTCGGGGGCTCAAAAACGACGGTCGGGCTGGACATCGGCAGCGGCCTGATCAAGGTGGTCTCGGTTGACCATGGCAAGGGCGAACCCGTCCTGAGCAAGGTCGGCGTGGCTCCCGTGCTCCAGGACGCCATCGTCGAGGGCGAGGTCATGGACCCCGGCGTGGTGGGGGACGCCGTCCGGAGCGCGCTCGAGGCGGCGGGGGTGAAACAGAAGCGGGTGGTGGCCGCCGTGGGCGGGCGGGACGTCATCATCAAGAAGATCCAGGTGGACCGCATGAAGGAGAGCGATGCCGCGGACGTGGTGCGCTGGGAGGCCCAGCAGCACGTGCCGTTCGACATCGAGGGCGTCCAGCTGGACTTCCAGGTCCTGGACCCGGATGGCGAGGGAGTCCAGATGGACGTCCTGCTGGTCGCCGCCAAGCGGGAGCTGGTGGAGAACCGCGCCGCCCTACTGACCGACGCCGGGCTGGATCCCGTGGTCGTGGATGTGGACGCGTTCGCCCTGCACAACGCCTTCGAAGTGAACTACCCGGAGGCCATGGTGGGCGTGACCGCCATGATCCACATCGGCCACGAAGTGACCAACGTGAACATCCTCCAGGACGGTGTGCCGCTGCTCACCCGGGACCTGAGCGTGGGCACCCGCAAGTTCCGTGAGGACCTCCAGCGGGAGCGGGGCATGTCGGCCGAAGACGCCGATCGCCTGCTCCAGGGGTTCGAGCGGAGCCCGGACCTGGATCCGTTCGTGAAGGCTCGGGGCGAGGAAATCGGCGTGGGCGTGGAGCGGGCGGGGGCCTTCCTGGCCTCGGCGTCGCGCGACGCCGGCCAGATTCGGCGAGTCTATTGCACCGGCGG
>DATECF010000233.1:0-2033 GCA_035287045.1 Gemmatimonadales bacterium | reverse complement strand
CTCGTCCAACAGCAGGACCTCCGGTTCCACGATCAGCGCCCGCGCCAGCGCCACCCGCTGCTGCTGCCCGCCGGACAGTTGATGGGGGAATTTGCGTTCCTGCCCGCTCAACCCCACCAATTCCATGACCAGGGCGACACGCCGCCGCGCCTCCGGCCGGGGGACGCGGCGCATCCGCAGGCCATAGCCGACGTTCTCCGTGACGGTCATGTGCGGGAAGAGCGCGTACTCCTGGAAGACCATGGCGGTGTTGCGCCGGTGCGGCGGGATGTCGTTGATCACCCGATCGCGAACACGGATCTCCCCCCGGTCGGGGGTGTAGAATCCCGCAACCATGCGCAGCGTCGTCGTCTTCCCGCACCCGGAGGGGCCGAGCAGCGTCATGAACGTCCCTTCGGCCACATCGAGGGAAACGCCGTCCACCGCCAGGTGCGTCCCTAGGTGTTTGGTGACGTCGACGAGACGGACGTGGGGCTGGTCCGGCATCACGCCGCTCCGATCGGCCGCAGGCCGATGCGCAGGAGGAACCGGGCCACGGCCACGCCGGCGAGCGTGATCGCCAGCAGCGCGGTGGTCAGCGCCGCCGCCGCCCCCCAGAAGCCACCCCCGATCATGGCCAGGATGGAGTAGGTCGCCACCAGGGTGCGCGGCGTGATCAGAAAGACGACGATGCTGAGATTGGTCACCGCCCGGATGAAGGCGTTGATGAAGGAGGCGATAAACGCGGGGCCCAGCAGCGGCAGGTAGACGTCCCAGAGCACCCGCAGCCCCGTGGCCCCCAGGTCCTGCGCCGCCTCTTCAATGGACCGCTCGATCTGCTTCAGCTGCGCGCGCGCCGCCTGGTAGCCGAGCGGGATATGCCAGAAGGAAAGCGCCAGAACAAGGATCCAGACGGTCCCCGACAGGATGATCGGCGGGCCGTTGAAGGCGAGGAGGTAGCCCACGCCGATGAAGACCCCGGGAAGCGCCGCCGGCAGCACAGCCAGGAAGTCGATGGCGTTGCGCAGCGGCAGGGTCGGTCGGGAAGTGATGAAAGCCGCCAGCACGGCGACGGCGCTGGTGATCAGGGCGCTGACTGCGCCGATCCTCACGCTGGTCCACAGCTGCGGCCCACCCTGCGCCAATCCCAGCCGCCAGTGGGCGAGCGTCGGCGCCCAGTTGTAGCCCCACACCGTGGTCACGCTGCCCAGGGTGACGCCCACGTACACGATCAGGACAAAGACGCTCACGACCACGCACCCGCCGAAGAGCAGCCAGCGGATGAGCGGTGGCGTGGGTGGCTGCTCGATCCTCGTCCCCTTACCGGTGAGCACGGTGTAGGTCCGCCGGCCCACCCAGTAGCGCTCGAGCAGGAAAAGGCCGACCGTGGGCACGATCAGGAGGGCCACGACCACCGCCGCGCCGTTCAGGTCGGCTGACCCCTCGATCAGGAACCAGGCCTCCGTGGCCAACAGGCGAAAGCCGCCGGCGATGACCACGGCGTTGCCGAAGTCCGCCAGGACGGAGATGGCCACAACCAGCGCGGCGGCGGCCACACCGGGACGGGCCAGAGGGAAGAGTACGGTGCGGAACACGCTCCCCTCCGTCGCCCCCAGGTTCCGCGCGGCGTATTCCAGCGTCGGGCTGATCTGCTCCAGCACCGCGCTGATCACCAACGTGGCGAAGGGGAAGAACGCGACGGTCTGGACGAGCCACAGTCCCTTCCAGCCGATGATGTTGACGTTCTCCAGCCCGAGCAACGCGTTCGTGATCAGCCCCTGGCGGCCGAACATCAGGATGTAGGAAAACGCCACCATAAAGGGCGGGGCGAAGAGCGGCAGGACGCTGAGCGTCTGAAAGAGGCGGCGCAGCGGCAGATCGCGCCGGCTGATCGCGAAGGCATAGAGGAAGCCGACGGCCGTGGCAGTCAGCGTGGAGAGGACCATCATCAGCAGGCTGTTCCGTGCCGCCTGCAGCCAGCGCGGGTTGTCCGGGACGGCCAGGTAGTCGGCGAGCCGCGGATAGATGAGGACGCGGACCGCGGGATAAAGGAC
>DATECF010000232.1:0-12641 GCA_035287045.1 Gemmatimonadales bacterium | reverse complement strand
CTAGGGAAGTCGAGACGTAGCGGTGGGAACTGGCAGATCTGCCGGCTGAGGCGCGCCTTTCCGCGGGTTCGGATATCGACGTCCAGCGCCACCGAGGGTCGGTCCGCGGAGTGGACCGTCACCTTGCCCGGGAACTCCTTGGCGTCGTCCTCACGCTCTTTGAATATCGAGGTGAATGGTGCTTCGATCGTGAGCGGCAGGGGCTCGTGGCTCGCAAACAACTGCGCGGAGGCCTGATGCGGCCGGGCCGAATCTGGGACTGGGTCCTGGGCCAATGCGACGGCGGGCCAGGCCAAGGCGAGCACGGCCGGCCCAAGCAGCACCTGAGGCTTTCTCCTCACGACGTTCCTCACTTCTCCCGGGAACAATCGGTTCCAAGCCCAACTTGGGTCGGCGGGTGGTGCGTTCGTTGTGCGGAGACTGCCGGACAGCAGCATGGGGCAAGCTGAACCAGCGAAAATCTACTTCGACTCAGCTGCTTCAGAGTTGGAGACAATTGCTCGGCGCGGTGCGGAACAGCCACATGAGGGCCTGGCTCTTGTGTACGCCGCCCTGGGCCGTCACCAGGCGGCGCTTCGGGAGGCCGACCTTGCGTCAAGTCAGGCGCCGGTTTCACGCGAGCCTTTTCTTGCAGTGGGAAGTGCGACCAATCTCGCGGAGACGTACGTGTTGGCTGGAGCCCACGAGAAGGCCCTGGATAATTCGGAGTGGGTACTCTCCGTGCCTTCGTCACTGTCCGTGGGAATCCTGCGGGCCGACCCCATCTGGGACCCGGTCAGGAACCATCCCCGCTTCCAGGCGCTTCTGGCCAAGTACCAGCACTAGCCCCCTGCTCGTCGACTGGCGGGCCCCTCTACTCTTCGTTGAACAGCTCAGCCAACGGGAGGGCGAACCCCGGCAGCACATCGCCCCCGTCGAGCACGGCGCCCACGGATACCACGCGCGGTTCGCGCCCCGGCTCGTGGACCTGTACCGTTTGCGACTGCGGGTCAACCAACCAGACCAGCCGCGTACCCGCATCCAGGTACTCTCGGCCCTTCGCGGACAACTCAACAAGGGTGGTGTCTGTCGAGCGAACTTCGACCGCCAGGTCAGGTGCGCCAGGGATGAACCCACGACGGCGACCGCCCAGGGCGGCCCGGCGCTCTCGGGAGACGAACGCCACATCGGGACCCCGAACCGTATCCGGGTTCCTCGCCAGGATATAACCGGCCTCAACCTGCACCACGCCGAGCTGGGGGGGCCTAACGAACGCAGTCAGGGCCCCAGCGATAAGGGCGGCAAGGGTCCCGTGCTCGTCTCCGGCCGGGGTCACGGGGACCAACTCCCCACGGACCAGCTCGTAGCCGAAGTCCTGCTCTCCCATCCGCTCGAGTTCTTCCGCGGTGACCAATTGGTGGGTGGCCATACGGTCCGCTCTCGCTTTCGCTTCTCCATGCACAACGTACCCTCGGCTCGGTAGCCGAGGCAACAGTACCGAGTGCCAGCTGAGCATCGTCACCGTCTTATCGCGGAAAGGAACGAAAGAACGCGCACCTGGTGGTCCGGGCCGGCTACTCGTACCTCAGCGACTCCACCGGATCGACCGCGGCTGCGCGCCTAGCCGGCAGGATCCCCGCCGCCAGCCCGATGGTCATCAGGATCCCCATGCAGATCGAGGCGATGGGCCAGGAGAGCTTGGGGTTGGCGATGTACTGCATCGCCGGGTTGCCCTCCGTGGGAATGGCATCCACGCCGAAGACCACCAGGGCCGAGAACCCGAGACCGATCAGCCCGCCCGTGAACGCGATCAGCAACGCCTCGAACACGAACTGCGCCACGATATGCGACCGCCGGGCCCCCACCGCCTTCTTGACGCCGATCTCCCGGGTTCGCTCCTTCACCACCACGTACATGATGTTGGCCACGCCCACGCCGGCCACCAAGAGCGTGAACGCCCCGACCAGGCCCATGAAGATCTGGATGCCCAGGCCGATCTTCAGATTCTCCTTCTCGCCCTCGATGAAATCCCAGATGGACAACGCCCGCTGATCCGACGGATCGAACTGATAACGCTGGCCCAACACCCGATACAGCTCCCGCTTGACCATCGCGGCTTCCGTGACGTCTCGGGGCCGCACGATGAGCTGGTCCACGTACCGGGGACCGTAGATGGACTTGAAGGTGGACGCCGGAATGACGGCCCGATCTTCATCCGGCCCGTTGTTGCTGGAGTCCTGGAACTTCCTCTGCATGACGCCCACGACTACGAACGGCAGCCCATCGAGCATCACCGTCTTTCCCACCGGATCTTCCGTGCCGAACAGCCGCTCCGCGAGCTTGTTGCCGAGGAACAGCACCCGCCGCTTCTGGTCCACGTCCACCTGGTTCAGGAATCGGCTGCCCACCGCGGGGAAAATGTTCCGCATCTCGCCGAACGCCGGATACACCCCTTCCATGTACGTGTTGGTCTTGGCGTTGCCCACCTTGAGACTGGTGCTTCCCCGGCCGTACGACACGCTGGCGAGATCGATCTGCGGGATGGAGCGCGTGAGCAGGTCCAGGTCCTCCTCGATGAACCGGACCCGCCGGCCCCGCGGCAGCCCTTGAAAGAGCATGCTCGTCTGGCCGCCCCAGACCACGTAGATGCGCTGGCCCGCGCCCAGCAGGCCGTTCACCGCAGTGCGCTTGAGCCCCTCGCCGAACGACAGGAGCAACACCACCGCGATGGTCCCCCACGTGATGGCGAACATCGTGAGGAACGCGCGGGTCTTTTGCGTCTTGAGGTCGCCGTAGAATTCTTCTAGCAGGATCTTCCACATCAGTACCTCAAGCACTCCACCGGATCGAGGCTCGCGGCCTTGCGCGCCGGGAACAGCCCCGCGATGAAACCAATCCCCGCGAGCAGCGAAATGGTGACCGCGGCCACCAGCGGCGACAGCACCGGCGTCCCCACGATCTCGTTGGCGGGCATCCTGGCGGCGATGGTCACCAGCGCCACCGAGATCAGGAAGCCCAGCACCGCCCCGACGCCCACGATCACAAACGTCTCGGCGAAGAACTGGTACAGGATGCTCCGCCGGGTGGCGCCCACCGAGCGTCGGATCCCGATCTCCCGGGTCCGCTCCCGCACCACGATGTACATGATGTTGGCCACGCCGATGCCGCCCACCGTGAGCGTGAAGCTCCCCACCAACGCGAAGAATCCGTTGAAGGCCATGAAGAGATAGCCGAACATCTTCTCGAACTCGGCCGTGTCCCAGGGCCGGAGGGCGTCCTCGTCGGCCGGGTCGAACCGGTACTTGCGGCCCAGGATCTCGAACACGCGCCGCTCCACGTCCTTGGTACGAAGTGCGTCGGACGTGCGGTAGACGATGTTGGCCAGGTAGCGGCCGCCGAAGATGGAGCGGTGGGTGGAGGCCGGGATGAACATCCGGTCCTGGTCGCGGCTGCTATAGGACGAATTCTGGACCTTGGGCCGCATCACGCCGATCACGGTGAACGGCACCTGTCCGACCATGATCTGCTGGCCCACCGGGCCTTCCTCACCGAAGAGCAGCTTGGCCAGCTCGTCGCCCAGCACCGCCACCCGCCGGCGCTGGTCCACGTCGGGCTGGTTGATGAACCGGCCGCCCTGTTCGGGGATGATGTTCCGCATCTCGGCGTACACCGGGAGGATGCCCGTGATGTTGGGATTCGCGCCCTGCACCCCGCGCCGGACCGGCGTGGCACGGTTGCTGTATTCGGGGCTGATCATCACGATCTCGGGGATTTCGCGGGTCAGCAGATCGACGTCTTCCTCGTGCAGCCGGATGTAGCGGCCCTCCGGAAACCCCTGGAACGCCTTGGTGGTGCGGCTGCCCCAGAGGATCACGATGCGGTCGCCCAGCCCGTGGAAGCGCTTGCGGGTCTGGCGCTCCAAGCCGGTGCCGAAGGCGAGCAGCACGATCACCGCCACCGTCCCCCAGGTGATCCCCAGGATGGTGAGAGCGGTGCGCAGGCGCTGCTGGCGCAGGTCGGCGAGGAAGTCCCGCAGCATATGCCGTTATGCCGTCATGCCGTCATGCCGTCATGACACTCGACGCTCACTTTATCTGTCGAGGGGGCGGCTCCACCACCTTGTCCCCGTCCCGGAGGCCGGAGACGACTTCCACGTTCAGCGCGTCGCTCAAGCCGGTCTTGATAGTCCGTGTCTCGGTGCGGCCGTCGGGCAGGAGCACGGTGACCGTGGCGGAGTCGCCGGCAAACGTGACCAGGCGCTCCGGGACCATCAGGGCGCTGTCCCGCTGGGCGATGATGATGTCGGCGTTGGCGGAGTAGCCGGCCCGGAGCCTGGTGCCGTGCATCTGGACCAGCGAGATCTCCACCGGGAAGACCGTGGCGCTCTCCTGCTTCTTGGCCTTGAGCGAGATCTTGGAGAGGATGCCCTCGATCTTCGCCTCCGGGAGCGCGCCGATCTTGATGGTGACCGGCATCCCTTCGTGGAGCTTCCCGACGTCGATCTCGTCCACCGTGCCGCGAAACAAGAGGTCCTTCATTTCCGCCATGGTCATCAACACGGTGCCTTCCTGGTACGTCGTGAGTGGCACCACGGGATCGCCGATCTGGACCGTCTTCTCGAGGATGAACCCGGAGATGGGGGAACGGACCACCGTCTCGATCCGGTCGGTCGCGACGTTCACCTTGCCTTCCTCGAGCAACCCCAAGCGTTCTTTTGCCATGGTGAGCTGGACCTGCGACTCGGCGTAACGCTGCTGGGTCGCCTCGTACTCCCGCTCGGACACCAGTCCCTGTTGCTGCAGGGAAGACTGCCGGGTGATGTCCCGCTTGAGATTGTCCAGCTCGATTTGGCGCAGCTCAACCTGCCGGCGAGCGTCGGCCAACTCCAGGGGCGTGGGGTTGGGCCGCACTTCGAGCAGGGGATCGCCGGCCCGGACCAGGTCCCCCACGTCGGCGTAGAGCCGGCCCACCACGCCGGAGATCTGGGACTTGACGGTGATCTCGACCCGGGGCTCGATGGTGCCCACGGCGAGGGCCTTCTCGATGATTTGGCCGCGCGTGGCAGAGACGGTCTTGGTGGTGCCGTCGGCCGACCCGTCCGCCTTGGATCGGACGACGCCGACCGCGGCGAGGACGACCGCCAGCCCCAGGACCCCCAGAACCAGCTTGGTACTCCGTTTCATGTGTCTCTCCGGCAGGCGCCGAACTTTGCTGTCCGGAGGGCCCTACGGTGCTTCAGGAGGGGAGTTTCATCCAGCCGCCGGTCTCGATCAACTCCCGGCACACGTCCTCGGCCGAGCGTCCGGCGGCCTCGGCGGCGAAGTTGACCACCACCCGGTGTCGCAGGACCGACAGGGCCACATTCTTCACGTCGTCCAGGTCGGCCATCGGCCGGCCGTCCAGGGCGGCCTGGGCCTTGGCGCCGAGGACCAGGAACTGGGACGCTCGGGGGCCCGCACCCCAACTCACGTACTCGCGGACCGCGGCCGGGGCGCTGGGGTCAGCGGGACGGGTCAAGCGCGACAGCGCGACCGCCGCCCCGACCACGATCTGGGGCGCCGGGATGCGTCGGACCAGGTGCTGCATCGCGATCAGGTCCTCCGCGTTGAGCACCGCGCGCACCGGGTGATCGTCGTCGCCGGTCGTTTCCTCGACGATCATCTCCTCTTCCTCGCGGCTGGGGTAGGGAACCGCCAACTCCAGCATGAAGCGGTCGAGCTGGGCCTCCGGGAGGGGGTAGGTACCCTCCTGCTCGATGGGGTTCTGCGTGGCGAGGACGAAGAATGGGCGTGGGAGCGGGTAGGTCGTGCCCGCCACCGTCACCTCGTGCTCCTGCATGGCCTGAAGCAGGGCCGCCTGGGTCTTGGGCGGCGTGCGGTTGATCTCGTCCCCCAGGACGATGTTGGCGAAGACCGGCCCGTGCACAAACCGGAACGCCCGCTTCCCGGTGGTGAGGTCTTCTTCGATGATCTCGGTGCCGGTGATGTCGCTGGGCATCAGGTCCGGCGTGAACTGAATCCGCGCGAACTTGAGCGCCAGGGATTCGGCGATGGTCGAGACCATCAGCGTCTTCGCCAGCCCGGGGACGCCGAGCAGGAGCGCGTGCCCCCCGGACACGACGGCCGTGAGGATGCCGTCCAGCACCGCCCGCTGGCCGATAATCCGGCGTCCGACCTGGTCCAGAAGAGCCGCGCGGGCGCTGGCAAGGCGCTCGAGCAGCTCGACGTCCCGCTCCGGGGCTCTCAAGGGTTCGGCGTGCACGGCAGGAATCGTACTCGGAAAACGGCGGTCCGGCCACCCGGGATTTGCTTGCGAAACTTTTCACAAGGGGTGACATTTCCGCCGGCATGCAGCCGGAACCTGCCCCCGGGCGAGAGCTTGGGTTGGGCTACAAGTACGTGGGTCTTGGGTGCACCTTCGCCGGCGGCATCGTCGCGTTCATGGCAGGGGGGTGGGCGCTGGACCGCTGGCTCGGGCTCACGCCCCTCTTTACCCTCATCGGGACGCTGGTCGGCGCGGTGCTCAGCTTCCTGCACGTCTATTGGCGACTCCGGGCCGAGACCCGAGAGGATCGCGAGCGGCGGTGAAGCTGGCCGGCTTAGGCGTAGGTCTCACGGCGCTGGTCGCGGTGGTGGCGTGGTGGGGGTGGGGACCAGGGGCAATCTTCGCGGCGGCCTGGTTCGGCCTGCTGGCGACCGCGCTGCAGCTGGTGGCGGTGGCCCTGTTGCGACCGGTCGTAGGGGCGCCGTTTGGGGCGCTGGTCCGGCGGTGGGGCATGGGGATGGGGCTGCGGCTGGTGGGGGTGGCGCTGTTCGCCGCCCTGGTCACGGTCAACCGTGAGCTGTTCCCGCCGTTGCCGAGCGCCCTGGGGTACCTGGGTGTGGTAGTCCCGTTGTTGTTCCTGGAGACGCGACTCCTGAAATGATGCAGGCGCCCAATATCGGGGAAGTGGTGATGCACCACACGGCCGACGCCTACAGCTTCGGCCTGGGCGAGGCCTTCCCGTCGTTGAACGTCCACTGGGAGCGCTGGCCGGACCTCCACCTCGGGCCCTTGGTCGTCAACCTCACGCCGACAAAGCATGTGGTCTTTCTGTTTATTGCGGCTGGGCTGGTGTTCCTCACCATGTGGATCGCCGGCCGGAAGCTGGAGAAGCAGCGCGCCGGCGAGCGGGCTCCCTCCGGGTTCGCCAACGCGGTGGAGGCGATGGTGCTGTTCGTGCGCAACGACATCGCCATCGCCAACATCGGCCACGGCGGCGAGAAGTTCGCCCCGTACATCATGACCCTGTTCTTCTTCATCCTGTATTCCAACCTGCTCGGGCTGCTGCCGCACGGCTCGACGCCCACCGGCAATCTGGCGGTGACCGGGGCGCTAGCCATTACCGCGTTTCTCACCATCGAGGTCAGCGGGCTCGTTGCGCTGGGTCCGGGGGGATACCTCCGCACCATCTTCCCCAGGGTGCCCGGGCTGTCGGGCCTGGGCGGCGTGGCCATGTCGGTGGCCATGGGGCCGATCGAGCTGATCGGGAAGCTGGTGAAGCCGTTCGCGCTGGCGGTCCGGTTGTTCGGCAACATGACGGCGGGCCATTTCGTGATCCTGTCGTTGTTCGGGTTGATCTTCCTGTTTGGGCACCTGCCGCTGGTGCCGCGGTGGAGCATTGGCATCGCCACGTCGGCGCTGGTCCTAGGGATCATGTTGCTGGAGATCTTCGTGGCGTTGTTGCAGGCGTACGTTTTCGCCTTGTTGACGTCGGTGTTCATTGGGTTGATGCAGCACGAGCATTAGGGAGCGGCCCGCGCGCTTCGCGCCGCTCCGACAGGTACCCGGCCGGGTGGTCGGGGAATCCCGCCGGCCGGATGGCCGTTGGCGGGGAATTCGTGGGAGGCGTCGCTCGGGAGAGGCGGCGTGGGCCCGCGACGAGCGCGGTTCCGGATCCATCTCCCTTCGCGTGTGAGGCATAGGCCATGGTGAACATCCTTGCATTGCTCCAGGAAGCCGCGCAGATGACCGAGACCCAGGCGATGGTGGCGGCCGCCCGCAGCGCCAACGCGGCCCTGGGTGCCGGCATCGGGATCGGGTTGGCGATCCTTGGGGCCGGCCTCGGGTTGGGGCGCATCGGCGGGCAAACCGCCGAAGCCATCGCGCGGCAGCCGGAGGCGGGTGCCGAGATCCGCGGGGCGGCGCTGATCATCGCGGTGTTGCTCGAAGGCGCGACGATCATCGCGCTGGTGTTCGGGTTGCTGTTCAAGCTGGTCGAGTAGGCGCCGAGGTATGCCGGGCACACTCGTTGGGTGGCTGGCCGTCGTGCAGGAGCATGGCGCTGCTCCGGCCTCGCCGTTTGAGGTCAACGTCGGCCTATTTTTCTGGACCTGGCTGGTCTTCGTAGCCCTCTTCGTGGTGCTGCGCCGTTTCGCGTGGCCGGTGATCCTGAAGAACACGCTGGAGCGCGAGCGGCGCATCAAGCACCAGCTGGCCGAGGCCGACCGGATGAACGCCGAGGCGAAGGGCCTGCTGGACGAACACCACCGCCTGATGGCGAGCGCCAAGGGGCAGGCCCACACGTTGCTGGCGGAAGCCAAGGCCCTGGCAGAGCGTGAGCGGGAGGCGCTGCTGGCCAAGACGCGGCAGGAGCAGGAGCAGATTCTCGAGCGGGCCAAGCGGGAGATCACGTTCGAGCGCGACCGGGCCACGGCGCAGTTACGCCGGGAGGCGGTGGACCTGTCGCTGGCGGCCGCCGCCAAGCTGATGGAGGCCCGGATGGACAGTGAGGCGGACCGGCGGCTGGTGACGGAATTCCTGGAATCCACTGAGAAGGCTCAGTGAGAGAACCCACCATCGCGCGCAACTACGCCCAGGCGCTGTTCGAGGCGGGCGAACGGAGCGGCGAGACCGAGCGGTTCGCCGGTCTGATGGAGGCGGTCGCGGGCGCGATCGAGGCGGACGAACGCATCCGGGTGGCCTTGGACTCGCCCCGGGTCCCCAAGACGGTGAAACAGCGGATCCTGGGGCAGGCGCTGTCGCGGCGGGCGCCCGAGGGGTTCATCCGGTTCCTGGGCGCGGTGGTGCGGCGAGGCCGCCAGGGGATCGTCAGCGCCATCAACCACGAGTACCACGCGCTGTTAGACATCAAGTTGAATCGGGCCCACGCCGGCGTGATCCTCGCCCGCAAGCCTGACAAGAGGCTGCTGGACGCCATCCAGCGGGGGCTCAGCGCGGCTACCGCCAAGGAAGTCATTCCGCACCTGCGGGAGGACCCTAGAATCCTGGGCGGGATCGTGGTGCGGATTGGCGACCGGGTGATGGACGGCTCGCTGCGAAGGAAGATGGTGCAACTGCGGAAGCAGATGCTGGGAGCGTAAATGGCGGAACGCGTGGGATTCATGGGACTGGGGGCCATCGGGCGGCCCATCGCCACGCACGTGGCTCAGCGGTTCGAGACGGTCGTTTGGAATCGCACCGCGGCGAAGGCTCAGGAGTTCGCCAGAGCGACGGGGGCGAAGGTCGCGGATTCGCCGGGCGCCCTGGTGAAGCAGGTGGACGTCGTGATGACGTGTCTACCGACCTCCCGCGAGGTTTGGGAAGTGGCCGAGGCCGCCGGGGCCGCGTGGCGGGCCGGACAAGTGTTGATTGACGCGACCTCGGGCGACCCGTTCACGTCACGGGAGCTGGCCAAGCGGCTGGCAGCAAGCAAGGTGGGGTTCGTGGACGCCCCGGTGAGCGGCGGGACCGCCGGCGCCGAGGCCGGCAAGCTCACGGTCATGGTGGGCGGCGATGAGCAGTGGGTGGCCCGGGCGCGGCCCATCATCGAGGTCTATGCGGTGAAGATCGTGCACGTGGGTGCGGTGGGCACCGGCCATGCCACCAAGGCGGTCAACAACGCGCTGCTCGCGGTGAACCTCCTGGCTGCCGGCGAGGGCCTGGCGGCGCTCGCCAAGATGGGCGTACCGGCGGCCAAGGCGCTCGAGGTGATCAACGCGTCCAGCGGCCGATCCAACGTCACGGAGAACCTGGTCCCTCAACGGGTCGTCACCCGTGCCTGGCCGCGGACGTTTCGTCTGGCGCTGCTGTATAAAGACCTGGACATCGCCGCCGACGTGTTGCGCGACGCCGAGGTGCCGCACGAAACGATCGGGTTGGCCTGGCGTCTCTTCGCGGAAGGGCGGAAGGCGCTGGGAGAGGAGGCCGATCACGTCGAGATCATCAAGCTGATCGAGAAACAAGCCGGAGTCGAAATCAAATAACCCGGATGGAGGACGATGGAGGGGATGTCTCCATCGCTCGCCCCTAGCGCAGCCTGACCCGCATGGCGAAGACCATCTGTTCCGCGGTGTCCGAGCGGGTCGGATTGTCCCCGGTGCCACGGTCAATGCGATAGGCGACCCTGACCGCGATCGGCGTCCTGGGAATCTCCATGGCGGCCCCGACTTCCCCGCCGCGCTCACCCCCGAAGCTGCCGGACAAGCTGGTGGACCCGGCTACGGCGCCCCACAGCTCGGCGTACGCGTCGAGTCGCGACGGAATGAGGGGCGCTGTCGTGCGGACCCGGGCTTCCCAGAAGACCCAGCGTCGGGTGCCGGCGTCTGAACGGTAGGCGCGGGCGTGGGGGCCGACTTTGAGGGTCACCAACCGATGTGGGCTCACGCCCAGCAGGACTTCGCCCTCTACCACGTCGCGATCCTCGACGGCCGCGTCTTCCGAGCTCAGCTGGCCCTGCGCGTAGCGCGCCTCCAGCAGCAGTCCACGACCCGAGACGCTCGCCCCGACCACCATCCCCAGACCGTCCAGGGGCTCCGGGGTTGTGCCGACCAGGCTCCGCACCCGGTGGGCCGAGGCCCCGGCTTCCACGACGATCCGGAGCGGCCGCTGGGCACGCGCGGAGCCCGGGAGCAGGAACGCGACCGCGAGCGCCGCTGCCCCCCACAGGCATGGACGTCGCACGCTCAACGTGGCTCTCCCTCGACGCGAATTGGCGCACCGGCCTGGATCACCACCGGAGCGAACGATCGCAATCGGGCATTGTCCTGCTGCACCTGTTCGACCCGCTCGCGCCAGGACCGCCGGACGGCCGCGTTGGCAACAACGTTTTCGGGGATAGGCCGGCCCAACCCGTGATGGACCAGGCCGGCGACGCCAGCCAGCCCAAGGGCCCCAACCACCGCGAACCGGCCACCACCGCCATCGGGACCGGCGCCGGCCATCCGAGGGAGCAGGACCACGAGACCGCCTCCCGCGATGCCAGACGCGAGCGCCAGGAGTCCCGGAGCGGGCGAGGTCCGCTCGGGCCGCAACAGGGAGTCGGCCAACCGGGGAATGGCCAGCGTATCCGCGCGGGAAGCGCTGATCTCGAGCGGGATCAGCAGAGACCGGAGGGCGGCGCCGGTGGGCGACTGCGAAACCAGAATCAGCCGGTAGCGCCCCGGTGTGACCGGGGTTCCGTCTCCGCCCCGCCCGTCCCACGGCAGCGTCAGGCTGTCCCGGATGGGCCCGCTGTACAGCACGAGGAGGGCCGTGCCGTCCTCTCGCTCGATGGTCGCGGCCATGTCGTGGAACGAGCTGGCGTAGACGTGGGTCCTGAGGGAATCGCGCCCCGGCATCAGGTGGAGCCGCTCGGGCAGAGTGGCGGCCAGGGTCTTGGTGGCCTGGCGCACGTCGTCGAACACCCGCCGCACCCGCGCCGGGAATCGCAGCGAATCCGGTCCATGCCGGGGGTCGAGCAATAGCAATCTGCGGAAGACCGCGGTCGCCGCGTCGGAGCGCTCGCGGAAGACTTCGGCGGCGCCGAGGTAGGTGAGCGCCCGCGCCAGGTCCGCCTCCGGCAGCTGGTCCTCCAGCGCCACGGCGCGTGCCAGTAGCCGGGCGGCCTGGGCGAAGTCAAAATCCTCGTACGCCACGACGCCCGCGGTGAGCAGCTGCGACGCCGTCTGCGCGGAGGTGGCGGAAATCGGCGCAGTGAGGGCCAGCGCTGCCAACAGACCGACGGCTCGAGTCACGGTGTGATGGGGGTCAGCGGGATCCTGGTAAGCCGCTGCGTCTCGCCCGACACGATGTCGATTTCTTGCTCGTACGGTTGGTAGCCCTCACGCACCACGCGAATCACGTGGCGGCCGGGGCTGAGGCGAAGGCCATCCGGGGTGAAACTGGTTCCCACACGCCGACCGTCCACGTAGAGATCGCCCAGGACCGGCGTGGTGCTGATAAACAGGATGCCCGGCGCCACGGCGGGAGGCGTCGCCGCGGGCGACGGCCTCGGCGGCGCGGGGTCCGCCCGCCGCCCGATGGCTTCGAGTTGGGTTGAGGTCGTGGGTGAACTATCCACGGGTGCCGGGACCCGGACCACGACGGTCTCGGGCGCCGTCGCCACCGGTGAGACCGCGGGGACCGGCGCGGGGGTGTCGCGTTGGACCAGGGCCACGAGGACAGCCAGCACTCCGACGGCCCCCGCCGCGAAGGCTGCGAGGCGCTTGGGGGCCCGGCGCCAGCGCGGGACCGTCAGGGGCCCGAGCGACGGCGTGGGCGTGGTGGGCGTGTGGGGACCGCTCGCCACCGGTGACGCGGACGGCTCCAGCGTGATGTGCCGTCGGGCGCGGCCGCCGAGGGCGGTCACGAACTCCATGATGTCCGGGAATCGGTCGTCGGGCGACTTGCGCAGGGCGCGCGCG
>DATECF010000231.1:0-6955 GCA_035287045.1 Gemmatimonadales bacterium | reverse complement strand
CCGAGCGGCCGGTTACGGCCACACCGGCCGCGGCTGCCAGGATAGCCAGCCCCACAGCCGCCGCCTTGAAATGCCGGCTCCGCACCACGAGAACAACTCGGTCACCGTCGCCCTGGAGCGCCATGGGCGCTTCAATTGCCGTGTTCGGCGGCCGATGTCAAGGCTGGCACCAGTGGGAGCGGCTTGACCGATTCCTTGGGACGCGTACTTTCACGTCGGCGCTGTACTAAGGCCCTTCCCTACAACAGGACCATCTCATGCGCGGCCTGAATTCGTTGCTCGTGGTGCTGGCCCTCACCGTTGGCGCGGCGGCATGTTCCGACGAGAGCTGCCCCGGGATCATCTGCTCCAACTGTGCCACCGACTGCAACATTCAGTGCCCGGAGGGGCAGGTGGCGTACTGCGGCCACTTCGGCTACTTCGACGATCCGGACCTGCGCTGCACCTGGTGCGGTAACCCGTAGGCCGGGTTACTCCCCTTCGTACTTGAACGACACCTTTATCTTGGCGCGGTAGCTCTCCACCTTCCCATTGTCGAGCGCCATATCCAGCTCCACTACCTCCGCCACGCGGAGATCGCGCAGCGTCTTTGACGCCTTGGCGACCGCGGTCGCGGCCGCCTTCTCCCACGACTCCGTGCTGGTGCCAACCAGCTCGATCACCTTGTAGACGTTCTCGGCCATGAGTCCTCCTTGGGGTCAGGTTTGCGCCGCGGCATCAAACGCGCTCGCGGCCTTCTCGGCGATCGTCACCGCCTGCTCCGCCACGGACTTCGCCATGAGACGGGAGGTCCAGTCCATGCCCACCTCGCCGGCGGGCTTGAACGTCCCGTCCGCAATGTAGGGGGCGAGCTTCGGCGGGAAGGTCTCCGTGTCGCGCTTCTCTGGCGAGACGTGCGCCACGTGATGCCGCAGTTGATAAAGACCTCGCAGCCGGCGGTACCAGCCCTCGGAGCTGAAGCTCTTGCCGGCGTGGCGCTTCTTCAGGACCGCCAGCGCAATCTTGTACCCCGGCTTCCAACGCAGCGTCTCCAGCTCGCCGGGTGTCAGGAACGCGCTGTTCGCGGGAACCGCCAGCCACTCCCCCACGTGCGCCTCAAAGCTCGCCACCGCGAGCACGATGGCCGCCACCGCGTGGCCGGCCGGCTCGGTGGTCGGGTCGCCGTCGGAGGCCAGCGCCAGCTCGGCGCGGGCCCGCTGCGCCAGCAGCCGGTCAATACCGGATACCCAGGCGGCTCGCGTCATCGCCGCGCTAGAAGTCCCGCTTCTTCATTTCGTCGAACAGGCCCTTGGCGTCCAGGTCCTCCTCCCGGTCCGGTTGGAGCGTGTCGTCGTACCGCCGCCGCTTCTCGGGCTTGGGCTTCGCCGCCTTGGCCGCGTTCTTCCGTGCCAGCGCTTCCAGCTTTTTGTCGTCACTCTTGGACATGCGTCACCCTTTCCAGGATCGAGCTGTGCCTGCGGCTTGGATAGTACTCGGAAGATCTCCGCGCGGCCATTGGCCCCCGCGGCGTCGGGCGCTCGCGGGATTGCCGGGCCGCCTCTCAGGGGCTACCGTTTTGGTCCGTTTCCGCCCTGTCCCTTCCATCACGGAGTCGAGATGATGTCCCGCCGCTTGATCCAGATCATGCGCGTCCTGGCCTCGATCAGCACCCTTCCCGCGGTCGTGATTGCCCAGGGTCCCCCCCAGGCGCCGGCCCAGGCCGCCGGCCAGAAGGCTGGCCCGGACGCCACCCTGCTGCCGGCCGAGCCGGTGGTGACCCAGCACAGCGTCCGCATCGGGCAGCAGACCGTGGCCTACTCGGCGGAAGCCGGGTGGCTCCCCATCCGCGAGGACGGGAAGGAAATGGCCCGGATGTTCTACGTAGCCTACAACCGGACCGGCGTCACCGACCCCAACCGCCCGCTCATCTTTTCGTTCAACGGCGGGCCCGGCACCGCCTCGGTGTGGATGCACATGGGCTACACCGGCCCGCGGCGCGTGGTCTATGATGAGGAAGGCTTTGCCCTTCGCCCGCCCGGCACCATCGAGGACAACCCCAACGCCATCCTGGACGTCGCGGACATCGTCTATCTCGATCCCATCGGCACAGGCTTCAGCCGCATGACGGAAGGCGAAGACCTGCACCGGTTCCACGGAAAGATGTCGGACATCCGCTCCGTGGCGGAATTCATCCGCCTCTACCTGGCCAAGAAGAACCGGTGGGCGTCGCCCAAGTTCGTGATCGGGGAGAGCTACGGCACCACGCGCGCCGCCGGACTCGCCGGATATCTCCTCAATCAGCACCAGGTGTACCTCAACGGCGTCATCCTCGTGTCCATGACCAATCTCGATGTCGAGAGCGGTCCGGACGTGGGCTACGCGACCGCGTTGCCCCAGTACGCCGCCACGGCGTGGTACCACCAGCAGCTCCCGGCGGAGTTTCAGGCCAAGCCGCTGCGTGCGTTGCTGGACGAGGTGGAGGTCTTCGCCATGAGCGATTACCTCGTGGCGCTGGTGAAGGGCGACCGGCTGGCGGATCAGGACCGGGACGCCATCGCCCAACGCGTGGCGCGCTACACCGGCGTGACGCCCGAGTACGTGAAGTCCACCAACCTGCGGATTGACGCCCGGCGCTTCTGGAAAGAGCTGCTCCGCGACCAGCGGTTGACGGTGGGTCGGCTGGACAGCCGCTACATCGGCGTCGATCGCGATGCCGCCGCGGAAGGGCCGGAGTACGATCCGGCGCTGGCGGACTGGAACGGGACCTTCGGCAACGTGATCAACCGCTATCTCCGTGAGGAGCTGCGCTACAACCCGGACATCCAGTACAACGTCTGGGGCAGCGTCCGGCCGTGGCAGCAGGATCCTACGACCAGCGTGGGCGATCTCCTCCGCCAGGCGATGCGGAACAACCCGTACCTCAAAGTCCTGATCCAGGGTGGCTACTACGACGCGGCGACCGACTACTTCGGCGCCGTGTACACCATTTCACACCTTCAGCCGGGCGGGGAGTTCTGGAATCGGTACCGGTTCTCGTTCTACGAGAGCGGGCACATGATGTACTTGCGGAACGTGGACCGGGCCCGCTCCAATGACGACCTGCGGTCGTTCATCCGTTGGTGTCTGGAGGATAAGCCACCCTATCCGCGGCAGGCGAAGTGAAGCGGTAGCGGGACCGTGCTGCTGCTGACACTGGCACTGCTGGCCGACACCACGCGGGCCTACGCCGTGCCCGTGGCCCAGGCCGAATCCCTCTGGGTCACGGACGTGGGCGAGGGCCCGCCGGTGGTGCTCATCCCGGGGCTGTTCGGCTCCGCGTATGGGTTCCGCCAGGTGATGACCCTGCTGGACGAGCGGGGCTATCGGGCCATCGTGGTGGAACCGCTGGGCATCGGGCGATCGGCCAAGCCTGAGCGCGGGGACTACTCGCTGACGGCGCAGACCGATCGTGTCGCGGCGGTGCTGGATCATCTCCACCTCCGGCGCGCGATCGTCGTGGCCCACTCGCTGAACGCGTCGGTGGCGTTCCGCCTGGCGTACCGGCGGCCGGAGTTGGTACGGGGAGTGCTCTCCCTCGACGGCGGCCCCGCCGAGCGGGCGACGACGTCCGGGTTCCGGCGCGCCATGACCTTCGTCCCCTGGATCAAGTGGTTCGGCGGCGTGAAGCTGATCCGCAAGAAGATCCGGAGCGGTTTGATCAACGCCTCCGGCGACACCACCTGGGTGACCGACGAAGTCGTCGAGGGCTACACCGCCGGCGCGCAGACGGATCTGGACGGGACGCTCAAGGCCTTCCTCGGCATGGCCGCGGCCAAAGAGCCGGAGAAGCTGGCGCCCCGTCTGCCCGAGATCGCCATCCCGGTACGGCTGCTCGTGGGCGGCGCCCCTCACGACGGCTCGCCGCCACGCTCCGAGATGGAAACGCTGAGAACCGGATTGCGTCTCCTGTCGGTGGATACCGTGGCCGGAGCCGGTCACTATATCCACGAGGAGCAGCCCGGGGCGGTGGCCGGCGCGGTGGACGAGATGGCGCGGGAGCTGGCGCAGGACGGGCAGGGCGTGAGTCCTCGGCACGTCCTCATGCGCCCCGACGATCCGTTCTGGCAGACCCGCGCTCCGGGCCGGTTCCGCGCCGGGTTCGAGACCACCAAGGGGCGGTTCGTCATCGAGGTCCACCGGGACCGGGCTCCTCGCGGCGCCGACCGGTTCTTCAACCTGGTGCGGGCCGGTTTCTTCGACGACTCCCGCTTCTTCCGCGTGGTGCCGGAGTTCATCGCCCAGTTCGGCATTCCGGGCGACCCGGCCGTGACACGGGTCTGGCAGGATCGCACGTTCCCCGACGATCCGGAGCGTGAGAAGAACTTCCGCGGCACGATCGCGTTCGCGATGAAGGGGCCGAACGACCGCCGGACTCAAGTGTACATCAACCTGCGGGACAACCCGCGGAACGACGGCCAGGGATTCGCGGTCCTGGGGCGGGTCATCGAAGGGATGGTTGTGGTGGACTCACTCTATTCCGGGTACGGCGAGACCTCCGGTGGCGGCATGCGGGCCGGGCGCCAGCAGCGGCTGCTGGACGAGGGAAACGCCTACCTCGACCGCGAATTCCCCAACCTGGATCGCATGCTGCGAGCGGTGATTATCCCGTAACCACTCAGGCGCCCGCGCCGCGATCACCAGAGCACCCAGCGGCTCACCAGGCGGGGCTCGAACGCCGCGAATCGGCCTGCCACCGAGTCCACCACGACCCGCACCCAGCCAATGTCCGGCGAGCCGTACGTCTCGAGCCTGGTGAAGTTGGAGAGTGGTTGACCCGTCACCCGGTCCCGCAGCGGGTGATCCGTGAGCAGCTCGTGCGAATCCCCGTGGATCAGCAGGACCTGCCCTTCGAACCCCTTGACCAGCTCCTCCAGGCGCTGGACCCACGTCGTGTACGACGCGTACACCTCGGCCGGGTAGTCCTCCAGCCCCGGGTCACCGTGGATGGCCAGCACCACGCCCTTCAGGCCCTCCGACTGCGCGATCCGGAAGGTCTCCTCCATCCAGGCCATCGCCGCCCTGGTCCGCGCCGCGACCTCTGCATCGTCCGCCGCGGTGCGCCCCTCGAACGGCCTGGACGCGTTGCCGGAGCCCACCATGTGCATGGTGGCGAACAAGAATCCCCCGAAATGCCACCGGACATTCTCCACGAACGCCGAGAACGCGGAGTCCTGGCCTTGGGTGGTGACGACCATGGCCCGTCCGCCGAAACTGGTTCCGGGGTTGGGGAAGAACCTCGCCCGTAGATGTTGCAGCCGGTCGAGGGGCTGGTACTGACCGGCGATGGCCTCGTGGCAGTCCGCCCATTCATTATCTCCCGGCGTGTAGATCACGGGGTGCCGGAGCTGGTTCAGCCGGTAGAAGCGGTCTCCGAAGACTTCGTTGGAGCAGGGGTACCACAGGATGTCCCCCACGTGCAGGAACCACTGCAGGTCCGCCTGGTTGGCATCCTCGAGGACGCGCTGAAACCTCCCCATCTCCCAGGCGCGGTAGGGTCCGTCACCGAAGACGCCGAACGCAAAGCTGCCGGGCGGAAGGGGCGCCGTCGCCGGCATCTGGCAGGACAGGCCGAGCGCGGCGATCGCGATGCCGCCCCAGCGCCGGCCGGCGGTCAGAACGCCACCTTGCTCGACAACGGCGCCACCAGAGCGGTTTCGCTGTTCACCCGCGTGTCGTCGAAATCCCGCGCGTCGGGGAGGGCTTCCACGATCTGCTGCACGTAGGCTGCTTCCGTGAACCTGTGCTTGTAGTTGGCCGCCATCCGCAGCGCCACGAAGTTGTTGGCGACCTCCGCCGTGGACCGTTGCTGCGTGACGGCGGACCCCAGCTCGAGCGACAGCAGGTCCCGGGGCCCGTCCATGGGCTTGGCATCCTGCGCCCGCGCCGGCCGCGCGCCCAGGGGGTACGCGAGGCCCACGGCCAACGCCGTGGTGAGCGCCGGGCTGATCCGGATCGTCCTTGACAAGGTCCCCCGATGGTTGGTTCACCCCACGCCGCGCGTTACCGCTCCGCCGCCGAATCTACCAGGGTGCCCCGTCTTCAAGGAACGATGGAACTATCCAGGTACCCTCCTCGGTATTAACAATCGAGTATGCGCTGCGTCGCTACGCAGGGAGGAACGGTCATGTCCAGATTCATGAAAGTGCTTACGAGGACAGTCGCGGTCGCTTTCGCCATTGGAGCGACGCCCTGGCCCGCGGTGGCGCAGTATTTCGGGCAGAACCAGGTCGAATACGAGACGTTCGCCTTCCAGATCCTGAAGACCCGGCACTTCGACATTTACTACTACCCGGAAGGCGAGAAAGCCGCCAATTACGCGGCCCAGATGGCGGAACGGGCCTACGCCCGGATCTCGCGCCTGCTGGACCACGAGCTGTCGAACCGGCAGGCCCTGATTCTCTATGCCAGCGCCCCGCAATTCCGGCAGACTAATGTGATTTCCGGCAGCGGCGAGGGAACCGGCGGCGTGACGGAGATTCTGAAGCGCCGGATCGTCCTGCCGTTTGCGGGGCCGCTCAAAGAGACCGACCATGTTCTCACCCACGAGCTGATCCACGCCTTCCAGTTCGACATGACCGGAGCCCGGGGCGGGGTGGCGCGCGCCGGGGGCCCCTCGGTCATGCGATACCCGCTGTGGTTCGTCGAGGGGATGGCCGAGTATCTGTCGATTGGCCCCGAGGATGCCAATACCACCATGTGGATGCGGGATGCCGTCCGCGCCGACAAGCTGCCGAACCTGGGGCGCCTGGAGGACCCGCGCTTCTTCCCCTACCGCTACGGCCAGGCGGTGTGGGCGTACGTGGGCGGGCGCTTTGGCGACGACGCCGTGGGCCGGGTGCTCAAGGCCTCGCGGCGCGGGGACGTCAAACTCGCGTTCCAGCAGGCGCTGCGGCAGTCGGCGGACACCATCGTGCGGCAGTGGCAGGAAGCGACCAAG
>DATECF010000230.1:0-4963 GCA_035287045.1 Gemmatimonadales bacterium | reverse complement strand
CGCTCGGGGTGGGTGTCAATCTGCGTTTGTGCTCCGCGTGGGCGTTGGGCGACCAGATCCCACGACACTCCCTGACTCCCGACCCAAACACCTGAGGGCGCCCAGACGGCCGGGCTAACGCAAGCTAGCACAATCTGGCGTACACTGCCCCTGGGGCCTGTGAGGGCCGTCACGAAGAGGCCGTGTGGCGTTTCTGCATCAGGGCTTCCCCGATCGGGAGGCCCTAGGCTGAGATCACGTCAGAGCGGTGGGGCTACTTCAGACCAGATCAGAGGCAGAGTGAGGTGGCAGAGTGAGGTGAAGGAATACGGGAGTGAACCGCGGCGGTTGGCTCGACCAGCAGGCTACATGGGCGCCGACGGGGACCGAAAGGATCGGAGCCAACCGCCGTTCTGCTCGCTCCTCGCCCGGCTGAACGCGATCGTGGCGCGAGTAATCAGATCGCGGCCCTTCAGCGGCGTGTCGCGGGCGTCGGCCACGGTATCGTATCCGCCCCGCAGCTCCACGGTGGGATAGGCCTCTTCCTGCGTGGACAACGCCGGCCGCAGCGCCGTCGCCAGGCGCTCCGCGAGTTGCACGGCCGCGGCCCGGTCGGTACCGGGAGCCAAGACCGCGAATTCCGTCGGGCCCATCCGTCCGATGACGTCGGACGTGCGACCGGTCCGACGAAGGACGTCGGTCATAGCGTCCACCACGCGCATCGCTTTCGCGTCATCCACGGTACCGGCCCGCGCGAATCCCAGCACCACACACGACAGCGGCTCGGCGCGCCGCTGAGCCCAGGCGGCCAGTTCCACCGCCCGACACTCCAGACCACTCGCGTTGTAAAACTGCGTTGTTGCGTCCACCAGGCCGGTCTCCTGGGCTCGATCCGCATCGAACTTGGCACGGACGTATGCCTCCAGGCGGAGGATCATCTCCTCCGCGTCGATCGGAGGGGCCAGGACGTCCCACGCGCCGGCCCGGAGGGCGGTCAGGCGCTCGGCTCGCGTGGGACGTTCCGGCAGGTGGATGAAGACCGGGACTCGGTCGCTGAGTGCCCGCTGGTCGTGTAGCGCGCGGCAGAACGCCAGCCCGTCGGTGTCGGGCAGGCTCTGCGCGACAATGACCACGTCCGGCGTGTGGAGCCGCGCCCGCTCGAGTCCATGCGCGCCGGTGAACGCGCGCAACACCGCATACCCGTTGGGCATGAGGATGCTCTCCAGCGATCGTGCCGACCATTCCTGATCGTTCACCACGAGCACCACGGGAGCGCGGCGGGGCCTGGGGCTGGTCAAGCGATCCCGGCCAGCTCAGGGAAAGGCGTGAGCCATGTCACATTGTCCGGGGGAGCGCACGCCCCGTGCCCAAGTCAACCTTCCGGTGGTCGTAAGGCATATCACGTTGTTGCAAAACGACTTACGCATGGTCGAATCGCCCACGGCAGCCCCTTGCTCTGTAGCGCTCGGACTACACCCGGAGAACGCCCGTGGCATGTTTCGCCGGCGCAACGCGGCGTGATCACCGTTACCCCCTGGGGCTGTCTTGGCAAGCGTTTGTCCCACAGTCACTTACGTTGGCGTCTGTCTTCCTGCTTGGGCCTTAGGGGCGCGGCCCCGGTCTTGTTTAACTCACCTAGCCGGTAGCCAACCGAGACCGCATTCCATGCGTGGCTTCAGGCGTACTGTAGAGACTGATGACACTTCGATAACGCAACGGCGGCTCCCGGGTTTGGCGCTGGTCGGCATGCCACCCGTGATCGTCTGCCCGCGTTGCGGCGCGGTCCATTCCCATCAGGAGGCTTCGGAACCGGGCCTTAAGGTTCTCGCGCGGTTGGCCCGAGTGGGCCTCGGCGCGGGCGCGCCGCCGGTACTGAGTATCCGCCAGAGAGGCCGTTAGCACATGTGCGGTATCGTGGGGTACGTGGGGAGGCGCCAGGCGGGCCCGCTGTTGGTCGCGGGCCTGCAGCGATTGGAGTACCGCGGGTATGACTCCGCCGGCCTGGCCGTGTTGAATGGCGGTGGCCTGCAAGTCTCCAAGCTCGCCGGCCGCGTGTCGGAGTTAGCGAACCTGGTCCAGCGATCCCCGGTCCGCGGCTGCTGCGGCGTGGCCCACACCCGGTGGGCGACGCACGGGGCCCCGACGACGACCAACGCCCACCCCCATCTCGACTGCTCCGGACGCATTGCCGTGGTTCATAACGGCATCATCGAGAACGCGGACGTGTTGCGTCGCAGACTGTCCGAGGACGGGCACGTGTTCGCGTCCGACACGGATACGGAGGTGCTGGCCCACCTGATCGAAGCCGCCGAGGGCGACCTGGAAACGCGGCTGATCGCCGCGCTGGCGCATGTGGAGGGCGCGTACGGCGTGTGTGCGCTCTCGGAGGACGATCCCGGGAAGCTGGTGGTGGCCCGGAAGGGCTCTCCGGTCCTCTTGGGCCTTCTGCCCGACGAGTACTTCGTGGCATCGGACGCGTCGGCCGTCCTGGAGCACACGCGGTCCGTGGTCCACCTGGACGACGGAGATATCGCCGTGATCACCCGCGACGGCTACCGGGTCCTGGATCGAGAGGCGCAGGTGCAAGTGCGCGACGTGCATGCAATCGAGTGGGACCTCGAGGCGGTCGAGCTGGGTGGGTATCCGCATTTCATGCTCAAGGAGATCTACGAGCAGCCGGAGAGCTTGCGAAGTGCGCTGCGCGGCCGGCTGCTGGCGGACCAGGGAAGCGCGCGTCTCCACGGCCTCAATCTCGACGCCGCGGCCATCGACGAGATCCAGCGCGTGGTCATCCTGGCGTGTGGAACGTCCTGGCACGCGGGCCTGGTGGGCCGGTACTTGATTGAGGAGTTGGCGGGCATTCCGGTGGCGGTGGAGTACGCCTCCGAGTACCGGTATCGGACTCGCCTCACCCTCCCCGGCACCCTCACCGTCGCGATCTCGCAGTCCGGGGAGACGGCCGACACGCTGGAGGGCTTGAGCCTGGCCAAGTCCCTGGGCTCGCGCGTCATCGGAATCGTCAACGTGGTGGGAAGCTCGATTGCCCGCCGATGCGATGGCGGGATCTACCTGCACGCCGGTCCGGAGATCGGGGTGGCGTCCACCAAGGCCTTCACCTCCCAGATCGTGGCTCTCGCGCTCCTGGGACTCTACCTGGGGCGGGCGCGGGGGCTGTCCCGGGCGCGGGGCCAGGAGGTGGTCCACCACCTGGCGGAGCTTCCCGACCTGGTGGACCGGGTGCTCTGCCTGGGTCCCAAGATCGAGCGGTTAGCCCGCCGGTTTCAGAGCGCCGAGAATTTCCTGTACCTGGGGCGGAGCATTCAGTTCCCGGTGGCGCTGGAAGGGGCCCTCAAGCTGAAGGAGATCAGTTACATCCACGCCGAGGGCTATCCGGCGGCGGAGATGAAGCACGGCCCCATCGCGTTGGTGGACGACACGATGCCCGTGGTCTGCCTGGCCCCGGACGACGGCGTCTATGGCAAGGTCGTGAGCAACATGCAGGAGGTGAAGGCCCGAGGAGGGCAGCTCATCGCGATCACCACCGAGGGGAACGGCAAGCTGGGGGGCCTGGCGGACCATCAGCTCGCCGTGCCGCCCACCCACCCGCTGCTGTCTCCGGTGCTCACGGCCGTGCCGCTGCAGCTCCTGGCCTACCACATCGCGGTGCTGCGCGGCTGCGACGTGGACAAACCACGCAACCTCGCGAAGAGCGTCACGGTGGAGTAAGACGCGTCGTGGGAAGCGCCCGCCTCATCTTGCCTTCACCCCACCTTAACGGCCTCGGTCCTACCTAACAACCGAACCAGTAGTTGCGCCGAGCACCCTCGAGCAGCCAGGGGGCACGGGTGGACCAACCGGATCAGAGACGACCTCAGCGGAGCGCCGTGGTGCCGCGAGGCGGACTCGGCGTGGCCTGTTTCGAGGCCCAGGCCGACGGCGTCCCGTGCACCGATGTGGGCGCGCGGTGCGGCGACTGTGACCGGGCCCAGTCCCGGCGCCAGCCGCGTCACCCCAGTCCTCCAGACGCGTCTCCGGGACGCCCGGCGAACGATTATGCGTGAATTGCGCTTCCACGGCCGGGGCGGGCAGGGGACCGTCGTCGCCTCCAAACTGCTGGCGGTGGCCTTGTTCCGCGAAGGGCGGCAGGTCCAGTCGTTCCCCGCCTTTGGCGTGGAGCGGCGCGGCGCGCCGGTGACGGCGTTCCTCCGGGTGTCGGACGCCCCCATTCTCCTCCGTTGCGAGATCACCCAGCCCGACGATCTCATCATCCTCGATGCCACGCTGATCGGCGCCACCGACGTCACGGCGGGCCTCAAAGCCGGTGGCTCGATCCTGATCAACAGCCAACGGTCTCCCGACGCCTATCCGGATCTGGCCGGCCGCTTTCGCGTCGCCACTGTGGACGCCAGCGCGATCGCTCAGCGCTTTGGCCTGGGATCGAAAACCCAGCCCATCGTGAACACCGCGATCCTCGGCGCCCTCGCCGTGGTCACAGAGTTGGTGACGCTGGACTCCGTGTGCGAAGCGATCCGCGAAGAAGTTCCCCACAAGCCGGAAGCCAACATGCACGCGGCCCGCGCGGCCGCGGAGGCGGTGCAGCGGATCACGGAGGCGGTGCTCCATGCCTGACGCCCCCGGCCGAGTGACCCCGATCGCGATCAGCAGCACCACGACCCTGGTGACCAGGACCGGCTCCTGGAAGTACATCCGCCCCATCTACCAGGATTGCGTGGCGCCGTGCAACGAGGCGTGCCCCGTGGGGATCGATATCGAGGGCTACCTCAACCTGCTGCGCGAGGATCGTATCGACGAGGCGTGCGACCTGCTGGTGCGCGAGAACCCGATGCCGGCCATCACCGGCCGCGTGTGCCCTCACCCCTGCGAGACCTCCTGCAACCGGCGGCCGTTCGACGAAGCGGTGGCGGTGCACGCCATCGAGCGCATGCTGGGTGACCGGGTGCTGGAGACGCCGGTGAAGCGCCCG
>DATECF010000229.1:0-26655 GCA_035287045.1 Gemmatimonadales bacterium | reverse complement strand
CGAGCGTCCTACCAGCGGGCGCTCGCCCTCACCCGGCTGGAGCCGGAGCGGCGCTTCCTCGAGCGGAGGCTGCGCGAGGTCTCGTGAGGTCCTTGATGCTGGCTTGACTGGCCGGTCCCAGAGTTAGGCCAACCGACAGCGGGAGAATCCCCATGAAACGCACGACCGTCGTGCTCTGGAGCGGGGTGGTCCTGTATCTGCTCTCGTGGTGTTTGCCGGTGATCGACGGTGGGACGTCGCTCGCCAGGGGCGGCCTGCCGGGATGGGAAGCATTCCGGTTCGCGCTCTCACCCATCTGGCCATTCCAGGGGAGCGGAGGCGCGACGGGGATCCTGGATGCGCTCGGAGCGGTGAGCGCCCTGACCAACGGGTGTTTCGTCCTGGCGGTGGCGGCCCTGGCGGCCGGGCATGTGCGGCTGCGCCGGGTCGCCTCTTGGGGCCTGATCGCTTCCGCCGGGGTCAATGCGATGTGGTTCCTGATGGCCGACGCACGCGGCGAGCTCCGGGTTGGGTACTACGCGTGGTGGGGAGCGTTCATCGTGCTGGCCGGGGCGGCGTTTCTCCGGTGGAACGGCCGAGCCCGCAGGACGTTGGCGGCAGCCACGACTCACTGAAACCCCGCGCTCCGGGACTTCCAAGTCCTCCTGATCGTGACGGCGCCGTTCGTGGTCTAAGGCGGCGGCGGCCGAAGCACGCACCAGTCACCCCGCGTCCGCGCGGTGGCCGCCGTGCGCATCCAGCCAACCCAGCAGCTGCCGGACGCTCGCCGTTGCGAGCGCCACGCTGGTGTCCGCCGCGCCGTAATACAGGTGGAGCGTGTCGCCGTCAGGAGCGAGGGTGTAGCCGCAGGGAAACGCGACATTGGCCACGTCGCCCTCGCGCTCGTAGGGGGCCTCAGGCCCGAAGATCCAGGAATCGCCGCGGAGGAGGCAGCGGTCCGGCCGCTCCAGGTCGAGCAGGGCGACGCCCAGCCGATAGATGCTGCCCGAGGCGGTCTGGCGGACGCCGTGGTACAGCATCAGCCATCCGCGGGACGTTTCGATGAGCGGAGGCGACAACCCCACCTTGTTCGCGTCCCACCAGCCGCCTCGACGCGCCTGCAGCACGGGGCGGTGTCCTCCCCAGTTGCGCAGGTCCGGCGAGAACGACAACCAGATGTCGCCGCGCCCGTGGGTCATGGGGCGGTGCAGCAGCGCGAAGTTCCCGTCCACCCGGCGCGGGAGCAGCGCCGCGTCCTTGTCCTCCGGTTGCAGCGCCAGCCCCAGGCGCTCGAAGCTCCGGAAGTCCTCGGTCAGCGCCAGGGCGACGCCCGGGCCGCCTTTGCCGAAGGCGGTATAGGCAATCGCGTACCGGCCCAGCTCCTCGACGAACGTGATGCGCGGGTCCTCGATCCCCCACAGTTCTTCGGGGTGGTGTTCGGGGTCGGGCGGCAGCGTGGGCTCCGGGTCTATGGTCCACCCGTCCACTCCATTGGCCGAGCGCGCGGCGCACAGGTGCGAGAGGCCGCTCCGGTCCTCGACCCGGCACAGCAGCAGCGTGGTGCCGTCGGCGAGCCGCGTGGCGCCGGCGTTGAAGACCGTGTGCACGGCGTAGGGCCAATCGGCGGCCGTGAGGATCGGGTTGCCCGCGTGCCGGTGCAGCAGCACGTCGTAGTGGCGCGCCACGGTCATGGGCTACCTCCTGCTGCGGCATGGTCGCCGCCGCCGCCGTTGGCCGTTTGCATGTCCACCAGCGCGAGCAGAAAGGACAGCGTGGATTCGGCCCCCTGGTTCTCGTTGGGGCGGTCGGCATGGAGCCCGTCGCGGCACCCACCGGTGGACGCGTCGTAGAGCGAGTGTTGCAGGTGGTTCTGGCCCAGAAACCAGCTGAAGGCGCGTCGCGCGTGCTCGGTCCAGCAATCGTCGCCGGTCACGCGGTGCGCTTCGAGGCAGCCGGCGACCATACCGCACGCCTCCACGGGTTGGTGGTCGAACGCGGCCGCCGGCGCTCCCCGCTCCACGCCGGTGTTGGACCCGACCGGCGCAAAGTAGCCGTCCGGTGAGCGCTGGATGGAGACCAGCCAGTCGAGCGCCTGGGTCCCCGCCGCTACCATCGCGGGATCGTCCATTCGCGTCCCGGACACAATGAGCGCCTGGGGCAGGCGCGCGTTGCAGTAGGTGACGCGGTTCTCGAACCACGGCCACTCTGGTCCGCTGGTCCGCTGGAACAGACCGTGCAACCGCTCGGCCAGGGCACCCCGGACCGCCTGCACGCCGCGGTCGCCCCGGAACGCGCCGAGGTACTCGTCAACCCCGAGCAGCGCGTAGGCCCACGCGCGCGGACTGGAAAACGGCGACACGGCCGGGAGCGCGGCATGAAACAGGTCGGCGGCCAGGCTGCGGCGCCCGGGATCGCCCAGGCGGCCAACCACGGCGCCCAAGGCCCAGAGCGCGCGCCCGTGGCTGTCCTCCGAGCCCGCCATCTCGGTCCACCGCCGCTCGTACGACATGAAATTCCGGAACCGCCCGGTGCTCCGGTTGAACGCGTGGCTCACGAACGCCAGGTAGCGCGACGCCAGGGCGCGCACCGCGGCCTCGTCGTCTGTGCCGGCGTCCTCGACCAGCGCCATCAAGCGCAGGGCGCGCGCGTTGTCATCGAGGCAGTAGCCGTCATCGTACCGCGGGACGCTATACACGGCGTGCTGGATCAAGCCGGTATCATCGGTCAGGAGGCGGAGGTGCCCGAAGTTCAACTCCGGCAACCCGGCCGGCCGCTCCGCCAGGGTCCTCGCATGGAATGACGTTCGGAGCCGGGCGGCGTGTTCGACCCGGGCCCGCTCGAAGCTCGCCAGGTACCGCTGGGCCACGGCGGGCCATTGCATGCTCCGGCCGTGCGCGGCGGCGCGTTGCCCCAGCGCCAGCCGTTCGGCGTCGTCCCCCAGCAGGCCGTTCACGGCGGTCGCGATGGCGCCCCCATCCCGCCACGGCACCAGGACCCCCCGGCCCTCGGCGAGCAGCTCGCGCGCGTACGCGTAGGGCGTCGAGATCACGGCCTTCCCCGACCCCACGGCATAGGCCAGCGTGCCCGAGGTACTTTGTTCCGGCTGCAACGAGGGGGTGACGTAGAGATCGGCGGCGGCGAGGAACTCCGTCAGCTCGTCGTGGCTCACGAAGCGGTTGTGGAAGATCACATTGGCCTCCACCCCCAGCCGCAGCGCCCGGGTTTCCAGCATGACCCGGTAGGTCTCGCCCTGGCGCTCCCGAACGTGCGGATGGGTGGCGCCCAGGACGATGTACACCGCGTGCGGGAACCGCTCGAGGATCGCGGGCAGCGCGTCAATGACGTACTCGATGCCCTTGTCCGGCGAGAGCAGCCCGAACGTGAGGAGCACGGCCTTGCCCTCCACGCCGAGCCGGTCCTTACTGGCGGAGGCGGAGGGCACGCTGGGAATGCCATGCGGGATCAGGTCAATCTTGGGTTCCGGCACCCGATACACGTCCTGAAGCACGGCGGCGCCGCGCGCGCTCATCACCACCAGGCGCTCCGAGAGTCGCGTGAGGTCGTTCATCACGCGGCGCTGGTGGGGATCGGGCGCGGCCAGGATGGTGTGGAGCGTGGTCACGACCGGCATGCGAAGCTCGTGCAGCAGCGGGAGAACGTGTGCGCCGGCCTTGCCCCCGAAGATGCCGTACTCGTGCTGGACCGAGACGACGTCCACCGTGTTGACGTTGAGGAAGTCGGCGGCCCGCCGGTACGCGGTGACCTCGTTCTCGGCGATCTCGAAGCGCACCCGCGGCGGGTAGGCGTACCGGGCGCCCCCATCGTTCATGGCCAGCACGAAGCAGTCGAGGGCCGGGCTCCCGGTGGCGATCGCCTCGCTCAAATCGGCCGTAAACGTGGCGATGCCGCACTGTCGCGGCAGGTAGTTGCCGAGCATCGCGACCCGGCGGATCGGGGTGGGACTTCGGGAGACGGTCACCATGGTCTTCAACGGAACGGGGCCGCCCCGACTTCGGAGCGACCCCGGTGTACCATCAGTGGCGGCTGAGACTCAGCCCACCACGGAAACGTTCTCCGCCGCGGGGCCCTTCTGACCCTGGACGACGTCAAACTCCACCTTCTGGCCTTCGCTGAGAGACTTGAACCCGGTGGCTTGAATGGCCGAGTGGTGGACGAAGCAGTCCTTCTCGCCGTCCTCCCGGGTGATGAACCCGAAGCCTTTGGCGTCGTTGAACCACTTCACGGTGCCCTTCGTACGCATAACCGTACTCCTTGGTGTGTTCTGATGGTCGCCCGGAGTCCGGTGGTACCGTACGTGCCGATCGGTCATCAGTTGCCGCGGGATCATGCCCCCCGCTCGGGCTGCCGGCTTCACGCCGGCGCAAACGCTCCTACCAACAAAAACGGGACCGGCGTTGAGCCAGGTCCCCTTGTTACAGTGTCGCTGGAATCGCGGCGCGTGCCTTCGCGCCAGACGCTGCGTTAACAGTAACCAGGAGGAGGGCGCGGCACTAGTGCTGACGTCCGGTGCGTTTCGGGCGGTACCTGGCCCCACGTCTGTCGGGTCTTGACTTTGCGGTGCAAAGTACTTTACAATGCTCCCCATGACAACTCCGCGCCGCGCCCTCGCCGTGCTCGCCTGCGCCCTGGCCTTGGGCGCCCTCGGGGACTATCTGATCCGCGCCCGGCTGTGGGGCGTGAACGTGACGCTGGGCGTCATGGCGGTCGCCGGGATCGCCCTGGCCTTGCGGCGCGGCCGGCAACCTGAGCCGGACGAGAACCGCTCGGTGTGGCCCTGGCTCGCCGCCGGCTTCTTCGCCGCCATGTGGGCCGTACGCGACGCGGAGATGCTGTTGGCCGCGGACCTGCTGGCCGCCCTGGCCCTCTCCTCCTTGCCCCTGGTACCCGGTGCAACGCTGGCCACGGCCGGAGCCTTGGAAACCGTCGCCGCTCCCGCCCGGGCCGCCTGGCACGCCGCGCTGGGGACCTTCTCGCTCGCGTCCGCGACGCGACCGATGGTCCAGCATGCTGTCTCGGCCACTCGCGCCACGTCCATTGGCCTGGGGCTGTTGCTCGCGCTCCCGGTGGTGTTCGTCTTCGGAGGCCTGTTTGCGTCGGCGGACCCGGTGTTCGGCGCCGCGGTGTCGTCCTTGATCAGTGTGAACCTCGCCCAGATCGCATCCCACGTGTTCCTGACCGGAGTCCTGGCCTGGGCCATCGCCGGGTACCTGTGGGCCGTGGCCAGCCCGTCCCGCCCACCGATGATCCCAAGGGTCCAGCCGGGCCTGACCCATCTGGCGGTCCTCACCGTGCTGGGCGCCGTCGCCCTGGTGTTCATCACCTTCGTCGCCACCCAGGCAGGGAGCTTGTTCGGAGGCGAAGGGTTCATTCAAGCCCAAACCGGCCTCACGTACGCGGAGTACGCGCGCCGCGGCTTCTTCCAGATGATCGCGGCGTCGGCGCTCTCGCTTCCCCTGGTGTACGGGGCGCCCTTCATCACGGGCCCGGCGGCCAACGGGCGTGAGACCGCGTCCCTCAAGAACCTCATGACCCTGCAGCTGGCGTTGACCGGACTGGTCCTGGTGTCGGCGCTGTGGCGCATGGGACTGTACGTCCGAGCCTATGGCCTGACCGAGGACCGGGTGTACGGCACCGCGGTGATGTTGTGGATCGGCGCCACCATCGCCGTGTTCACGCGCACCGTGCTGCGGGGCCAACCCACTCGCGCGGCGTTCGGTTCCGTGGTCGCGGCCGTGGTCCTGCTGGCAGGCTTGAATCTGATGAACCCGCGGGCGTTCATCGCCCGGTACAACCTGGATCACCCCGGACCCCGAGGGGCCGACGTGGCGCACCTCGCAAAGCTGGGTGGTGACGCCGCCCCCGTCCTGGTCTCCCGGCTCAACGACCTCGCCCTTGAAGGCCGCTGCACGCTCGCCAACGAGCTGCTCCGCCGTCACGCCGCATCCACGGGAGACTGGCGCGACTGGAGCCTGGCGCGAACCCGTGCCCGTCGTGCGGTAGGGAAGATCGCGTCATTCGGGAATACCTGCCAGGAGCCGCCCCGGGCCTCGAGGTAACATTCACCTGGTTGCGCAACCGCCCCGCAGGCGAAACATTAGGTAACGACGACGCTCACGTGGAGGCGCCATGCGGTTGGTTGGGACCCTGTGTACCCTCGCGGTTGCCTGGAGCACATCCGGGTCCGCGCAAACGGCGATCCCCGATTCCATCCGCCGGATCGCCGCGTCGCAGCCTCTGTTTGCCAGTCACGAGCCGCTGAGGCTCACCATCGAGGCGCCGCTCACCACCATCTTCAAGGAGCGGAACCCGGAGAGCGAGGAATACCCCGGGACCGTGGTGCACCACCGGGCCGGCGGTCAGGACGTGAACCTCGACGTGGAAATCCGCACCCGCGGCAAGAGCCGCCTCAGCCGCCGGATCTGCCAGTTTCCCCCGCTGCGGCTCGATTTCGACAAGGGGCAGGTCGAGTCGGAGACCTTTCGCGGGCAGGACAAGCTGAAGCTGGCGGTGCACTGCCAGAACGAGCGCGCCGAGTACGAGCAATACACGTTGAAGGAGTACCTGGGGTATCGCGTCTTCAACCTGCTTTCGGACTTGAGCTTCCGCGTGCGCCTCGCCCGGATCACGTATATCGACTCGGATGGGGAACTCGACACGCTCACCCGGTTTGGGTTTCTGATCGAGGACGACGACCTGTTGGCGGCCCGGCACGGGTGGCTGGTGTTGACGACCCATGCCGTCCCGCCGGACGTGGCCGAGCAGGACTACCTGGCCTTGATTGGGGTCTTCCAGTACATGATCGGCAACCCGGATTGGTCGGCCTTCAACGCCGAACCCGGCGAGGATAACTGCTGCCACAATACCCGGGCCATTGGTGACCCGGGTGCCGGGCCGGTCTTCTCGGTCCCCTACGACTTCGACATCTCAGGCCTGGTAAACACGCGCTACGCGGACCAGCTGTTCAAGCCGGCGGAACGCGACCTGGGGATTCGAAGCGTTCGGGACCGAACCTACCGCGGACTCTGTTCCTCCGCCCCCAGCCTCCCGAAGGTGTTCGCTCTGTTCAATGAGCAGAAGGACGCGATCTACCAACTCTACCGGGAGCAGGCGGGACTGGACCCCAAGGTGGCCCAGGAAACGATCGAGTACCTGGATGCCTTCTACCGGACCATCAACGATCCCGCGCGGGTGGAGCGAGAGTTTACGCGGAAGTGCCGGGGGTAGCTCAACGGCGCCTGCGGCCTAGCGCCCAGCCTGGTCCTCCGCCACGATGGCCAGCATGCCGCCGTCCGGGCTCACCGCCAGCCGGCTGATCTCGGTCACGCCGTGCGCCGCGAGATCCGCGATCTCCACCCACCGCCCGCCGGCCGGCGCCCAGGTAAGCAGCTTCGACCCCAACCCCACGATGAGCGTGCCGTCCGGCAACCAGGCGTGGAACTCGCTGCCCTCCGGGGCCGGTGCGACGGCACGAATGGTGCGCGATCCGAGGTCCATCGCCTTGATGTAATAGGGCTCAGGCCCGGTGCGATGGAGAAAACTGATCGCTTCACGTCCCGGCACCCGGTGAAGTGAGCGTCCGATGCGCTCAGCAACCACCGTCGCCGTACCGGTCCGCGTGTCCGCAATCTGGAGCGTCGCCGGGTTGCCCAACACGAACAGCCCCAGCAGGTTGTCGTTGCCCCAGGCGTGGTAGCCCACCGGTTTGACGCCGGTGAGCACCAGCTCCGGGGCCGAGCCGTCCAGGCGGAACTTCCAGAGGCGTTGCGTGGAATCCGTCTCCACGCGAATCACCGAAAAGTGGGTTCCGTCCGGCGTCACGGTGGGCGAATACTCGCTTTCCGCCGTGTGCGTGAGCCGCGCCGTGGCGCGGGACGCCAGGTCGTACCGGTAGATATCCGCCGGCCGGCCTTCGCGGATGGAGGTGAACAGGATGGCGCGCCCGTCGGGCGTGAACGAGGGTTGGTTGTCGTATCCGGCGCGGTTGGTCACGTTGGCCGGGGCCGCAACCGTGAGGGCGTCGCCGCTCCGGGAAAGGCGGGCCACGTAAATCTCCGTGCCGGTTTGCGCCTGCGCCACGCCCGCAAGCAGGACCAGGAGAGGGGCATGTCGCATGGACTAGCGCAACGCCTCGATGACGGGCAGCTTCGCCGCCCTCCTCGCCGGGAAGAACCCGCCCAGCACCCCCATCACCACCGCGAAGATCATCCCGTCCAACAACAGCTTCGGCGTAATCCGGAAGCTGAACGCCACTTCGCTGAAGCTGGCCCAGTTGGTGGTGCTGGTGACGATCCCGTTGACCGGAAGCGCGATCAGGCAGCCCACCGCGCCACCGATTGCCGCGATCACCGCTGACTCGATCAAGAAGCTGGCCAGCACGCTCCGCGGCTTGAATCCCAGCGTGAGCAGCACCGCAATCTCCGGGGCGCGAGCGGAGACCGCGGCGTACATGGTGTTCACCGCCCCGAAGATCGCCCCCACCGCCATGATGCTGGTGATGAGTATCGCCAGGATGCGGAGAATCCGGTCCAGCAGCGCCGACTGCTGCACGTAGAAGTCCCGCTCCCGGTGCACGTCCACCGTGACGCGCCGGTCCGCCTCCAGCTCCCGCTTGACGTCCTCGAACGTGGCGGGGTCCTGGAGCCGGAACGTGATGGACTGGAATACCTCGCCCCGGAACACGGGCATGTACTGCTCGTTCTCACCCCAGACCTCGGACTCGAACGACGATCCGCCCGCGGTGAAGTGACAGACCACCTCCCAGTCGCGCCCCGCGAACCGCAACCGATCTCCCACAGCCGTGTGGGGGAACCGGGCCACCAGTTTCTGCCCCACGCACACCTCGGCGCGCCCCGATACCGGCCGGCGGCCCGCCACCACCTGGACATTGTTCCGGACGATCCACGCCTGATCGCTCACCCCGCGGGCCACCACGTTGGTGACCTTGCTGGTGTCCTGGATCCGCCCGAGCGGGACCAGCACGTACACCTCGGGGCTCACCATGGGCCGCCCGTCCGGGCCGGCGGCGATATGCGGCAACGCCGAGATGATGCTGGCGGTCTCGCGCGACAGCCCGCTCGACATCTCGGCGTCCGCGCCTTTCCTGAGCACGAACACGTTGCGGTCCGAGCCGGTCCGCACCAGCGCGTGCCGGAACCCGTTGGCCAGGGCCAGCGTCCCGATGAACACCGCCACCACCAGCCCCACGCCCAGCGCCGTGAGCGCCGTGGACACCGGCCGCTGGCGCACGCTGCGCACGTTGTAGACGATGGGAATCATTCGACGTGCCTCAACGCCTGGGTCACCGGCAGCCGCGCGGCCCGCATCGCCGGGACCAGACCGCTGGCCAGCATCAGCACCAGCGCGATCCCCAGGCCGGTCACCAGGGTGCTGACCGTCACGTCAAACCCGGGCAGGAAGCCGGCGGCGTTGAAGTTGGTACCCTTGTACAGCGCCTTGGCCGTACCCAGGCCCAGCACCGCGCCGATCAGCGTGATCGCCCCGGCCTCCAGCATGGTGAGGGTAAACAGCATCCGATCCGTGAACCCAATGGTCTTCAAGACCGCGATCTCGCCGGTCCGCTCCCGGGCGCTCATCATCATCGCGTTGGCGGTGACCAGCAGAATGGCGAAGACCACCGCGAGCCCGATGGTGTTCATCAAGAGCCCCACGTTCCCCCACATCGTCGCGAAGCTGGCATTGAACTCCTGCTCGGTGCCGGTCTTGGTGGGCGAGCTGGAATTCCGGAACATGTCGTCCACCGCCTTGCCCACCTGCCCCGCTTCTTCCGGATTGGCGATCTTCAGCACGTACCAGCCCGCTTGTCCCGCGCGCCCAATCCGCTCATCCAGATAGTCGTGGCGAAACAACAGCATGTCGTCATTGATCAGCGGATCCGACACGGTGTACACGCCCCGGATGGTGAGCGTCCAGTCGCCGGGAAAGATGGTCCCCTGCAGCGTGATGTCCTGGCCGAGGCGCCATCCAAAGACGCCCAGCAGCCGAATGCCCACGACGGCCGACGCTTTCTCGCGGAGCCACGCCGCGCGCTGGTCCGGCGGCAACACGATTTCGGGGTACATCTCGAGGTAGGACTCGGGATCCACGGCGAAGTTGGCGAAGAATCGCTTACCGTCTCCGTAACGTCCACCAAACCAGTTGGCCCAGCTCACCGCGTCCACGCCCCGCACGGCGCTCAGGCGATTGGCATATGCCAGGGGTAGCGAGAACACGATGCCGGTGGCGTTGGTGGTCACCAGCCGGCGGGCGCTCCCCCACTCCGAGTACGCGCCGATGGTCGTGACCACCGTGCGGAGCGAGGCGAACAGGAACAGCGCCAGCGCCACACTGGCGATGGTGAGCATGGTCCGCCGCTTGTGGCGGAACAGGTTGGACAGGATCAACGGCAGGAATTTCATTGGGCCACCGCGTGCTTTTCGATCAGGTCACCCTTCTCGAGGTGCAGGATCGTCTTGGCCCGCTCCGAAACGTGCGGATCGTGGGTCACGACCACGATCGTCTTCGTGAATTCCTGATTGAGCCGCTGGAGCAAGCCGAGCACTTCCTGCGAGCTGTTCGCATCCAGCTGGCCGGTGGGCTCATCCAGCAAGATCAGCGTCGGGTCCCCCACGATGGCCCGCGCGATGGCCGTGCGCTGCTCCTGCCCGCCCGAGAGCTGGCGCGGGTAATGATCCATGCGGTCGTCCAGCCCCACCACCCCCAACGCGATCCGCACCCGCTCGTCCCGCTCCTTCTTGGAGAGGCGGGTGAGCAGCAACGGCAGCTCCACGTTCTGGTACGCGGTGAGCACCGGCAGCAGGTTGAACTGCTGGAACACGAACCCGATGTGCCGGGCGCGCCAGGGCGCGAGCTGCGCTGATGTCATCGCGCTCACCACCGAGTCCGCCACCTTCACCATGCCGCTGGTGGGCCGGTCCAGGCCGGCCAGGAGGTTGAGGAGCGTGGACTTCCCGGAGCCCGAGGGTCCCATCAGCGCCAGGAAGCTCCCGGGCTGGATGTCCAGATCCAGGCCGGTGAAGACGTCAATGCGCTGGGTGTCACGGTGAAAGCTCTTGTGGACGTCACGAATCTCGACGAGGGCCATGGAGGTTGTCCATTGTCAGGTATCCATTGTCCGTCTGTCCGCCCGCCCGGGGGGTGGGGGTCATTGGGGAGTAGTGGCGACCTTCACGCGCATGCCTGGTACCGGGGTTTCAACCCCGCCAGCCAGCAACAGCTCGCCGCCCGACAAGCCGCTCCGGATCTCGCGGAATCCCGCGCTCACCGGGCCGGCGTCCACCGGGCGCGGCTCCAGGCGGCCGTCTCGCACCAGCCATACGACTGTCTGTCCCTCACGCTGGAACACCGCCGCGGCCGGCACACGGAAGGTCCGCGGCCGCGACGCCGCGGGGACTTCGCCACGGGGCCGCTCGGGCTCCAGGAAATCTACCCGTGCACCCATTTCCGGCAGGATCCGCGGATCGCGATCCGTGATGCTCACCTTGACTTGTACGGTAGCGCGTTGCCGGTCCGCCGTGGGCACCACCTGGCGCACGCGACCCTGGAACGAGGTGTCCGGGTACGCGTCCAGGATGATCCGCGCGGCCTGGCCGTTCGTGATCCTCGCGATGTAGGCCTCGTTGACGTCCACCTCGACCTCGAGCGTGGTGAGGTCGGCCATGGTGACCACGGCGCCGCGCGTGAGCCCGCCGCCCACCGACGGTGCCACCACCTCGCCCACCTCCGCCTCCTTGCGCAGCACCGTGCCGCTGAAGGGGGCCCGCACCACCGTGTTCTCCAAACTGGCCTGCGCGAACCGGAGCCCCGCCTGGGCCGACTCCACCCGCGCCGCGGCCGCGCGGGCGCGCGCATCCGACTGGGCCGCCCGGGCCTCGGCTGCTTCCACATCCTGCGCCGACACCAGCTCCGCGTTCTCGGCGCGGATGTCCCGCAGCCGCCGCGCTTCACGCTCGAACTGGTTCCGCTCGGCCTCGGCCTCGATCTGCTGCGCCCGCGCCGTGGACAGGTTCGCCTCGGCCTGCGACACCTGGGCCCGATACTCCGCATTCTCCAACCGGGCGATCATCTCCCCCTCGCGGAGGTACGATCCCTCGCTCACGCTCAAGGTCGCCAGCCGGCCGGCGACCTTGGCCGAGACCGCCGCGCGAGTCCGGGCCACCACGTACCCGTTGGCCGTGACACGGGTTCCCCCGGCGCCACCTTCGGAGCCGCCGCTTGCCGTCGCTACCACCGTCTGTACCAGGTTCGCGGACCCGCGGCGCAGCCAGAGCCCCGCCACCACGATGATCGCGAGGGTGAGCCCGGCGAGCATCGCGTTGCGCTTGAGCGCGCGGGAAACGCCGGTTGGAGGTGCATCCCGGTCAATGCGCAGCTTGGAGAGGTCGGGAGCGGTCATGGTCAGGTGAGGGGGAAGCTAGTGATGCGCTGAGCGCCCCGGGAGGCCGGGGTGGAGGGGGTATGGTTGTCCGGGTGCGGGGCCCTAATGACGCCGGCGCGCCTCTTAGAACCACCCCAGCCGCAGCAGGGTGCGATTGGCCCGCCAGGCAAACAGCGCCGCCAGGACTACGAGTGCGCCGGTCAACCCCGCGGGGAACGGCCCGAACACCTGAAGCCCGAGCACGATGGTGGTGATGACCAGGAAGAGGCAGAGCGTCGCGAGCCGCTTCCGCCGCACGCGGTAGGGCTTGAGCTTGGCTGGAAGGTCGGCCGGCGGCGCGGCGTCCACCCTGACGCCCGCGAGGATGGCCTCGATGCGTGGCTGCAGCCCGAAATGCACATAGGACAGGAGCGCCATGAGCGTGAGCAACAGCAGCGTCTTGGCCAGGAGCACCCAGTTACCCCACAGCGCCCCGATCCCCATCGGTCCTACCACCAGCATCAGCGCGCCGGACGCCAGCACCGTGCCCTGAAACACGAAGCACCGCAGAGCCCCGCGCCGGATGATGTTCTCCATGTACCGGTCGGCGTGATACTGGAAGGGCACGCCCAGCAGCGCCCGCTCGTTCACCACGATGAGGTTGAACAGGGGAATCGCCATGAATACGAAGCCCAGGACGTGCAGGAATCTGAGCACCGAATAGAGAGACTCCATCGCCAGCTCCGCCGTTGAGGTTGGGTCGGCCGACCCGCGCCGATCAAAACGTGATCACCCGATCGGCCCACAGGGTCCAGTCCGTCAACTCATCGAGAGTGCTGCGCCGCGCACCCTCGATCAGATCGCCGTCCGTGAGGCCGCGCGCGTCCATACAGCTGCCACAGACGCCGACGTCGCCTCGTTGCTGCATCACGACCGTGAGCATGCGATTGAGGTTGTACCAGCCCTTCGGCACGGTGTGGCCCGCCTTGGCGCAGGCCGACGCGTCGCCCATGAGGAACACGCGGACGTCCTGGCCGTCGCGCTTCGCCAGCGAGCCCGCCAGCCGCAGGCCGTTGTAACAGCGCTCCGTCCCGTAGGGCGGATCGTTGAGGATCACCAGGTACTTCATGCGGCCCCCACCGCGACCGGCAGACCCCGCGCGCGCCAATCCGGGATCCCATCTTCCAGCCTGAGCGCCTTGAACCCGAGGGCCCGCAGGCGCGCGACGGCCTCGATGGCCAGCACGCAGTAGGGCCCGCGACAGTAGGCCACGACCTGGCGACGCTTGGGCAGGCCCGCGAGGCGCTGTTCCAGCTCGCGAAGCGGCACGGAGACGGCGCCCACGATGTGGCCCGCGGCGTACTCTTCGACCGGCCGCACGTCCAACAGTGTGACTTCGCGCCGCAACACTCGGCCCACCAGGACCTCTTGATCGACCGCTTCCAGTGCCCCGCGATCCGCCAGAAAGTCCCGGGTGATGCGGTCGATCTCCGCCAGCCGCGACTCCGCCAGCACCCGCAGTGCCCGGTAGAACTCGGCCACGCCGTGGTCCGCGAGGCGGTACGTCACGTACAGGCCACGCTTGTGCGCCTCGACCAGCCTGGCGCGGCGCATGAGCTGGAGATGCTGGGAGGTATTGGCGACCGACTGGCCGGACTCCCTCGCCAGCCGCTCCACGGTTCTGGGACCCTGAGCCAGCAGGTCCAGCAACTCGAGGCGCCGCGGGCTGGCCACCGCCTTGCCCACCCGCGCGAGCTGTCGATAAATCGCGTCCTTGAAGCGACGAGTCCTGGTCACCGGCATTGCATACTATTCAAGTACTTTCTTGAATAATAACAATGGTGAGAACGCAGGCGCTTGTCAAGCCGGTCGCCGCAGCTCTGAAGTGGCGATGAGACGCGTGCGAAGCGATGTACCGCCGACCTTGCCCACGCGCCGGACGCGTCCTTAACATCAGCCATCTTTCCCATTCGGTGCCCACCATGCTCACGCCTCGTTACTCCGCGTTGATCGCCGCCGCCCTCCTCTCCCTCTCGGCCTGCAGCCGCGCTCCAACGCCCGCGGCCGGGCCGTCCCCCGCCCTGACCGGCGTCGCGGTGGCGCCCATGGCCATTGGCCCCGGCGGCTGGGTGAAAGAGTTCGGCACCATGTGGACCTTCGACGCCCCGCCGCTGGACTACTGGCAGGGCGCCTACGGCTTTCGGCCCACGCCGGCGTGGTTGGAGCACGTTCGACTGTCGGTCGCGCGTCTGCCTGGGTGCTCATCGTCGTTCGTGTCGGCCTCGGGGTTGGTCATGACCAACCACCATTGCGCGCGCTCCTGTATCAGCGCGGCCTCGACGCCGGATTCCAACTACCAGGAAACCGGGTTCGTGGCGCGCAGGCGCGAGGATGAAAAGCGGTGCCCGGGCATGTACGTGGATCAGCTGCAATCCATCGAGGACATCACCACCCGGATCCGCACGGCTGTCAACGCCGCCACGCCGGCCCGCCAGGCCGAACAGCGGGATTCTGCGGTGGGCGCGGTGCAGGAGGTCTGCGGCCGCGAGACCGGGCTCAACTGTCAGGTGGTGAGCTTCTACCAGGGCGGGATGTACTCGGTGTACCGGTTCCGCCGCTTCACCGACGTGCGCCTGGTCATGGCGCCGGAAGGCGAGGCCGCGTTCTTCGGCGGCGATCCGGACAACTTCACCTACCCGCGCTACGATCTGGATGTCACGTTCCTGCGGGTCTATGTGAACAACGCGCCACGCGCCACCGATCATTACTTGCGGTGGAGCGCGGCGGGCGCGGCGGAAGACGAGCTGGTCTTCGTGGTGGGGAACCCCGGCTCCACCGGCCGGCTGCTCACCATGGCCCAGATGGAGTACCTGCGCGACGTCACCTATCCCGCGCAGCTGGCCGGCTACGAGCGGACGCTCGCGGTGCTGCGGCGGTTAGCGGCGCGAAGCGAAGCCGATCACCGGCGGTTGGAGAACACCATCTTCTCGCTGGAGAACTCGTTCAAGGCCGTGAGCGGGTACCGCCGCGGGCTGGTGGACCAGGAGATCATGGCGAAGAAGGCCGCCTTCGAGCGGGACTTCCGCTCGCGGATCGCCCGGGACCCCCCGCTGGCCACGCGGTTCGGCGCGGTGTGGGACGACATCGCCCGGATGCAGGCCGAGCTGGCCTCGTTCGCGGCGCCGTCGCGCTGGTACGGGTTCGGTGGCGCCCAGCTGCTGAATCTCGCGGGTGGGGTCGTGCGCGTGGCCGAGCAAGGAGCGCTGCCGGACGCGGATCGTCTGACCCAGTATCGCGGGCAGGGGTTGGACCGGGTGCGGGCGCAGCTCCTCCGGGAGGCCCCGGTGGACCTCGAGGCGGATCGTTTGACGCTCACGGCGCAGCTCGAGGCCGCCCGCCAGGAGCTTCCGGCCGACGATCCCTACTTGGTCGCCGTGCTGGGCGGGAGGACACCGGAGGCCGCGGCCCGGGTGTTGGTGGACGGCACCCGGGTGGGCGACCTGGCCACTCGCCGCGGGATGATCGAGGGCGGAGCTGCCGCGGTGGCGGCGTCCACTGATCCCATGATCGTCGCCGCGCGGAACATCGCCGCCCTCAGCACGCCGTACGTGAAGCGCGCCGAGGCGCTGAACGCGGCGCTGGCCGGGAAGACGGAGCTGCTGGGACAGGCCATTTTCGCCGCGTACGGGAAATCGCTCCCGCCGGACGCCACCTTCACGCTTCGCATCTCGGACGGGACGGTGCGTCGCTACCCCATGAACGGCACCGTGGCGCCGTATCGCACCACCTTCTGGGGCCTGTACGCGCGGTCGTCGGAGTTCGAGGGGAAGTCGCCCTGGAATCTGGCGCCCCGCTGGGTCGCGGGACGGGAGAGGCTCACCCTCGACACGCCGCTCAACTTCGTCTCGACCAATGACATCATCGGCGGGAACTCAGGCAGCCCAGTGATCGACCGCGCCGGCGAGGTGGTGGGGCTGATCTTCGACGGCAACATCGAGCAGCTGCCGAACCGGTTCATCTTCACGGACGATGTGGCCCGCTCGGTGAGCGTCCACTCGGCCGGGATCGTTGAGGCGCTGCGCAAGATCTACGACGCGGGCTGGATTGCGGACGAGCTGGTGGGCACGCGAACGCGGTAGGCGCCCGGGCCCATCAACGCGGCGGTGAGGGCGGCTACCTGATCCGCTTGATGCGCTCGCGCAAATGTTCGATGAGTGACCGGACGCCGGCCGAGACCCTGGCCTCCGCGTTCGCAATCCAGGCCGGCAACCCCGGCAGCCCCCAGCACCCCTCGCCCGCAGGGGGCGCGGTGCCCGGCAGGAAGTACTCGGGCTCCCCGCCGCAGGATTCGTCCGCCGCGAGCCCCGTGAGCGGATCCACCGCCACGATCTCCAGCTCGGGCGGCGGCTGGATGTCCCACGCGCCGGCGGTGGAGCGGGTGGCGTTGAGAAACCGGGCGAAAATGGGCAGGGCCGCCTGCGCGCCGGAGAGCCCGATGGTCCGGCCGTCGTCGAACCCCACCCACACCGCCACGGCCAGTGACGGCGTGTAGCCCACGAACCACGCATCCCGGTAGTCATTGGTGGTGCCGGACTTGGCGGCGATGGGACCCCAATAACCCCAGGCCCGCACGCCGCGGCCGGTGCCCCGCTCGACCGCGCCTTCCAGCGCCGACGTCACGAGATACGTCTCCGCCGGCGCGAACATCTGCTCGCCGCCGTGCTCCGTTTGCGCCACCAACTCGCCATCCTGATTGATGGCGCCTTCCACCGCGTGGAGATCGGCGCGGAATCCCTGCGCGGCCAGCACGCCGAACGCCCCTGCCAGCTCTAGGGGCGTCACCTCGGACGCCCCGAGGGCCAGGCTGGGCACCACGCGGAGCGGACTCTGAATGCCAAGGCGCTGCGCGGTGTTCGCGATGCGCTCCGGCCCCACCTGGAGGCCGAGCCGCGCGAACGGCACGTTGAGCGACGACTCCAGCGCCCGGCGGAGCGAGACCGGGCCGCGGAATTGTCCGTCGTAATTCACCGGCTGCCACATGCCGGTCGGGGTCTCGACGGACAAGGGCTCATCCTCCAGCAACGACGCCAGGGTCACCTCGCGACCGGAGAGCGCCGCCAACGCCACGACCGGCTTGAAGGCACTTCCCGGCTGTCGTCGCGCGTCGGCGGCGCGGTTGAACTGGGTTACGCCATAGTCCCGCCCCCCCACCATGGCCAGGATGTCGCCGGTATAGGGCTCCACCACCACCAGGGCCGCCTGCGCCGGACGGTCGTCCCGCAGCAGGTCCGGGTGCTCACGTTCCAAATCGGCAATCCCGGACCGCACGGCAGCCTCGGCGGCGATCTGGAGATCCATGTTGAGCGTGGTGAAGACGGTCAGCTCGCGGGTGTCGCCCACCCGGCCGGCCACGAAGTCCGCGAAATACCGGCCGGCGCGAGACGGCGGTGACGAGCGCCGCAGGCTCAACGGCGCCGCGGCGGCCCGGCGCGAGGTGGCCTCGTCCGCCAGGCCCAGCTCGTGCATCCGTGCCAGCACCAGGTTGCGGCGATCGGTAGCGGCGTCGGGATGGCGGGAAGGCGCGTAGAGATTGGGTCCGCGAATCAGGCCGGCGAGCAGCGCGGACTCGGCGAGCCCGAGCTGGCTCAGGTCCTTGCCGAAATAGAACTGGGCCGCGCGCCCCACCCCGCGCACCGCGTACGCGCCGTCCTGGCCCAGGTAGATCTCATTGAGGTAGGCCTCCAGGATCTCGTCCTTGGTATGGCGGGCCTCCAGGACCAGCGTAATGGCCACCTCGCGGAGCTTGCGGATGGGCGAGCGGCGGGACGTCAGGAAGAGATTCTTCACCAGCTGCTGGGTGATGGTACTCCCGCCCTCGGCGAGCCGGCCCGCGCGCAGATTGGCGAGCGCGGCGCCGGCAATCCGGCCGACGTCGACGCCTGCATGCTGGTAGAAGCGCCGGTCCTCTGTTGCGAGGACGGCGTCCACCAGGTGCTGCGGGACGTCCGCCAGGCGCACCGGCACGCGATCGTCTCCGGGCGTCCCAGGAACCCGGAGCGGCTCGGGCTCGAGGACCACGAGCGAGAGCCACTGGCGCCGGGCGTCCTCGAGCCCGGTGACCCATCCCTCATCGTCCAGGTGCACGGTCACCACGCCGCCCGGGTCCAGACGGTCGGCCACGCGGAAGGCGCGCCGGCCAATGGTCCACCGTCCACCGCTCGCGTGGTACTGGCCCACGCCCACGCGGCTCCGGCCGGTGCGGCCGTATCCCATCCGCTCGAGGTAGCGACCCAGGGCGACCGGGTCCACGCGGGTTCCGATCTGGAACACCGGCGGCCGGGCGTAGAAACGCGTGCTGGCGCGCTGCAACGACTCGTCGAGGCGGGCGCGCACCAGCGCCTCGCCCGTCAACGCGACCATTCCCACGCCAAGCGCCACCGCGAGCCCGTACAGGACCGTGCGGCGTGAAGGGAAGGTGGGCCAGGTGGGAAGCGGCACAGCGGGCGACCTTTCGGCCGGTTCTACTCTATTGAGACGCTTGGAGGAGGGAAAACGTTCCAGTCAGGACCGCGAGCTAGGCCGCGGAGAACCGGTCCAGAAACGCCCGCTCCGCGGCCGTCAGCTGCGCCACCCCTTCCTCCCGGAGTTTCCGGATCACGCGCTCGTACTCCTCGCGGTTCACCGGGTGCAGCTCTTCCGGGCGGATGCGGGCCCACCGTTCCGCATCGCTGGGCGTGGGGGGGCGCGCCCCCGGTTGAGCCCGGGCGCGGAACCTGGCCGCTGGGGTGTGACGCTCACTCCACTTGAGGTAGAGGAAGCCTCCGGCGAAGCCACCGAGGTGGGCCAGGTGGGCGACGCCGCCGCCTCCAGTCATGCCGCCGTAGAGCGCCAGCACCGTCATCACGATCACCAGGACCCGAGCCTCAACCGGGAGAATGCCCCAGATCAGGACCCGCTCCCGCGGCCAGTACATGGCGTAGCCCAGGAACACGCCGAAGGTCGCTCCGGAGGCACCCAGGATCGCCGCGCCTGGCGTGAGCAGCGACAGGAGAGCGCCGGCGATGCCGCTGGCGAAGTACAGCCCCAGAAACCTGCGTCCACCGAGCCGCGCCTCCAACCGGGGACCGAAGAAAAAGAGGCCAAGCATGTTGAACAGAATGTGCCAGAGGTCGGCGTGGAGGAACATGTAGGTCACGATGGTCCAGGGCCTGACCAGCAGCAGGCCCGGGATCAGGATCAACGCCCACTGCACCACCGGGAGGGTGCGGGTGATCAGGAACATCGCCACGTTGGCGAAAATGAGGCGCGTGACCCAGGGCGTCATCACCGGACAAACTAACGTCTCACCCGGCTCCGGGTGAATCCGTCTTTCCCTGGCCGCTCCGGGCTCGGTGGAGGCGACGGATCAACTCATTAGTCTTGGGATCGGCAAAGATTTCGTCGAGGAGGCGGCGCATGGGGCGCTGCCAGTTCGCTCGCTCGCTGGATCGTGTCCCCGGGAGATTGACACCCTGATCCTCGAGCCAGAGATCCTCGAGCCAGGGAACCACCAGTGGGCTGTCCGAGCGCCCGAGCCACTCCAGCAGCTCAGCCAGTAATGCCTCCGGCTCCTCGACGCTGCGTCCCATCCGCTTGCCTAGCCTCCGCGCGGCTCGCGATCGTTCCTGGCGGACGCCCGGCTCGGCCTCCGTGGCCAGCAGCCCGTGCCGAATTCGCTCGGCGATGTCGGTGCCCGCAAGCCAGCCCGCGAAGGTGGGTGTGTCGTGCGTACCCACCAGCGCCATGTCCGCGGCGGTCGGCGGGGCGAGGTGCGGGTCCGCCGAAGCCTGGAACTCGGCCAGATATGTGCCCCAGATCCGGTGGCGCGGCAGCGCCTCGTCAATCGCCTGCGGAACGGTTCCCAGGTTCTCGCCCACGATCTCGCACCGGTTCCGGTGCGACTCCAGGCTGAGAATAGCGAACAGCTCGTCCGCGGGATACGAGACGTAGGTCCCCTGGTGCAGCCCGAAGCCGTGTGGAATCCAGTAGAGGCGAGTCCACGCCATGACGTGGTCCACCCGGAGCACACCGGCGAGCCTCGCCAGGTGGGCGATGGAGGCCGCCAGGTAGCGGTGACCCTCGCGCCGCGATTGATCCGGAAGCACCGGCGGGAAGCCCCAGTCCTGTCCACTGGGGAAGCCTCGGTCCGGCGGCGCGCCGACGGACATCCCCTCGCCGAACAAGCGCTGCCGGGACCACGGATCGTAGCCGTCTGGGTGAACGCCGACGGCCAGGTCCAGCCCCAGGCGAAACCCGGCGCCATCCAGGCGCTGACGCAAACCGTGGAGTTGTTCTCGCACCAGCGTCTGGGCCACCAGGTGGAAGCGCTCCTCACCGGCATCAACGTCGCCGCGCTCCAGCGTTCCACCCCGTGCCTGGGCGGGCCAGGCTCGCCAGTTCCTCCCCAGCCGGGCCTGGGCGCCGCGGAAACGCGCGTAGCGAGCCACCTCCTCGTCGAGCAGCGACGGGTCGGGAGCGGGACGCCCCGCCAGCGCTGCCCGGATCTCCGCGTTCGCGCGGGTCACGTCCAGGGTCGTGGGTGGGGACGTCGGGCAATGGGCATCGCCCAGATCGAGGATCAGCTCGGACCAGAAGAGGCGGCTCACCGGAGCGTACGGACTGGGCTCCGGCGGCTCGGTGTTGAAGGTGGGATTGAGCGGGAGGACGGTGACCAGATCCCCGCCCCGCTCACTCACCCAGCGGCAGAGCGACTCCAGGTCCCGGAGGTCGCCCAGCGAGCGACTGCGCAACGATCGGAGCGCGGCGAGATGGGCACCGACGCCCCAGCTCCGTGGCGACCCCGGCCGACGGAACGCCTCAACCGGTGCGGCGATGACCGTGCACGTCTCGGCCTTGCCCAAGTGCTCGACCGTGAGGCGGTGGTAGCCCATGGGAAGGGAAGAAAACTTCTCGAGCGGCGTGACGGGGCCGTCCTCGAGACGTATCTCCGCGTGAACGAAGCCGTCTGTCTCGTCCGCCAGGCGTGGCGCCGTTCCGTCCCAGGCGACGAGGACGGGCGGCACGAGCCCGCTGGTCCGTGCCGCCCGGTGCGCTCGCAAGGCGTTGGCGGCATCGCTGGGGCGCTCGACTGAAGCGCCCAGCGCGGCGCAGACGCGAACCAGCGTCTCAGGCGCCACGGTGATGCGCCGGCCAAGGCCATCCGTGTAACGGGTGAGCACCCCCATCGCCTTGGCGAGGGATCGGAGGGCTCTCAGCTCATGGGCCCATGCCGCCCGGCGCAAGAGCGTCGCGGTCGGTCTGCTACTGCGCCGACTTGGACCGGTCCTCGTACGGACGCAGGATCCAGTCGAAGAACGTCCACGTCCGGTTCCAGGAATCAATCTGCTCCGGCGAATCCACGCGTTCCAGCGTGTTCGGGTCCACCCGCCGGCTGAACGCGTGCCCCACCGACGACCCCCACGGGGCCGGGTCCACGTACACCTTGGTCTCGGCCAGCTCCGGCTTGAGCGCCTGCAGCTTCCAGACCAGCTGCTCGTCCTCGACGAAGTTCACGTCCTCGTCGTTGGTGGCCACGTGGACCAGGATCGGGACCTTCAGCTTCTCCACGTGATACAGCGGGGAACGCTTGATGTACTCTTCGCGCTTCTCGAACGGGAGACCGCCGATGTGGGTGGCGAAGCTTCGTTGATATCCGGGGCCTTTGTACGACAGCCGGAACACCAGGTTGGTCACCGGGACAATGGCCGCCCCGCCCTTGAAGGGATGGACGTCGCGGAACAGCAGGTGCGCCGTGATGAACCCGCCGTGGCTCCAGCCCATGATGCCCAGCCGGTCGGGATCCACGTGGCGCAGCGTCTTGAGGTAGTCCACCGCCGAGGCGACGTCGTCCAGCTCCTTGCCGCCGTAGTCGATGGCGTTGTAGTGCGCCGCGCCGAACCCGGTACTGCCGCGGTACTGCGGCGTGATGATGACGTAGCCGCGTTCGACGGCTTCCTTGATGAACGGGAACATGCTGGTGCCCCAGTTCCCGTGGACGCCGCCGTGCACCCAGATCATGGCCGCGTGGCCGCGCGCGCCCCGCTTGTTGATCGGCTGGAACAGGTACGCGGGGATCTCCATCCCGTCCACGCCGCTCTTGTAGGAGATGATGGAGAAGTCCATGACGCCCCGGCTACGCGCCGCGTAGATGCTGTCCGCGCGCTTCCGCCCGGCGATTTGCTGCTCGAAGTTCGCCTGCGGGTGATCCTCCAGCCGGGTGCTCACATAAAGCTGCCTGGCACGGGCCGTGTCCATCACGACGGGCCGTTGCTGGCGCTGCGGGGGGCGCGGCGGCGGCTGTTGGGCCGCCAGGGCCACGGGAACAACTACCAACGCGAAGAGCGCGAGACCGCGAGATAAGGAAGTGTTTATCATATCCGCCTCACTGGGGTAGGTAACGCCTTCTCGATGGTAGGTCCCGCGTCGGCCCGCGGCAAGACTCGCACGAATCGTCAACCTGGATATAGTTTGTGGTCCGATCGCCTTTTCTCGAGGTCACCGCATGACCCACGGAGTCCCCCGGGCCGTGAAGTTCGTACGAGCCCAGCTCGATGCCCTTCCCGATGACCGGTGCCAGGCCCTGGTGCAGGTCGAGCGCGCAGGGCTCGGCCCCACCACGGGGACGGCGCAAGGCGGGAGCGGCCCGGCTGACGCGCTGCGGGCGGTGGCCCGCGCCACCGCTGACGCGTTATCCGAGGCCTACGACGACGAAGGCGTGAAAGTCCGGGTCCGCGGCGTCCAGCAGGTCGAGGCGTTTGGGCAAATCGTCCTGATCGTGTCCCTGGCGGCGACGCGCGGAGGAGAAACCCGGTCGCTCCTGGGCGTGTGCGACGGCACCGATGATCCCGCCAAGGGTACGGCGCTGGCGGTGCTCAACGGGACCAATCGGTTCCTGGGGCTGGAGTGACGAGCGACCAAAAAGGTGGGGCGTGGGGCTGGCGGGTTCTTAGGGGCGCGTTGGTGGGGCGTGGTCACGGCGCGATGGGCGCTGTGGAGGTTCCAGGCGATGAGAGCGCCGGTGGGTCCCTCATCACCAAGCCCATGGCGCCCGAGCCTCGAGTCCACGCCGCACCACAGCGACCCGCGGAACCCGCCAGCCACCATGCCCCACCCGTTCGGTCGCTCATCACTCCCGCACCGGCAGCCCGCTCGGCACCGAGGCGGGGATCAACCCGCTCAGGTCCCGCGCCGCGGGATCCGTGAGCGACCTGAGGAACGCCACCAGATCGCTCCGCTCCCCATCGCTGAGGTTGAGTGGGCCTCGAAATTGCCACTCCAAGGTGGACAGCACGTCCGTGATGGTGGCCTCATCGCCGTGGTGCATGCCGCGCAGCGCCGGCTCTACCTGCGACACGTCGTACGTCCGCAGCGCCGTGGGCACGTCGTTGTAGTGCCGCACCACCGCCTCCAGCGAGGGATACGCCCCGTCGTGCATGTAGGGCGCCGTCAGCTCCACGTTCCGTAGCGGCGGCGGCCGGAAGGCGAACCGGTAGGCGGTGGGGCCCTGCTGGGGAAACTGCTGGGCGATCACCTCGCCCCGTCCAAGGTCCAGCGGCGCGCCATTACCGACGCCAGGGCCAAGTTGTGGCACGCCCACGTTGGCGAATCGTTCGCCGCCCAGCAGCGGACCGTTGTGACACCCGGCACAGGGAAGCCGCCCGAAGAACAACAAGGCGCCACGTTTCGCCTCCGACGTCAGGGCGGCGTCCTCCCGGTTCAGATACCGGTCGAACGGCGAGTCGTACCGGCTGAGCCGCTCCGTGATGAACGCCGCGATCGCCGTGGACGCATGCTGGAAACCCAACGTGGACGCCGGCGTACCCGGGAAGGCCGCCCCGAACTTCACGCCATACTCCGGAATGACCAGCAGCCGATTCATGATCGCCCGCCACACGTCGGCGTACTGACTGTCGGCAAATGACGCCAGCTCGTTGGGCTGACCCAGCGCGTCCACGTCCCCCGAGTCGCCTCGCATCTCTCGACGATTCAACACCGGGAACATCGCCTGCGCGGCCAGGATGGTGGGCAGGCCGCCCGGCAGCACCACGCCCGGCGGAACGCTGAATGGCCCGGCGCCAAACCCGGAGACCCGGCCATCCCAGAAGAGATAGAACGGCCGGAGCCCCTGGTTGAGCATGGTGGGCGCGTTCCGCGGTACGAACTGGCGCCCGGGACCCAGGGTGCGGGCCGCGCCGCTCCCGGTGCCTCCGGTGCCGATGGCCAGCGACAGGCCGTCGGTCCCGTGACTCAGTGGGTCGTGACAGGTGGCGCACGCGATGTCGCGGTTGCCGCTCAGGACCTTGTCGAAGAACAGCGCCTGGCCCAGATCCACCAGCGCCGGATTCTGGGCCGGCATCGGCAGGATGGGCACCACGCCCCAACGGGTGAGTTGCGCCCGGACCTGGGGGTCGATCCCTTGCACGGGATTCGGCCCGATGGTCGTGTCGTCGCAGCCTGCCGCCGCCAGGAGACTGGCGCACGCGGCCCAGCGCACCCAGGTCATCGGATCGGTATGGACAGCGAGATCTGGTGGGTGACCACGCTGACCTCACCCAACGTCAGCGGGCCATTGGGTGCCACCAGGATGTTCCGGGCCGCGTCCGGAGCGGCCGCGGCGAGCAGGTCGCCGCCGGATTGCGACACCACGCCGGGCCGTCCCGTCCCATTCATGGCCCGCCCCTGATAGCGGATCTCCACCTCGGGGAAGCGAAAGCCCACGCCCCAGGTGGGCATCCACTCCACCCAGTGCTCGCGCAGCGAGCGGCTCGAGACCTGCACGTAGTCCTTTTGCCTGAGACGGTATTGAATGGAATGCACCACCAGGCCGAGCTGCGCGCTGAACGTCTGTCCCAGCTCGCGGGAGACGCCCATTTTCACCAGCGCGTTGGAAAACGTGAAACGATTCTCGACGGTCATGGCGCCGGCCGGGATGGTGTCCCCGCCTTGGGTCGGCGTGGGCCCCTCGGCGTCCGCCCAGGTGTGACTCCAGATGGGTTCGTAGATGACGTCCAGGCCGAAGGTCGCCGGCCCGAGCGTCCGCGCGAGCCCTAGACCGGCGTTGAAGGCGTAGGAGGTCCCGGGGTCGCGCGGGATGACCTGAACGCTCCGGATCTCGTAGTTGGGAAGTTTGGGGTGCGACGTCCGATTGGCGGTGGCCATCCAGCCAATCCGCCATCCCGCCACCGACAGCGGGCGTTCGTACTCCAGATGCACCCCCCACAGGTCCGAGTAATCCCGGTTCTCGTCCATCCGAGCCTGCGGGCGAAGCTGCTGCGTCGCCGGATCCCAGAGCCAGTCGATGAAGCTCACGTCGTGGGTCATGCGGAGCCGGTTGTACACCACCATCGCCTCGAGCGAACGGCCGCCGTCCCACTCCTTCAAAAGCCCCATCCTGGCATCCACCGCGGTGCCGGCCTGATCCACACCCTGGCTCCCGGCGTAGAGCATGTCCACGCCGTCAATCCCGTGGAGTCCCGCCACGAAGGCGCTGCCGCCCACGGAGAGGCCCGCGCCGGGAAACGCCTTGCCGAACATGCCGAAAGCCATCTGGTTGCCGTACGAATCGCCGTCCAGCGTGCCCGGCAGGGTGATGGCGTCGCCCACGAAGATCGGCGGCCTGCTGACCTCAGCCGCGTCCACCTCCTGGAGCGCCAGTGCCAGGCCCCCGAACCAGGTGCCGCTTCGCGCGGCTGCCGCCAGCGGCAGCGTCCGCCCACCGCCGGCGTCGCTCGACACATTGTAGAGCGCCGGCGACCCGTAGATGTACGGCGCGCCCATCCTGGAACCTTTGGCGGGATTCACGAACGCGTCGAGCAGCGGGTCTGCCACGGCGATGGACACGCCGCCCATACCGGCGTTCCGCGAGGGAAAGATGGAGAACTGGTCGGCCTGCGCGACCGGCACGGTCTTGATGCCGATGAGCTGGGCGGATGCCGTGCCGGCACCAGCCAGCAACAGCGCGGTGCAACCAACGATCTGCCTGATCATACCCAACCTCCCTCGAAGGGATAGGCTACGGCTGACACTGCTCCGGCACGGAGTCAATCTCCCGCGGCTGGTTGACCGTGGGGTCCATGATCTTGCCCATAAACAGGATGCTGCCGGTGAGGCGCTCGCGGATCGCGAAGAGGAACGGACGGTCCACTTCGATGCGCGCCGGGGCGCTGGTAGGGCCGATCCCGACCGACGTGGCGGCCGCGGCCACCGTACCCTCCTCGTTCACCTCCACGAAGGTCTTATGCCGC
>DATECF010000228.1:0-9974 GCA_035287045.1 Gemmatimonadales bacterium | reverse complement strand
GCCGACCTGGTGTTCCACCTGGCGGCGCACGCGCGGGCCTGGGCGGCCAACCCGGAGGATTTTGAGGCGATCAACGTGGAGGGGACCCGCCATGTGGTGTCCGCCGCACGTGCCGCCGGCGTGCGGCGGGTGGTGCACGTCTCGACCGAGCTGGTGGACGGTGACCAGACCCATTATCAGCGCACCAAGCGCGCCGCCGAGCAGGTGGTGCAGGACTACATCGCCCAGGGTGGCGACGCCGTGATCGTTCGTCCGACCCGGGTCTATGGGCCGGGGCCGCTCAACCCGGCGAACTCGGCCACCCGGGTCATTGCCCTCTACCGGCGCGGGCTGTTCCGCGTCCGCATCGCGGACCGGGGAGCGCGGGCCAACTACGTCTACGTGGACGACGTGGTGAACGGCTTGCTCCAAGCCGCCGAGTGCGGGGCGCGCGGCGCCGCGTACGTGCTGGGCGGCGAGAACCTCACCATCTCGCAGCTGCTGGACTTGGTGGCCCAAGTCACCGGCCGGCGGCACCGCGTCGTGGCGGCGCCCCAGGCGGCAGCGCGCGCCGTGGCCTGGGCCTGCGAGCTGGCAGGCCGGCTTGGGCTGGAGCCGCTGATCACGCGGGACTGGGTAGACGTTCTCACCCAGGACCGGCCCATGTCGTCCGAGCGGGCCGAAGCCGAGCTGGGCTATCGGCCCCGCGGTGCGCGAGAAGGCATCGCCGCCACGGTGGCCTGGTTGGAGGCAGCCTGAGCGCGACACCCGCCAACCCGCGCTGGCCGTGGGCCTACGGGATCGCCACGGTCCTGGTGGCGGTGATCTGGTACCTGGGCCGCGCGGACACGCTGGCCCTCCAACGCGGCGCCGCCGCGTGGTTCACCGTCACCAGAAGCGCCCTGCCGGCCAACGCCGCCTTCGCGGGCACGTTCATCGCGTTTGGGCTGGGCCCCTTCCTGTTGGCCCAGTCCGTGCTGGGGCGCAAGCCGCTCACGCTCGGGTTAGGCCTGGGCGACTATCGGTTCGCCCTCCGGGTGCTGGCTGTCGGCGCGCCGGTGGCCCTGGCCGCGGGCTGGGTCGGCGCCCGCTCGCCCGCCATCGCGGCAGTGTACCCTCTCGGCGGCGGTCTTGGGCGGGACCCCATCGCCTTCGCCGTTCATGCGGGTTTCTACCTGCTCTACTACCTCGGCTTCGAGTACCTCTTCCGAGGGTTCCTGTTGCTCGGCACCAAGGACGACATCGGGCCCACGGCGGCCAACCTGCTCCAAGCCTGCCTGGTCACGGCCTTTCACTTTGGCAAACCCGGCATGGAAATGGCCGCGGCGTTCCCCGCGAGCCTCTTGTTCGGCTGGGCCACGCTCCGCACCGGCTCCATCTGGTGCGCCCTGGCGGCGCATTGGGTGGTGGGCGTAAGCATGGATTGGTTCCTCGTCTTCCGGTGAGAATCCTCGACATCACCGAGTTCTACTCGCCGCTGGGCGGCGGCGTGAAGACCTATCTCACCGCCAAGGCCGAGTGGCTGGCTCAGCAGCCGGACGTGTCGCACACCATCGTGCTGCCCGGCGAGCAAGACCAGGAGACCACCCTCGCGCGCTCGCGGGTGGTGCTGCTCGGCGGCCCGCGGGTCCCGGCCAGCCCCGGGTATCACTTTCTCACCGCTGGGTGGCGCATCCGGGAGATCCTGGCCGAGGTGCAGCCGGACGTGGTGGAAATCGGAAGCCCGTTTCTGGCGGCATTCTGGGCGCGCCGGGCGGCGCGCACCCTGCCCTCTCCGCCGGCTCTCGTGGGGTTTTATCACTGCGACGCGCGGCGCGTGTACGTCGACTACGGGCTCCGCGCATTGCCTGGTGTCCTGCGAGACGCGGCGGGCTTAGGGCTCGAGCGGTACCTCCGCGGGCTCTACCGCTCGTTCGCGGCCACCATCGCGGCCACGCCCTCGGCCCAAGGCGCGCTCGAGCGGCTGGGCGTGGAGCGGGTCCATCTCATCCCGTTGGGCGTGGACCTGGAGACGTTTCGCCCGGAGCGGCGGGACCCGGCGTGGCGCGCGGCCGTGGGCGCGCGCGACGGCCAGCCCGTGGCGGTGTACGCCGGCCGCTTCGCCACCGAGAAGCGGCTGGACGTGGTGCTCGCCGGCCTTCCGGAACTGCACCGCGCGACGGGCGTCAAGCTGGTATTGATCGGCGAGGGACACTTGCGGTCGCAATTCGAGACCTTCGCACGCGCGCATCCGGAGATGCTCGCGGTGCTTCCCTACCAGCGCGATCGCGCGGGGCTCGCCAGGGCGCTTGCCAGCGCGGACCTGTACGTGGCGCCCTTCCCCATCGAGACGTTTGGCCTCGCCGCGGTCGAAGCGATGGCCTGCGGGTTGCCGGTGGTGGGCGTGGACTCAGGCGCGATCACAGATCTGCTGGCGGGGACGAAATGGGGGCGGCTGTACCGGCCAGGGCATGCCAGCGAGTTCGTTCGCGCCGCGCGGGAACTCTTGAGCGAGGACGTCCGCGCGCTCGGCGCCAGGGCCCGTACGGTGGCCGCCCAGCAGTACGCCTGGGACCGGACCTTCGAGACGCTATTCCGGCTGTCCCGCGACGTTGCGGCCTTGCGCCGCGGGCTATTATAGGCAGCCAACTGCTTGACGGGCCATCACTTAGACGCGATGTTTCGGGCACATTCTGCGGTTAGGAAGCGTGCGAATCGAAGTCGAACGGCTGATCAAGCAGGCGCAGCGCGACCTGGCGAACGCGCGCAAGAACGTGAGCGTTGAGGCTTACGAGGTAGCCGCATTCCTCGCGCACCAGGCGGTGGAGAAGCACCTGAAGGCTGCCTGGATGGTGGTGAGAGGGGAGAGCTCCCCGCGCACCCATTCGCTGACTGAGCTGGGCGACCCACTCGGAGTGCCAGCGGCGGTGCGAACGCATCTGGCGCACCTGAATCCGGACTACACAACGGCCCGTTATCCTGACGCGGCCAACGGCGTCCCGTACGAGGTCTACGACCGTGACATGGCTGAAGGGAAGGTGGAGGCGGCCGGCGAGGCGATTGCATGGCTCACACAGTTGATCAAGACGAAAAAGTAGCCCGCTTCCGGCGCGAGGTCCTGCCGCGGCTGATCGAGCGATACCGCCCGGCGCACGTGATCCTATTCGGCTCCCGGGCGCGGGGTGACGCCCTCAAGGACAGCGATCTCGACGTACTGGTCGTGTCGGACGCGTTCGCGGACGTGCGATGGCTGGACCGGATGTTCCGGGTATATCAGGACTGTGACATCCGGATGGGGGTCGAGCTGTTGTGCTACACTCCGGACGAATACCAGCGAAAGCTGGGCGAGCTGGGGATCGTGCGCACGGCCAGCGAAGAGGGATTGGAGTTGCTGACCGCATGACGAAGTGAGAGACGGCGGCCCCGAAGGCTAGCGGGAATTCCCCCGCGGCAACTCCAGCCGCACGCCGATCTCCGCTACGGCCTCGAAGCTGGTCTGGTTCACGCCCGTCACGTGAGCCCGGTTGCGTGTGAAGTTGGGGCCCAGGTCCCAGTTGATCCACAGCTCGCGGATCGGCTGATACCGCCCCCGGAGACCGAGGCGTAGAGTGGTTTCCTTGACGCCCCAGAAGAGCGCCGGCCGGCCCCAGTAGTAGCCGCCGGGGATCGAATCGCGGAAGTTCCCCTCCCCCTGCCGCTGGAACAGCGCGGTGGGAGAGATCCGAAGGCCCGGCACCGGCGGGCAGAGATCGGCCCAGAGTGTCAAGCGATCGTAGTCCGAGTAGTTGGCGCCCAGCCCCCGGTTGAAGAAGCTGTAGCGGTCCGTGACGTTGGGCGTGCGGTAGGTCCACGCCCCCACCTGCTGGTACTCCGTGCCCAACTCTATCCAAGGCGGCAGCGAGACCACTCGCGCGCCCAGGGTGAAGCCGTACTGCGGCGGCTCGGGTTGGGGAGTACCGGGGTTCAGGTCTATGTCATCCAGCAGGGCATCCCCGTAAAGCACCACGCCGCTGCGCCGGAGCCGGACCTGCGCGTTGAGCATCAGGTTCTGCGGCGGCTGGTCGTTCTGGTCGATGACGAGCAGCTCGAACGGGTTGGCGAAGCGGAGCAGCAGCGTGGGATGCACGTACACCGTCGCCTCGCCCAGCGAGACGGTGAAGTCCTTGGCCGTGTAGTCGAGGCGATGGGCGATCATTTGGCGCTTCGCGGTCCCCACTGTATCCAGTTCCGCCACGAACGAGCGCAGCGCGAACCGGCCGGCCCGCACCTCGAGCCCGATCTGCGGGTATGGCGTGGCCGCGTTGGACACCATCAGCCCCGGACTGCCGAGCGGGCCCCAGTTGCGGGCGAAGTGGCCCGCCTCCAGCGCGCCAAACGGCAGGGTCACGGATAGGTAGGCGTTATCCGTTCTCCCTCCGCGCCGGACCCGCGGATCGAACCCGGGATCGTAGCCGTCGGGATCGTCCTGGAAGTACAGGTCCCCGTACACCCGCGTCTCGGCGGCCAGCGGCCCGGTCTCGACCCACGCAGCGCCGCGCCACCAGGGCCAGGCGTTCTCGTTCCCAAAGGGCCGCGCGGGATCCAGCCGGTGGCTGGTCGAGCCCCGAACCCCGGCCATGGCCTCCAGCCCGTACCGCGTCTCGGCCTGGCCGGCAAGCGTCAGGAGTTCGCGGGCGAACGCCTCGCGAAGCATCCGCACCCAGCCGGCCAGTGGCTCACGCAACGTGTCAGGATCGAGCCGCGCGAGCTCCCGAGCCACGTCCAGGCGCCGGTACGGCTGCACCAGCGGATTGAGCCCCGGCAGGTGTCCCCGCGTTTCCAGTCGTTCGAGGTACTCGTAGGCCCAATGATCAACCGGCAGGAAGCGGGAGCCCACTACCTGCGCCCGTGCCACGGCGGACCAGGGCAGGAGCGCCAGCGCCAACATCGCTTGCGTGACGAACCTGAATGGAACGGGTCGCCGAGGCATTAGGGTGGTACCTCCTCGTTTTGCCTTCATGGCCCGGCCGAGCGTACATTGAGCAGTTGATGACCGACCGGGCAGCGACCACCGAAGGCCTGGACACCGGGCCGCAAACTCAAGAGAAGCTGACGGAGGTTGCCCGACGCCACGGCATCCGCTTGTTGGTGGCGTTCGGTTCCCAGGTCGCCGGCACGACGCACGCGGCCAGCGACCTCGATCTGGCAGTGGTGCTGGAGGCCCCGGAGCGGGACGATCCCTTGCGCCTCCTGGCCGACCTCCAGGCCCTGTTCCCGCAGTGGGAGGTGGACCTCGTCTGGCTGCACCGCGCCGATCCCCTGATTGCCTGGCACGCGCTCCGGCAACCGCGGTTGCTGTTTGGTACGGCCGGTGACCTCGCAGCCCATCAGGCGTACGCGTGGCGCCGCTTCGTGGAGTACCAGCCCTTTTTCGAGCTGGAAGCCGACGCCGTGCGCCGGGGCATAGCCCGCTTCGTCCGTGCCACTCGATAAAGTACTCGTCCGGCGGAAGTGCGCGCTGATTCTGGACGACCTCAAAGACGTCGAGCGGCTGTCCCGCGTGACACGGGCGGCATTCCTGGTCGGGCGTGACAACCAGCTCATCGCCGAGCGCCTGCTCGAGCGAATCATCAGTCGGATGATTGACATCAATTATCACATCGTGACCCAGCGTGACGGAGTCCCTCCCCGGGACTTCTACCAGTCCTTCACCAAGCTGGCGGAGCTCGGCGTGCTGTCCCCGCCGTTGGCCAACGCGCTCGCGCCGGCCGCGGGCCTGCGCAACCGGCTGGCCCACGAGTACAATGAGATTGACCAGGCCAAGATCTACGAGGCCTTGGGCGACGTGTTGTCCCAGGCGCCTCGCTTTCTCGAAGCCGTCGAAGCGGCGCTGGGGTCCGAAGCGTGACGGCCCAGTAGCAGCTGAACCTCAGCCACCTCGCCCCGCGCCGCCGACACGAAGACGGCGTCCTCGTACCGCGCGGCCACCGCGGCCCGGAACGCCTCCGGCTCAGCTACCCGGTCCATCTTGTTGAACACGTGGATCACCGCGCGGGGGGGCTCGCCCAGGTCGGCCAGGACGCCGTCCACCACCTCCACCTGTTCCTCCCAGTCCGGATGGGAGGCGTCAATCACGTGCGCCAGGATGTCCGCGTTGCGGGCCTCCTCCAGCGTGGCGCCAAAGCTCGCCACCAGATGGTGCGGCAGCTTGCGGATGAACCCCACGGTATCAACCAGCCGGACCCGGCGTCCGTCTCCGCCCGTCTCCGTCCGTCCCGGCCCGTCCGTGCCGTCGCCCAACGTGACTTCCCTGGTCAGCGTATCCAGCGTCGCAAACAACCGGTCATCCACCAACGTGTCCGCGCGGGTAAGGGCCTTGAGCAGGCTGGACTTCCCCGCGTTGGTGTAGCCCACCAGCGCCACGGTGGGGATGGGGCGCCGGCCGTGGCGCAGGACGCCCCGGTGACGGACCACGCGTTCCAGCTCGCGGCGCAGGCGGGAGATCTTGCGGCGGATCATCCGGCGGTCGGTCTCGATCTGGGTCTCGCCGGGGCCCCGCAGGCCAATGCCGCCCCGGATGCGCGAGAGGTGGACCCACATGCGGGCCAGGCGCGGCAGCAGGTACTCCAGCTGGGCCAGCTCGACCTCGAGCTTGGCCTCCTTGCTCCGGGCCCGGGTGGCGAAGATGTCGAGGATGACCTCGGAGCGGTCCATGATGCGGCGCTCGAGGGCGCGTTCCAGGTTTCTGCCCTGGGAGGGGGAGAGGTCGTCGTCGAACACCACCAGCGTGGCGCCGGTCTGGTCGGCCAGGGACTTAAGCTCGTTGACTTTGCCGGGGCCAATGAAGAACCTGGGCGTAGGGGCGGCGACCCGCTGGACCAGGCGGCCCACCACTTCCGCGCCGGCGGTGTCGGTGAGGCGGGCCAGCTCGGCGAGATGCTCCTCTACCCGGTTGGCAGTGGGGTCGCCCCGGCGGGCGGTCCCCACCAGGACGGTCCGTTCAACCACTGGCCTGAGATCGAACAGCTGGCGGATGTGCGGCCCTCCTGAAGCCGTGAAGCTAACAATCTACGTCAAGTGAGCGGTGAGGCGCGCGTTGCCGACGGAAATGCAAGAATGCAGGCCGAAGAGCCGCTGGTAGACCTCGAGTCGAACCGAAAAGGCGCTCTGGCCGATATTGCTCGGAGTAGACAACTTCGATCCGTTCTATTCGCCGGAAGAGAAGCGTGGCAACGATTGCGGCGATACAACGCTGCGCCCACATCTCACTCAGCGGGGCGGGCCGCTCCAGAGAAACTCTTTCCAGGGCGTGGCCAGGACACCGGCCGCCCTAGCAGCCTCCGTCCGGCCTTCCTCGCAGAGGACCAGGGGACGGAAGCCGGGGTGACGCCGGACGAACTCTAGCAGTCCCGTGAGGTCGCGGGGCGTGAAGGCGCCGGTCTTCACCTCGATCGCCCACGAGCCCCAGGAGCCTTCGAACACCGCGTCCACCTCCAGCGGCTCCTCGCGCCAGTAGCTGACTCCCACTCCGGCGTTCCAGGCGTGCGCCAAGCAGGCGTTTTCCACCCAGGCTCCGTACCGCTCCGGCTCACGGCTGGGGTCGGGAGCAACCCGCGGGTCGGTGACCGCCAGGATCGCATTGGAGAGGACGGCGATCTTGGGCGGCGCTCGTCGCCGCCGCGTGGGCCGCGGCGAGTACTTCTCCAATCCTGCGACGAGGTAGGCCTCCTCCAAGAGCCTCAGGTAGTGGGACACCGTCTCCAACGCGCCGGCCTCCTCCAGGGTCCCGCGCAGCTTTTGGAGCGAGACGACCTGCGCCGGCAGGGCCGTGCACGCGGCGAACACCTGCCGTAGGAGCCCGGGCTTGCGGACCGTGCCCAGCGCCAGTAGATCGCGCCCCACCGCCGGCTCGACGATGGCGTCGTTCACGTAGGCCTTCCAGCGGGCCGGGTCGCCGCGGAGCGGGACGCCCCCGGGGTAGGCCCCTTGGGTCACGACCGCCCGGAGTGCTTCCTCACGGTCCAATCCGAAGGCGCCACCCAGGTCGCGGGCGGTCCAGTGCGCCAGCGTGAGCCGCTCGAAGCGACCCGCTAAGCGCTCTCGCGAGCCCGTCCCGAGCCTCAAGGCAGAGGAGCCGGTCGCGACCACGTGGAGCGGTGTGCCGCGGCGGCGGACCCGATCCCATCCCGCCTTCAGCCGCGCGGCCCAGTGGGGAACGTACTGAACCTCGTCCAGCAGCAGCGCTGCCTGCCCGCGGGCCTCGGCGGCCTCCTCGGCGCGGCGCCACAGGGCCTCCCAGGAGCCGGGTACCGCCGCCTCTGATGCGTCGCCCGCGGCGTAGACAGCGGCCTCCCCGAGCTCTCGCGCCAGCTCGAGGAGGAGCGTGGTCTTGCCCACCTGCCGCGGGCCGGTCAGGAGCTGGATGCGGGACGGGGCCGGCTCGGTGAGCCGTCGCCTCAGGTGCGCCCGGCAACCCGCGTAACCGAGGCGGAACTTATTGTCGGTCATGGTCGAATAATTATTCGACCATGACGTGTACGTCAACCTTCGAGGACCGCAGCGAAGCGCCTGGCCGGTCGTGGCTCAGGTGTACCAGGCGCATCGGAGGCCGAACTCTCGCTGGAGGTCCTCGATCGAGTGGGGGGGGCCCTCGTAGTTGAGCGACTCCCGGAGCGCCTCCAACAAGCGCCGCGCGTTGGCGGGACTTTGCAACAGGTAGGCCGTCTCCAGCAAGCTCGACAACTCGTCAGCCGGGACCAGCGCAACGTCGTCGTGCCCACGGCGCGTCACCACCAGCACCTCGCGCTCACCTTCGACACGGTCGAGGAATGGCGTGACTCGACGTACATGCATACGGCGTGTACGATACATACGCCGTATAACCTGGAGGCAGGAGGATGGCCACCGTTCCCGCTACCACCCGGCTCCCTGATTGGCTGGTACGCGCGCTCCACACGTTTTGGCGCGAGCACGGCGAAGGTCCCTCCGTCGGCCTGCGCCGCACTGTCGAGGAATGGTGGGCATTGCAGGAGTTCCCGGCGATCGAGTTCCGCGACGGGGTGAGCGGACGGCGGGCGGCGCTGCGTGAGGGACCGGACGTCTGGGAGGTCGCGATGGTGGCCCGCGACTACCGCGGCGACGTGGGACGGCTGGAAACGCACTTCGGCAGCCACGTCTCGCGGGACGCGCTCACCCAGGCGCTCGCCTACGCCGCACGCTTCCCGGAGGAGATTGACCAGTGGATCACGGAGAATGAGCGCGTTGGGCGCTTCCTGGCCGGCCGTGGCTGATGCCCTTCCGGTTTCTGTTCGACGAACAGGTGAGTAAACCTGCCTGCGACGCGCTCCGCGCCCGCGGCGTAGACGTCACGCACGTCTTGGACATCGGCCTGGCCCGCGCATCGGACGCCGAGGTGTTGGCGTGCGCTGCGTCGGAGGCACGGATCGTGGTGGCGCGGAACTACCGGGACTTCGCCGCGCTGGTCGAGGCCTACCGTGCCGGGGGCAAGCGGTTCCCCGGCGTGCTTTTCTTGTCGGTCTCACTCTCGCAGTCTGATGTGGGTGCGCACGTGGGTGCCATGGAGGAGTGGATCGCTGGGCGGGGCGCCGAGGGCGAGTCTATGGAGAACAGCATTGGCTGGCTCAGTGCTCCGTGACGCCTCGACCAAACCGCACGCTATCCGGACGCGGCTAACGGCGTGCCCTACGAGGTGTACGACCCGGCGACAGCCGAGTCGAAGATCGGCGCGGTGGACCAGGTGTTCCCGTGGCTCAGGCAATTGACCAGGACGAAAAAGTAGCCCGGTTCCGGCGGGAGGTGCGGTGGTCTCCCTTGCTTTCCGCGAGATCCGCTGGCTCGCAATCCCGTCTCAGCCGAGGATGTCGGCCGGCTGACGGGTGCCGAACGGACTCACGACGCGAACGCCGCCGAAATCTTGGCCGTCCTGAAAGTCCTCTGACAACAGGTACCCGCATTCGGCGGCCTGGGCGCTGCTGACGATGAGCGCGTCCCAGAAGGACAGGCCGAACCGGTCCTGG
>DATECF010000227.1:0-6729 GCA_035287045.1 Gemmatimonadales bacterium | reverse complement strand
AAGCCGGGGTCAAGCCGTGATCCTGTACCACCGAACCACGATCGCCGAGGCCCGCGAGATCATGCGCCGCGGCTTCCTGGACCAGAAATGGGCCTTCGACGTCGAGGGTCTGGTCAGCGACCGCCGGCTCAAGGTGGTGGGTGTCTGGCTCACCGACCGCGTGCCCGAAAAGGACGACGCGCCTCCCGGCGATGCGGTGCTGGAGGTGACGCTGGATCCCGCCCCCAAGACGCTTCATGTCTTCGAGGTCCCCGGCGTGCTCGCCGAGGGAACGCTGTGGGTGGTTCCTTCGACGGTACTCAACCCCATCGCCAGGGCCCGCATCCTGAGTGTGGACCCGCGTACGTCGTTCTGGTTTGAGCGGGGAACGCTGGGCGAAGTGGACCCCGAAGGACCATGACCGGGCGGCGAGGCGCACCGCCCGGTCACCGGGAGGTTTATGCCGCGGTTTCCTCTTTGTACGCCCACGCGCCGGCAACGGCCGCCAGCGGCACGTAGACCAGGGCCACGGCGGCGGAGATTACCAGCAGGTTCCCGGGCCACAAACCGGACGGCATCTGGGCCAGGTTGAACAGGGCGCCCACCACGAACCACAGGAACAATCCCGCCCAGGCGGCCGTCTTGGGTCCTGGGCCGTACCGCGGCCGGATAGCGGCGTACAGCCATACGGCGGCGATGCCCAGGAGAAAGTCGAACACCACGTACCAGACGATTGCACTGCCGCTCATCTCACCCTTGCCCAGCGCAGCCATCGCCGCATTCCATTGATCAGCCAGCAGCACGCCGTGAATCACAAAATCGAACACGTTCAGCACCAGCCCGGCCAGCAAGCCCCCCGCGATCACACGACCCCAGTTGATCTTGCCCATGTGGCACCTCGCCGTTGGGAAGGGGATATGGAGACGCCCTACGGTAGGAAGGCCGGCTCCGCAGGGCAAGAGCGACCGGCTGGGGGTCTGGCGTATCTGGTCGCACCCCGTTACTTTTGCGCCTGCGTTAGGACACGCCCGCTTGGGCGTGGGTCACACCAGCGAACACGTCAAGCGGGGACCTGGGCACGACGCGCGGGTCCCCGCTTTGCTGGTTAGATACTTTGGATTCCGCCGTCTCTCGGTTGCCGGACTTCGCCGGCTGGGGGCGGCAGCCCGACGCGGGGGCCTTCATCCGCGGAACAGATGGGCGTTGGGTAGGCTACGGCGTGATGCCGGACTCCCACGAACATCAGCAAGTGAAAGAGGAGTACGGCACATGCGTACGACCGGCAAGGTGAAGTGGTTCAACGAGAGCAAGGGCTTCGGTTTCATCACCCGCGATGACGGCCAGAAGGACTGCTTCGTCCACTACTCGGCCATTCAGGGGAACGGTTTCAAGACCCTGAAGGAAGGCGACGCAGTCGAGTTCGACGTCGTGCAGGGCCAGAAGGGCCCGGCGGCGAACAACGTGACTGTGGTGGGCGCGTAAGCGTCGCTGAACCACCAGCCGGAATGTGGGGCCGTCTCGGGTAACCGGGGCGGCCCCGTGTGCTTGAGGGTGGATTGGAGCGGCGTATGGGGTAAGGAGTGAGGGGTGGCCCCCTCACCCCTTACCCCTTACCATATGCACCCACCGTATGACCGGCCCCTCCCTTGGCTTCCTGGCCCGCCCCCGGGGCGATCGCCGCTGGGACTGGTTCCTGCGCGGCACGGTGATCGCCGCGGTCGGGGGCATCGGGCTGGCCCTCGTCCTGCCCGCCACCATCCCGCTCGTGTGGCTCGGCGTGCTAGGCATCCCCGCCAACAGCCCGTTGAGTCCGGTGATCCCCACCGCGTTCGAGCCGATCATCATCGAGGCGGCCAAGTACGCGCGGCCGCTCTCCGTCAGCCTGGTGGCGCTCGCCGTCTATCTCTACACCGAGTACGTGAACTGGTATCTGTACGGCTGGGTGCTGCACGGGCGTCGCGCCGCGTGGCTTCGGGAGCAGCGCTGGGTCCAACGCGGGGTCGAGTACTTCGCGCGGGCGCCGTTCGTCACGGTGGTGGTGTTCGCGTTCACGCCGCTGCCGTTCTGGGCGGCGCGGGGCCTCGCGATCCTCAAGCGGTATCCGCTGACGCCCTTCATGGTGGCCACGGCCATGGGCCGCTGGCCGCGCTATGCGCTCTACGCGTGGCTGGGCTCGGCGTTCGCCATTCCCACAGTGGCGCTCCTGGTCGTCATCCTGGGCGGGGCGGCGCTGATGATCGGCGGCCGGCTGGCGCGGGGCGAGGCGGTGTTGCGGGACACGGTGCTGGACGCGCCGGAGCCGGAGGCCGGCGAAGTGGGCTAAGCCGCGGTGGGCCGGCGCCCGTTGAACCGGCGCGCCAGGGCGCTCCACCCCACCACCTTCCCCAGAATGGCCAGGTTGTCTCCCAGCAGCTCGCCGGGCGTCTTTTCGGTGTTGGCCCGGGTGCTGATGTAGCAGGCGCCGCAGGTGTTCCGGCAGGAGAACTCCCGCTGCATGGCGCGGTGGTCGGTGAAGTACGCCATCACCATGGCGCAGGGCGTGAGGCGTCCGTCCGGGTTGACGACCAGGAACTTGTACCCGGCCTGGCACCCGCCGACGTGGCCCTCGACCAGGAACTTGTAGAACTTCCAGAGGGTGCGCTCCGCGGTGTACACCGGGAGCCCGGCGCGCTTCAGCTCGATGACCGCCTCGATGGAGCGCCTGAGCTCGTCCGGCGAGCCGTTGTGCTGCACCAGGCCCTTGGGATCGTCCATGCGCAGCGCGCTGTAGGCCGAGAAGTTGACCGCCACGCCCCAGCGTGCCGCCACCCGCACGATGTCGGGCAAGTCGCGATAGTTCCAGGCGGTGATGCAGCAGTTGAGCGAGATGTCGTCCGGCTCGCCCAGGCCCACGCACTCCGGCACGGAGCGATCCATGTGCTCGAACAGGCCGGGAATGCGGCGGAAATCACTGTGGCGCGAGTCGGGAAAGTCGATGGAGAGCGACAGCTGATGCATGCCGGCGGCTTTGAGCTTGAGGAAGCGCTCCGGCGTCAGCTGGGATCCGTTGCTGACCACCACCATCCAGGGCAGCCGGCGGGGGCGGGCGATCGCGCGAATGATGTCGTCCACATCGCCCCGGGCCAACGGCTCGCCGCCCGAGATGTTGACCACCACGGGGTTGAGTCTGCGGCAAATCGCGGCATATTCGTCGGGTGATCGTCGCGTCTCCTTGATGGGGCCGCCCCAATTGCAGTGCCAGCAGTTGGCCGTGCACGCATGGGTGACTTCGAACGAAACGGATAGCGGATTCTTGCGCCACAGGTTCCACGCCGCGTGCGCGAACATGCGAAACGCAACGCTCCGAGATACGTTCATCGAGCCCCCAGTGAAGCGTGGACCAGGAAGCCGCGCGGGCTCCGGGACAGGGAGAGGTGCCCGCCGGACTCGCGAACATATGGCCTCATATCCCCATCTGGCAAGGAAGACGCCGTGACGCGCCACTGCCCGAAATGTGGAGCCCCTCTCGACGCGCTGGCCATCCGCTGCGCCTGCGGCCACGAGCTGCCGGAGGCGCGGGACGTCCGCTCCGATCCGGATATGCCGCGCTGTGGTATCTGTGGCAGCGAGATAGAGCTGATGGCCCTCAGCTGCCCGCGGTGCGGAGCGCAAGGATACCCCGCGCTTCGCCCTCGCCGGGGAAAGAAGAGCCAGGGATCGCCGGAGTAGCGGCCCTCCGCCCGGCGCCGCAACTTAGGACCCCCTTAGAGCGGGGATCTTCCCACCACCGTCCGTCTGGCCACGCAGGAGCTCGTGAGTATGCGCACCTTCAACACCGTCACCCTGGCCGTCGTTCTGGTTTTCCCCCTCACCGCGCAGGCGCAGCGCCGCCCGCAACCGGCGGCGCAGCCGCAGCTGGATCCCGCGCTCTACAGCCGGTTGCGATATCGGCACGTTGGCCCGGTAGGCAACCGGCTCACGGCGGTGTATGGCGTCCCGGGCGATCCCAACACCTACTACGTGGGCGCCGCGTCAGGAGGTGTTTGGAAGACGACCGACGCGGGGCTCAACTGGGAGCCGTTGTTCGACGGCCAGACCGCGCAGTCGGTGGGGCACCTCGCCCTGGCCGCGTCGAATCCGAATATCGTCTGGGTCGGCACGGGCGAAGCCCACACGCGTAGCCACATCTCGCTGGGGAACGGGATCTACAAGTCGCTCGACGGCGGCAAGACCTGGAGTCACATGGGTCTGGAGAACACGGGGCGGATCGCGCGAGTCGTGATCCACCCGCTGAACGCGGGCATCGTGCTCGCGTGCTCGCAGGGGCACAGCTACGGTCCGCAGCCCGAGCGCGGCGTGTATCGCACGGCGGACGGCGGGCGGACCTGGGCCCTGGTGCTGCACGTGGACCAGCACACCGGGTGCTCGGACCTGGTCATGGACCCCACAAACCCCAACGTCCTTTTCGCCGGGTTCTGGCAGATCGAGATCAAGACCTGGGGCCGCGAGTCCGGCGGCCCGGGATCGGGGATCTTCAAGTCGAGCGACGGCGGGATCACCTGGAGGCGGCTGCAGGGGAATGGGCTCCCGAGGAATCCCCACGGGAAAGTCGCGCTGGGCATCGCCCGGTCCAACCCCGATCACCTCTACGCCCTGATCGAAACCGGGGACGGCGTGCCGCTGCGCGGCGTGCCCCAGGAGAGCGGCGAGCTCTGGACTTCGCTCGACGGCGGCGACACCTGGACGCTCACCAGCCATGACCGCCAGCTCGCGGGACGGACGCACTACTACAGCCGCGTGGTGGTGAGCCCGGATGACGAGCACGAGGTGTATTTCCTCACGGCCTCGTTCACCAGGAGCCTCGACGGTGGCGTGACCAACGAGAGCTTCGGTGGTGGCCGGGCGCCCGGCGGCGACCATCACGACCTGTGGATCGACCCCACCAACGGCAACCGGATGATCGGCGTGAACGACCAGGGGCTGGGGATCACGACCACCCGCGGGCGCAGCTGGTACCGGGTCCAGCTGCCCGTGGCGCAGATGTACCACGTGACCGTGGATACGCGGGTGCCCTATTTCCTCTACGGCAACCGGCAGGATGGGCCCTCGTACCGCGTGCCCAGCAACAGCCGCACCGGGGGCTTCGGGGGTGGAGGGACGATCGCGCGCTCTGAGTGGTTCTCGGTCGCCGGGGGCGAAAGCGGCTGGGCCACGCCAGATCCGGAGGACCCGGACGTCGTGTGGTCCAGCGCCTCGGGCTCGGGCTCGTTGGGCGGAATCGTCACGCGTATGGATCTGCGCACCCGGCAGGCGCACCACGTGGAGATCTGGCCGGTGAGCACCGGCGGTTGGCCCGCCGCCGAGCTCAAGTATCGGTTTGTCTGGGACGCCCCACTCACCATCTCCCCCCACGACCATAACAAGGTCTACGTGGGCAGCCAGCACGTGCACGTCACCACGGATGGGGGGAAGAGCTGGCGGGAGATCAGTCCCGATCTGACGCTCAATGACAAGAGCAGACAGCAGATCTCCGGAGGCCTCACGCCCGACAACATCGGCGTGGAGTACTTCGACGTGGTCTATGCCATCGCCGAGTCCCGCCTGAAGCCGGGGCTGATTTGGGTGGGGACCAACGACGGACTGGTGCACGTCACCCAAGACGGGGGGCAGAGCTGGACCGACGTCACGCGCAACATCCCCAATCTGCCCCCTTTCGGCACGGTCTGGAGCATCGGGCCCTCGCGCTACGACACCGGAACCGCCTATGTCGCGGTGGACTTTCACCAGGTGAACGGGCGGGACCCGCATCTTTACAAGACCACCGACTACGGGCGCACCTGGCGCATGATCGTGAACGGGATCCCCAAGAGCCCGTTGAGCTATACTCACGCCATTCTCGAGGATCCGGTGCGCCGCGGGCTGCTCTACGCCGGCACCGAGAACGCCCTCTACGTCTCGTTCAACGACGGCGAGCTGTGGCAGCCGTTGCAGACCAATCTGCCGCATGCGCCGGTGTACCGGTTGGTGATTCAGGAGCACTTCAACGACCTGGTGGTTTCGACCTACGGACGGGGCTTCTGGATCCTGGACGATCTTTCACCCATCCAGCAGTTGACGCCGGAGGTGGCGGCGTCGGACGCGAGCCTGTTCCGGCCTCGGGCCGCTTATCGGTTCCGGAACGTCCCGGGGCAGGCCTCGACGGCCAACGATCCTACCGTGGGCGAGAATCCGCCGTACGGGGCCGCCATCAACTACTGGCTCAAGGCAGTGCCCGCTGGTGACGTTGCCATCAGCATTCAGCAGTCGGACGGCCGGACCGTCCGGACGCTTCGCGGGACCAAGAACGCCGGTGTCAACCGGATCTACTGGGACCTGCGGAACGAGCCCACCAAGGAAAGCCGGATGCGGGTGCAGCCGTTGTACGGGGATTGGGTGGAGGTGCCTCCCGAGGGCCGCCCAGCTCCCGGGCTTGGCCGCTTCTCGGTCCTCATGCCTCCCGGGACCTACACGGTGAAGCTCAGCGTAGGCGGCCAGGAGTTCACCCAGCCGCTGGAAGTGCGCTTGGATCCGAACTCGGGTGGGAGCCTCGAGGAGGTCCGGACCCAAGTGGCCCGGCTGCTCGACCTCCAGGCGGACCTGAACGCCGCGGTGGATATGTACAATCAGACGGAGTTGATCCGCGCCCAGGTCCAGCACCTGAATCGGACCCTGGCCGCTGACGGCGACAACGCCGACATCCGCGCGGCCGCCGACTCGCTGGAGCAGAAGTTC
>DATECF010000226.1:0-46564 GCA_035287045.1 Gemmatimonadales bacterium | reverse complement strand
GCGACCGAGAGCATGAACCCCGCGCCGAACGCCACCAGCCCTTCGATCAGCTTGAGGCCGAGCCTCATGCCGCGCACCGCGCACAGGCCGCCGGCGACATTGCCGAGCGCGGCAGCCACGGCGTACCAGAGGGCGGCGGTCATTTCGGTTTGCCCCTTCTCCGCGCCTCTGGCCCCGGGACCCGGGACCCGGGGCTCGGGGCTGCCAACGCCAGCAGCTTGTCCCGCGTGTTGAGCGACGGGTCGTCCAGCACCCGATCCAGCAAGGCGCGCAGCGTCTCGCCCACGGCGGGTCCCTTGGGCACGCCGGCCTTCAATAGGTCGTCGCCGGTGATCGCCAGGTGGCCCAGCGAGAGCGGGGCCTTGGATCGGCCCACCTGTCCGGCGGTCTCCACCAGCACGTCGCCCCACCCCTCCGCCTCGGCAAGGTTCAGCAGGTCGTCGGCGGCCGGCCCGACCCGGGCCAGCCAGCGCCGGACTGACACCTCCGAGACCGGCTCCGGCCATGCCTTCCGGTGCTCGGCGATCCGCCGGCCGCGCTCGATCTCCGCATTGGAGCACTTGAGCCGCGTCAGCGTGGCCACCGGATCGGCCGAGAGATAGCTGGTGATCAGCACCGGGTCCGGCGGCAGCTGGTCCACCGCGGCAGTCCCCCGCTCGCCGGCTCTCGCTTCCCGCTTCTCGATCTCGGGCAGCCACCGGTCCAGCGCGCCCACGTCGCGCCGCAGATCCAGGAGCCCGGACGGCCACCGGGCCATGCGAATGCCCTTGAACCACTCATCCCGCACCCGCTCCGCGGAGAGCTGCTTGAGCCCTTCGACGTTGGCCGTCGCGGCGTTCCAGGTGTCGCGGTCAATCTGGAAGCCGAAGCGGGCCGCGAACCGCAGCGCCCGGAGAATCCGGAGGTAGTCCTCGCGAAAGCGCTGCGCCGGGTCCCCCACCGCCCGGATGATCTTGCGCTCCAGGTCGCCGGCGCCGCCGAAGCGATCCCGCCACTCGTGCCGCAGCGGGTGATAGGCGATGGCGTTGATGGTGAAGTCGCGGCGGGCCAGATCGTCGTCCAGGCTCACGCCGAAGGCCACCACCGCATGGCGACCGTCGGTCTCGACGTCGCGCCGGAAAGTGGTGACCTCGTGAGGCCGGTTCTCGCGGTCCAGTACGGCGACGGTGCCGTGCTCCACGCCTATGGGGATAGTCCGCCGGAACAGGCGCTGTACGTCCTGCGGCGCGGCGGCAGTGGTGAGATCGAAGTCGTGGTTTTCCAGCCCCAGCAGGTTGTCCCGCACCGCCCCGCCCACGCACCAGGTCTCGAACCCGGCGTCCTCCAGGGTCCGGGCGATGCCCAGGACTTCATCCGGGATAGCGAGGCGATCGGGGAATATCATAGCCGCGCCAAACCTAGCCGGTGGCGTGGGGATCCCGCGAGGGTTGCACGGACGGAAGGCGGGGGTGTCTCAGAGCGCGCGACGAGACACCCCCGCCTTCCGGCCCTTACAGCGTCCCCCTGCGCAACAGGTCCGCGACCCGATCCACCGCGTACCGGCTGAACGGCAACGCGCAGGTGAACGCCGGCGACACCGCGTTCAGCACGTGGAACGACCGCCCGTCCCCCTCGAACCGAAAGTCCATCTCCAGCGTCCGCTCGCGGAGGTTCACCAGCTGGGCCCGGATGCCCGGCTGGCCCCAGTGCCGGTAGCGGTCCAACCGCACGTCATGCACCAGCTCGGAGGCCAGCGCCACCAGGTGGCGGCGCGAGTACTTCTTCAACTCCCGGAGCGCCAGACCCCGGAATCCGAAGTCGTTCCGGAGAAACAGCGCCGTCTCGCGCCGGACGATGTCCAGGCATTCCCCCGCGCGGAAATTGCCCAGCCCTTCATACTGCTCGCGCCAGAACGCCGGCATGGCCGACGGCCCGATCTTCACGTGCCCGTCCACGGTGACCGTGAAATGCACGCCCAGGAACGGGTTGGCGAGGTCCGGCACCGGATAGACGTTGGTGCGGAGCCGCTCCACGGCCTGGTCCCCGTAGAGATAGACGCCCTTGAACGGGAGAATGGAAAACTCCCGCGAGAATCCGAAGTCGCGGGCCACTCGATCGGCATAGAGACCGGCGGCGTTGATCACGTACCCCGGCTGCATCGGTCCCGCCGAGGTGTGCACCGCGCCGTTGGCGAGCTTCAGGTAGGCGACGCCGGTCCGGACCTGTACGCCGGCTTGCTGGAGATCGCGCCCCAGGCGCTGCATGACGGCGGCGGGATCCACCGACGAGGTGGCGGGCGAGAACAGGGCCCGCTCGTGGGTCTTCACCCGGGGCTCGATCTTCCGCGCGTCTTCCGGGCTGATGGATTCCAGCGTGACGCCGTTGTGCTTCGCGCGGCGCAGCAGCTCATCCAGCCCCGCATGCTCGGCGGCGTTCCGGGCCACCACCAGCTTGCCGCAGGCGTTGATGGGCAGCCCGCGCTCCCGGCAGTAGGCGGTCATCTCCCGGTTGCCGTCGCGGGTGAACCGGGCCTTGAGGCTGTCGGCTGTGTAGTAGAAGCCCGCGTGCAGCACGCCGCTGTTGCGGCCGCTGGCGTGGAGGCCGCAGGCGGGCTCCTTCTCGATCAGGATGACTTTCGTTTCGGGGAATCGGCGCCGCAGCTCGAGGCCGATGGTGACGCCGACGATCCCGCCGCCGATCACGAGGAAGTCGGGATGACCGGCGGTCATGCGCTATAGCGGGGCGTGCGGCGGGAGTGGGTCTCGTCGCGCGGTGTCAGGTGGGCGGAAGGTGGGGGTGGGTCTCTGAGCGCGCGTCAGTCCCGCGCGCGCCAATTGACCCAATGCCGCTGCGGCGCGCGCGCGACTGCAGCGCGCGAAGCGACCCACCCCCGCCTGACGCCCCGCCACACCTCCGGCGAGACTCACCCGCACAACACGCTTCCGCCGTTCACGTTCAGGATCTCCCCCGTGATATGCCGGGCGAGCGAGGAGCACAGGAACACGATCGGCCCCGCAACGTCTTGGGCGCTGGCCACCCTCCCGAGCGGAATGCCCTGCTCGATCCGCCGCTTCCCGCTCCCCCCGCCCCGCTCGTACGGCATGGCCGACATCTCGGTATCCACCCAGCCCGGCGCCACCGAGTTCACCGTGATGTCCTCTTTGCCCACCTCCACCGCCACCGACTTCACGAACGAGATCAGCGCGCCCTTGGTGGCCGCGTAGTCCGCGTGCATCGCCTCGCCCCGCTGGCCCGCGGTGCTGGTCACGATCACCACCCGGCCGCCGCGTTTCATCGCCTTCAAGGCCGCCCGCGTGCCCCAGAACACCGAGTCGAGGTTGGTGGCCATGGTGGTGCGCCATTGCTCGTCCGTCATCCCGCTCACCGGCACGTCCTCCGGCGGCCAGATGCCGGCGTTGGCCACGAAGATGTCCAGCTTGCCGTAGGCCTCCGCGGTCTCGCGCACCACCCGCTCGCAATCCTCGCGACGCGAGAGATCGGCCTGCAGCACGGTCCATTGCCGGCCGATTCGCTCGATCTGCTTGCCGACCTTCTCGGCCTCGTCTTTGCGGGTGCGATAGGTCAGCGCCACGTCCGCGCCGGCGTCCGCCAGCATCACCGCCGTGGCCGCGCCGATGCCGCGGGAGCCGCCGGTGACCAGCGCCACGCGGCCCGAAAGATCAATGAGCGTCACCTTTTCCCTCCCCTTGCCCGTCCGTCAGATCCGCTCCGGCACCACCCGAAATCCCTCGCGCAGCGCGGCGTCCCGCAGGCGCTGGTCGAGGGTGACGAACACCCGACCGGCCGGCGATTGGCCGCTCCAGGTCAGGGCCGCGGCCAGGTGTAGCGCGTCGGCCGCCCGGAGCGGATGGGTACGCACCAGTCGAACGGCACGGTCCAATACCGGCGTACTGGGTGTCACGACCAGCCACGTCGCCGCCATACGATCGAGGACCGTTCGCGCCTCGGCCTCGTCTTCGGCGCTCATCGTACCATCGCGGACCCGACGCGCGAGGCCGGACGCCTGCTCTACTGGCGTGCCCCACCACACCGCGACGTCAGGATCGGCCTCCAGGAGCGCCTTCGCCTGTGCCGAACCGGGTTCCTCCACGCACAGGGGAATGAGGGCAGACGTTTCCCAGAACCTCACCAACCGCTCTCGCGCTCTTCGAGCAGGGCTTTGCGAACCAACCCCTCAGGGTCCGTGGGCCGCGGAAGCTCCCAGAAATCCGGTGGCAGCTTGGCCGTGGGAAACCGGATCAACCCTTGTGCTTCCAGCCGCCGCAACCGCTGCATCTCGGGGTCTTCCTCACGGGGAATGGGCACGAGTTTGGCGACCGGAGTCCCCCGGTCCGTCACCACCACCACCTCCCCCGCCTTCACCCGGGCCAGGTACGCCGATAACCCGGCCTTGAGCTCGGAGACCGCCGCGGTGCGCTTGGACCCCTCCGCGGGCTTGGGGTAGGGCTTGGATCTGACCTTCTTAGTCTTTTTCATATGACTATGATAGTCACATCACCGTGGGCTCCGCCAGACCGTCATTCCGCCAGGAATCTCCTGACCTTGTCGGTCCACCGCTCCGCCACCGGCAGCGCGGGAACCGGTTTCAGCTCCCAGTCACGGGTCATCGCCATGGGGTTGAGATGGGTCAGCAGCTGGAGCGCCTCGTCGGCCACGCTCCCGCCGCCGGCCCGCGAGCGAAGCGCCTCCACGGCGGCCAGCAACGAGCGGCGGTCCCCGTGGTTGTCCGCGGCCACCACGTCCGCCAACCCGGCGGACACGAGCTGGCGGGCCCGGTGCCCGCGGGTGGTGGCGCGGCCCAGCGCCCGGGCGTCCACCTGCATCCGGGCGCCCGCCTCGCGCCATTGGCGCACCGCGTCCGGCGAGCAGGCCTCGTAGCGCTCCGGATGGGCCAGGACCGGTACCGGCCCCGCCCGCGCGATGTCACCCAGCACCCGCGTGGCCAGCTCGCCCACGATCGAGAAGGGAAACTCCACCAAGTAGTAGCGCGACCCCGCCAGCGACAGCCGCCGATCCCCCACGGCCAGCGGCGTGAGCGGCTCGTCCAGCATGATCTCGAACCCGGCGAACAGCTCCAGCGCCGGCGGGCCATGGGGCTTGAGTCGATCCAGGGCCCCGTCCCGGCGCGCAATGGCCATGTCGGGGCCGGCGTTGATCTCGCTGGCCGCGATGTGCGGCGTCAGCACCAGGCCCGTGACCCCGTCCCGGGCCATCTGCCGCAGCACCGCGACGGACTGCTGCAGCGAGCGGGAGCCGTCGTCGAGGCCGGGCAGGAGATGCGAGTGGATGTCGATCATGACACGGGCTGTGCTCGCCCAATCATTGTCTGCGGCGCGCGCGGCACTGCAGCGCGCGAAACGATCCACGCCCGCCGTTTCCCCCGCCGCAATTCACGGTCCACCCGCCAGCCCGCTGGGGTCGACCTCCGCCAGGGCCTCACAGGCGAACGTCATCAGCGCGTCGGCGGCGAGGAGCGTGAGGGCCGTATCCCGGGAGGCGGGCTCGGACTTGGCCTGGGCGAGCAGGCCGTCGCCGAGCTGCCTCAACCGCTCATGCAAGGCATCAGCCGAACAGCCGCCACCGCCCGCCGACGCCGCACTGGTGACCACACCGAGAATCCGTTCCCGCAGCGACTCCGGCACCTCCCTGAGCCGCGGCTCGAGCCACTGCTCGATCTCGCTCAGTTGGTCCCCTGCGCCAGAGCCGCCTGCACGATCTCGAACGCCTTCTGCTTGGTCTCGGCGAGCTTCCCCGGATCGCCCAGACCCCCGGAGGCGAAATGCGGGCGGCCCCCGCCCTTCCCGCCGCTCAACGCCGCGAGGCGGGATACCAGATCGCCCGCCTTCACGCCCCGGGCGATCACATCGTCCGTCACGCTCACGTGCACCCCGGGTCGCTCACCCGCGGTGAACACCACCCACACGCCGTTCTTCTTCCTCTCCGCGCGGAACTTGTCCATCATGAGGCCCACCTGCTCCCGCTCGGTGACCGGCGCGTCCCCTACCAGCACCTCGATCTCGCCCAGCGCGTGCCGCGCGAACGTCTCCCCCGCCCCGGCGCCGCCTTCCCGCAACAGCTGCTCGATCTGCTTCTCCAACCGCTTCTTGTCGTCCAGCAGGGCCGCGATGCGCCGAGCCAGGTGCTCGGGACTGGTGCGGAGCGTCTCAGCGGCGTCGGTCAGCCGCCGGTCCAGCTCCAGCACCGCCTGATACGCTCCCGGCCCGGTGAACGCCTCGATGCGCCGGACCCCGGCGGCCACGCCCGATTCCCCGTGGAAGTGGAACAGGCCGATTTGCCCCGTGGTGCGAACGTGGGTGCCGCCGCACAGCTCCCGGGACACGCCCGGCACATCCACCACCCGCACCCGGTCGCCGTACTTCTCGCCGAACAGCGCCATGGCGCCGGAGGCGATCGCCTCCTGATAGGGCAGCTCGTAGGTCCTCACGTCCAGGTTCGCCCAGATCGCCTCGTTCGCCGCCCCTTCGATCGCCTGGAGCTGCTCGTCGCTCACCGGCTGGTGATGGGAGAAATCGAAGCGCAACCGGTCCGGCGCCACCACCGAGCCCGCCTGCCGCACGTGCGTCCCCAGGACCTGGCGAAGCGCCGCGTGCACCAGGTGCGTGGCCGTGTGGTTCCGCTCGATGTTGTGCCGGCGCTCCTCGGCCACCACCGCGTGCACCGGCGTGGGCTCGAACGCCCCCTCGTACGGCCCCACCACCACCTGCTTGCCGTCCTGCTTGAGCACCTCTTCCACCGACAGCTCCCACCCCTCGCCTTTCACCACCCCGATGTCGCTTACCTGCCCACCAGACTCGGCGTAGAACGGATTCTCCTTGAGCACCAGCTCCAGGTGATCCTCGGTCTGGCGGAACGCGATGATGGCCGTCTCGGCGCGGGTGGTCTCGTAACCCACGAAGTGCTGGCGGACACGGGGCTTGGCCCGCACCCATCCGCTCTTCCCACGGGCGGACGACGTGACCGCCCGTCCGCCCGACCGCCTGTCCGCCTGACCGCCTGCCCGCCTGACCGCCCGGGAGCGCTCCTGCTGCCCGGCCAGGGCCCGCTCGAAGCCTGCCGTGTCCACCGTCCACCCGCGCTCCGAGGCGATGACCTGCGTCAGGTCCACCGGGAAGCCGTAGGTGTCGTACAGCTTGAATGCGTCCTCGCCCGACACGGTGCCCCGCGAGCCGCTGATGATCTGGTCCAGCCGCGCGAGACCGTCCTCAATGGTCTCCAGGAAACGCTCCTCTTCCGCCCGGGTGACGGACACGATGTGCCGAGCCTTCTCCTGGAGCTCGGGATACACCCCGCTCAGGTTCTCGACCACCACCTCGGCCAGGTCCACCAGCGTGGGGTCTTTGCGGCCCAGCAGGAACGCATGCCGCACCGCGCGCCGCAGGATCCGGCGCAGCACGTAGCCCCGCCCGTCGTTCGAGGGATACACCCCGTCCGCCAGCAAAAACGCCACCGCGCGCGCGTGGTCCGCCAGTACCCGGAACCCGGCCCCGTTGGGCCCGCGATCGTACGGCCGGCCAACCGCCTCCGCGGCCCGGCGGGTGATCGGCGTGAAGAGATCGGTGTCGAAGTTGGATTCGACCCCCTGCATGACGGCCGCGATCCGCTCCAGCCCCGCCCCGGTATCCACCGAGGGAGCGGGGAGCGGCGTTCGGCTGCCATCCGGCGCCTGGTCGAACTGCATGAAGACCAGATTCCAGATCTCGAGAAGCTGGCCGGCTTCGTTGAGTGCGACAAATTCCTCGGCCGAGGGCGGGCCGGCGGACCGGCGGTCGGGCGGTCCGTCCGCCATGAGATCGACGTACATCTCCGAACACGGCCCGCACGGTCCCGTGTCGCCCATCTGCCAGAAATTGTCTTTGTCCCCCAGGCCGTAGATCCGCTCGTCGGCGATCCCGGTGACCTCGCGCCACAGCCGGCGGGCCTCGTCGTCCTGGTGGTGCACGCTGACGTAGATGCGGTCCGGGTGGATGTGCAGGTACCGCTCGCCGGTGACCCACTCCCAGCCGAACGCGATGGCGTCCTTCTTGAAGTAGTCGCCGAACGAGAAGTTGCCCAGCATCTCGAAGAAGGTGTGGTGCCGGGCGGTATGGCCCACCTGCTCCAGGTCGTTGTGCTTGCCGCCCGCCCGCACGCATTTCTGCACCGTGACGGCGCGCCGGTACGCGCGGCGCTCCAGACCCTGGAACACCCGCTTGAACTGCACCATCCCGGCGTTGGTGAACAGCAGGGTAGGATCGTCCGCCGGCACCAGGGACGCCGAACGGACCGGCTCGTGGCCCCGGGAGTGGAAGAAGTCCACGAATGACTGGCGGATATCGGCGGAGCGCATGGAACCTAAACTAACTAACGCGAGGGCCCTCACTAAGCCCCGCCCACCGATGCCCTGGAGCTGCCGGGTGGGCGGTGCTACAGGACCGAGGCGAGCGGGCAGGAGAATCCGGGCAGGAGATCTTCGCCGTCCAGCGCACCGTCCGACGCGACCAGGACCTCGCTTCCGTCGCGGCGATACACCCGCGCCAGCCGGCGGACGGGGTCCACCACCCACACCAAACTGGTCCCCGCCGACAGCCAGTCCGCCACTTTGGCCAGGACCTCACCGGGCGAGTCGCCCGGTGAGAGCACCTCGACCGCGAGATCCGGGGCCAGCGCGGGATACCCCCGGGTCACCGCCGCCGGGAGCCGCTCGCTGGTGACGAACGCGACGTCCGGAGCGCGCACCGTGTCCGGATTGGTGGCCAGCTTGAAGCCGGTTTCCGCGGCGAACACGCCGCCGGCAGCGATGCGTTTCGCGTACACCGCGAGCTCGGCGCCGATGCTCATGGCCACGAGCCCGTGCTGCGATCCGGCCGGCTCGCGCACGACCAGCCGGCCCCGCACCAGCTCGGTTCGCTTGTCGGGAAGGTTGAGGTGAAGCAGCTCGTCCGCCGTCATCAGGGGAGCATGTGGGAGCATACAGGGAACGTAGGAGCGCTCGGCAGGCATTTCAAGCATTCCGGTGTGGGCGTCAGTTGGTGGCCGGGTGCGCCGTCCCCGGGGGTTCGGCACTGAGCATATCGCTCACCATGTCCTGCACCTCCCGTCCTCGGAAGCCCCGCCGCGCCAGATAGGCGAGCAGGCGCCGGCGCCGTTGACGGGGCGGCACGTCCCGGAGCTGCCCCATGCGTTTTCCGGCGAGCGCGCGCGCCTGCGCGGAGGCGTCCACCCCCTCCTGGTCCAGCACCTCGGCGATGGCCCGCTCCGCCACTCGGCGATCCACGCCTTTGGCGAGGAGGTCATGCAGCAGGCGCGCGGGCCCGTGGCCCCGCGGCGCCCGCACCCGTGCGAAGTGCCGCGCATACGCGGCGTCATCCAGTACGCCCGCGGCTTCCAGCCGGCCCACAGCGGCGGCCGCGGCACTCGGGTTGTGCCCCCGTTCCCGCAGCCGGGCCAGCACGTCATACACCGAGCGGGGGCGCATCGCCAGCAGCCGCGCGGCCACCTGATGCGCGGACTCGACTTCCGCCGCCCGCCTCAACCGCTCGGCCTGCTCCCCCTGCACCTCCAGCCCCACCTTCAGCTCCAGCTGGTGCACCACCTCCAGGGGGAGGCTGGCATACCGGGCCCGGTCGGCTTCAACGACCAGGTAGCCGGGCTGGCGGGAATCCGCGGTGAGACCGGTGATGATCATGAGTGGACGTGGTGCGGGCACGAAAGCGTGAGGGGTAAGGGGTGAGGGGTGGCCCCCTCACCCCTCACCCCTTACGCGGTCCCGTCACTCCGCGGTTGAGTCCTCGACCGTCTCCCCCGGGGTCCCCGCCGGCAACTTCATCCCCATCTGCTCCTTCACCCGCGCTTCCACCTCCGCGCAAACGGCCGCATTGTCTTTGAGGTAGAGCTTGGCGTTCTCGCGACCCTGCCCGATGCGCTCCTTGCCGTATGAGTACCAGGCACCGCTCTTCTCGATGATCCCCATCTCCGAGGCGAGGTCCACCAGCAGCCCGGTGTGGCTGATCCCTTCCTCGAACAGAATGTCGAACTCGGCCTGCTTGAACGGCGGCGCCACCTTGTTCTTCACCACCTTGACCCGCACGCGGCTCCCGATGATGGCGTCCCGGTCTTTGACCGGCCCGATGCGCCGGACGTCCAGCCGCACCGACGCGTAGAACTTGAGCGCCCGCCCGCCGGTGGTGGTTTCCGGGTTGCCGAACATCACGCCGATCTTCTCGCGCAGCTGATTGATGAAAATCACCGACGTGCGGGACCGGTTGATGCTGCCGGCCAGCTTCCGCAGGGCCTGCGACATGAGCCGGGCCTGCAGTCCCATGTGCGCCTCGCCCATGTCTCCCTCGATTTCCGCCTTGGGCACCAGGGCGGCCACCGAATCCACCACGATCACATCGACCGCCCCGGAGCGGACCAGGATCTCGGCGATCTCCAGCCCTTCTTCCCCGGTGTCCGGCTGGGAGACCAGCAGGTTCTCGATTTCCACGCCCAGCTTCTTGGCGTACTCCACGTCCAGTGCGTGCTCGGCGTCTATGTAGGCCGCGACCCCGCCCCGCCGCTGGGCGCTGGCCGCCACGTGCAGCGCCAGGGTGGTCTTGCCGCTCGACTCGGGGACGTAGATCTCGGTGATGCGCCCGCGGGGAATGCCGCCCACGCCGATGGCCGCATCCAGGTTGACCGCCCCGGTAGGGATGAAATCCACCCGAACCCACGATTCCTGCCCCATTCGCATGATCGAGCCCTTGCCAAGGTTCTTCTCGATCTGCGCGATGGCGAGGTTGACCGCTTTCTTCTTCTCCTCGGAAACCTGGGGAGCGTCGGGGGGGGACGTTTTCTCAGCAGGCATGGTTACCTCGGTTGGGTATGCGTACCCATCTCACGTTTCGTTCCCACTTCTCACTTCTCACGCCCGTACCGAATATATCCCGAAGCCGGCGTCACCGCCACTCCGGTCGGAACGCATCTTCCAGGTGCTCGATCCGGGTGCCACAGGGCGTTGCCGTAACCCCAATCACATCAAAGCGATACACATCACGAGGCCGGCCAAACCGGTCCACCCAGGCGCTGGCCACGCGGTGGATCTCCCGCCGCTTGCTCCAACCCACTGCCTCCAGCGGGCTCCCAAAGGCCTCTCCGCGGCGGGTCTTGACCTCGACGAACGCCACCACGACACCTTTCCGGGCCACCAGGTCTATCTCCAGACGCCCCATGCGAAACCGGTGGTCCAGGATCCGCCAGCCGCGCGCCACAAGGAACCGGATGGCCGCCCGCTCGCCCGCCAAGCCGCGGCGGTGGCGGGGGTCGGTCCAGCTTCGTGGATCTGACTTGATCGGCACGGGCGCAACGTAACGCCGCCATGGCGATCCAGTGTCACCCTTTCTATGCGCCAGCGTGCCGAATCCCCGCGTGAATTCACCCCAAGCCTCAGCTGCAGTACTCGTCAAGCTGGCCCATGCCAATCAGCACTTCGCGAGGCCGCGAGCCATCGGGCGGTCCCAGAATTCCCGCTTCGTGCAGCTGGTCAATGATCCGCGCGGCCCGGCCGTAGCCGACCCGGAGCTTCCGTTGCAGCAGCGACGTGGAGCCCAGCTGGTGCTGGATGCAGGTCTCCGCCGCCTCGCGGAACAGCGCGTCGCGCTCGCCCGCCGCGGCACCGGGGCCTTCGCCCGCCTCGGCGGCGGCTTCCGCGGCCTCGATCTCTCGGACCACGGCCAGGATGTCCGCTTCGTCTTCCCGGAGCAGTCCCTGGTGTTGAAGCGCGGCGTCACGGGCCACCTGCCGCGCCTTGTACCACTCGGTGATGGCTTCGGTCTCCTCGGTGCTGATGAAGGCGCCCTGCACCCGGATCGGCTCGCTCCGTCCCGGCGGGAGGAACAGCATGTCCCCGTTGCCGAGGAGCGCTTCCGCGCCGTTCTGGTCCAGCACGGTTCGGCTGTCCACCTTGGCGGCCACCCGGAACGCCACCCGGCTGGGGAAGTTGGCCTTGATGAGTCCGGTGATCACGTTCACGCTGGGCCGCTGCGTGGCCAGGATGAGGTGGATGCCGGTGGCCCGGGCCTTCTGCGCCAGGATCGCGAGCGGCTTCTCGACCTCGGCCTGCACGGTCATCATGAGGTCGGCGAGCTCGTCGACGATGATTACCACGTACGGCAGGGCCTCCGCGACGGCGGGAGAAGCGGCAGCGGCGGCAGAAGCGGCAGGCAATGCCGGCCGTGCCGCTGCCGCTCCCGCCACCTCTGCCGCCCCTGCCGCGGCCTTTCGGTTGTAGTCATGAATGTTCCGCGCTCCGGTGGCGTGGAACCGCTCGTAGCGATTCTCCATCTCGTGGATCGCCCACTTGAACACCTGAGCGGCCTCGCGATTGTTGGTCACCACCGCGTGCCGGAGATGGGGCAGCGCGTTGTAGGCCGACAACTCGACCATCTTGGGATCGATCATCAGCATCCGGAGCTCGCGCGGCGTGTAGCGATACACCAGGCTCGTGATGATGGTATTGATGCACACCGACTTCCCCGATCCCGTGGCCCCGGCAATCAAGAGATGCGGCATCTTGGCCAGGTCGGCGATGATGGGCTTGCCCTCGAGGTCGCGGCCCAAGGCCACGGGCAGCATACCCCGCGAGCGATCCCATTCCTGGCTGTCAATCAACTCGCGGAGGGTCACCATGCGGGCCGTGGGATTGGGCACCTCGACGCCCACGGCCGCCTTGCCGGGAATGGGCGCCACGATGCGGATGGACTGGGCCCGCATCGCCAGCGCCAGATCGTCCGCCAGCGCCGCAATCCGGCCCACTTTGACGCCCGGCGCCGGGGCCACCTCGAACTGGGTCACCACCGGTCCGGTGGTACGGCCCACGATCCTTCCTTCCACGCGGAAGGTGCCGAGGGTGTCAATCAGCACCTGCCCCAGCCGGTCCAGCTCGTCCACGCCGGCATCGGCCTGCGCCGGCGGGGCGGCGAGTAGATCGATCGGCGGGAGCTCATCTACCTCCTCCCCCTTCCCCTCCGCAGGCGAACGGGGGCGATCGCGGGCGACCAAGGGCGAACGGCGGCTGCGCCGGGGCGGTGGCTCACGCTCCTCGTCCGGCGCTTCACCCTCGTGGCCATCCGGCGCCAGCCCCCGGAACGGCGCCGTGTGCCCGCCTTCGTTCGCCCCGGTTCGCCCGGGTTCGCCCGGGAGGGAGGGCTGGGGGGTGAGGCGGCGGAACGGATGCCAATCCAGCGTGACGATCGTCAGCCCCGACAACGCCAGGAGCAGCACGATCACCGCGCCGGCCGTGCCGATGACGGACGTCACACCCACGGCGATGAACGCGGGTGCCACACCCACCAGCTGTTGGGCCACCGTCCACTGGGCGTAGTCGGCGGGGACATCGGTGGCGACCCGGATGCCGGAGACGATCGCCAGGGCGTAGGGCACCAACGGGATCAGGCCGACAAACAGCACGGCGACCCGCCACAGCTCGGTGCCGCCCAGGCGGCCAAACCCCGCGAGCCCCAGGCCAACGCCCAGCAGGGGGAACACCGCCGCGCCGGCACCCAGGTACTTCCACAGGAACCGGCCCAGCACCCGGCCGGCGGGCCCGGTGAGATCCACGGGGAGCAGGGTGAGCCCCACGAAGACACCCACCAACAGGGCGACGATGGCGATCAGCTCCTGTCGGTGGCGTGGGCTCAGGGACACGTTAACCTCGGTCGGGAAGCGTAATGCGCCGGTCGGCGTACACCGGCACCAGGGAGAACACGTCCGCCTGCGCCGCGAAGGCGACGTCCTTGGCGAAGTTCCGCTCCTTCAGATACCGGGCGTGGGCGCTCGCCGTCACGGCCTTCTTCCAGTCGGTGCCGAATTTCCGGACCAGCTCGCGGGACGCGATCACCGCGTCGGTGATGTCCAGGCCGCGGCGGAGTCTGCCCGGCACGATGGCCTCCACGAACCGGCCGGCGGCGTAGGCGTCTTCCAGGGCGAACCCCTTTTCCCGCCCCGCACATAATATGGTCAATTCCCCGGCCTCCTCGAAGGCTCGCCGCGCCGCCTCGGTGGCGGCCCCAAAGTTGACGGCCGCCCCGATCAGCAGGGGGCGGCCGCCGTCCGCCGCCAGAATCGCCGGGATGCCATTGGTGGTGGTCATCACCAGCGTTTTTCCGGCCACCACCTCGGGCGTCATCTCCAGGGGCGAATTGCCCAGCGCGAAGCCGGGAATCCGCTCCGAGCGCCGCTCGCCGGCCAGCAGCATGCTCTCCCGCGACAAGTTCTGGGCCAGCTTCAGGGCGTCATCCGCGCTGGCCGCCGGCAGGATGGCTTTGGCGCCATGAGCCAGCGCCGTGATCATCGTCGTGGTGGCCCGCAGGATGTCAATGACCAGCACCGGCTTTCCCGCGATGCTGCCCGGGTTCAGGCCGACGTGGGTGAAGTACACCGCAAGCTTCATTCGGCGGCGAACAACTCCGGGAACCGGGTCAGGAACTTGGTGTCCACCTGGCCGGCCTCGAACTCCGGATGGTGGATGACCCGTCGCAGGAATGGGATGGTGGTGGTGACCCCCTCCACGATGAAGCTGTCTAGCGCCTGGCTCATGCGGGCCAGGGCCTCGCGCCGGGAATTGCCGTGGACGATCACCTTGGCGAGCAGCGAGTCGTAGTAGGGAGGCACGGTGTAGCCGTCGTAGATGTGGGTGTCCACCCGCACACCGGGCCCGCCCGGAGGATGGTACGCGGTGATGGTGCCGGGACAGGGCTGGAACCCGCGGGCCGGGTCTTCCGCGTTGACCCGGCACTCGATGGCGTGACCGCGGAGCCGGTGTCCGTGGAAGGTGAAGCTGAGCGGCTCGCCGGCCGCCACCCGGATCTGCTCTTTGACCAGGTCGAAGTTGGTGACCATCTCCGTCACCGGGTGCTCGACTTGGATGCGGGTGTTCATCTCCATGAAGTAGAAGCAGCCGTCCTGGTCCAGCAGGAACTCGATGGTGCCCGCCCCCACGTAACCGATGTGCGACGCCGCGCGCACCGCCGCCGCGCCCAGGGCCTCGCGGCCCTGCTGGTCGAGCGCGGGGCTGGGCGATTCCTCGATCAGCTTCTGGTGGCGGCGCTGCACCGAGCAGTCGCGCTCGCACAGGTGCATGACCTTGCCGTGCCGGTCCCCCATGATCTGGATCTCGATGTGACGCGGCTGATCGAGGTATCGCTCCAGGTAGACCTCGGCGTTGCCGAACGCCGCCAGGGCCTCGTTCCGCGCCAGCTGAAACGCCGGGCCGAAGCTCTCGGCGTCGGTCGCGACCCGCATGCCCTTCCCCCCCCCGCCCGCCGCGGCCTTGATGATGACCGGGAACCCGATCCGCTTGGCCAGCTCGACGGCCTCTTCCGGGTCGCCCACCGGACCGGGCGAGCCGGGCACCACGGGGATCTTGAGCTCCTCGGCCAGCTTCCGCGCGGCGGCCTTGTCACCCATGAGCCGGATCTGCTCCGGGCTGGGGCCGATGAACGCGATGTTGGAGTTGCGGCAGGCCTCGGCGAACTCGGCCGATTCGGCCAGGAAGCCGTAGCCCGGGTGGATGGCGTCGGCGCCGGTGATTTCGGCGGCGGCGATGATGCCCGGGATCTTGAGATAGGACAGGCGCGAGGGCGGCGGACCGATGCAGACGTCGTCGTCGGCGAACCGGACGTGGAGGCACTCGCGGTCGGCCTCGCTGTAGACCGCCACCGTCTGGATGCCGAGCTCCCGGCACGCCCGGATCACCCGCAGGGCAATCTCCCCGCGGTTGGCGATGAGGACCTTCTTGAACATCAGAGCAAGCCGAGCGACGAGTGAAGGGGGATGACCGGCCTCAGCGTGCCTCGCCCTGCCCCATTTGCTCGGAGAACGTCCGGTCCGACGTCCCTTCGATGCCGCTCAAGCGCAGCGCGAACTCGCTGGGGTTGGACGAGTAGAACAGCGCGCTCTCGTAGCTGATGGCGCCCGCCTGGTACCACAACATCAGGGACTGGTCGAAGGACTGCATCCCGTACTGCACCGTGCCTTCCTTGATCAGGTCCGGAATGTTCAGGGCCCTCTCCGCGTCCCGGATGTTGTCCCGCACCGCCGCCGTGTTGATCAGCACCTCGCACGCCGGCACCCGGCCCCGCCCGTCCTTGGTGGGCACCAGGCGCAGGGAAACCACCGCCTCCAGCGCCGTGGACAGGAGGTTCCGCACCGCGTCGTGCTCGTGCGGCGGGAAAAACGAGATCACGCGGTTGATGGTCTGCGTGGCGTCCGTGGTGTGCAGCGTGGAGAACACCAGGTGTCCCGTATCGGCCGCCTTCATGGCGGTGTCCAGCGTGACCTTGTCGCGAATCTCGCCGATCAGGATCACGTCGGGGTCCTGTCGCAGCACGTGCCGCAACGCCGTCTCGAACGACAGCGTGTCGGTCCCCACCTCACGCTGCGAGATGTTGGACACGCCGTCGCGATGCAGGAACTCGATGGGGTCCTCGATGGTGATGATGTTGCAGGGCCGGTTCTGGTTGATGTGGTTGATCATCGCCGCCAGCGCCGTGGACTTCCCGGACCCGGTCACCCCGGTCACCAGCACCAGGCCGCGAGCCTTGGTCGCCACCTTCTCCAGCACCTTGGGCAGCCGCAGATCCTCGATGGTCTTGATCTCGTACGGAATGGACCGGAACACGAACGCCAGGGTACCGCGCTGCTGAAAGACGTTGGTGCGGAACCGCCCCACGCCCGGCACGCCGATCGCGAAGTCCGCCTCCTTATGCTCGGCGAACTCCTTCACCTGCCGCGGCGTCATGATCTGCTCGGCCAGCCCCTTCAGCTCTTCCGGCTTGAGCGGCTGCTGCTGAAGCGCCAGGAGGTCGCCCGCTACGCGGATGGTGGGCGGCCGGCCGACCTTGAGGTGCAGGTCGGAGCCGCCCTGTTTGACCATCTCGGTGATGGCCGCCTTGAAATTGAACGGAGACGCTTCAGCCATTGGGATCCACCCTGAACAGGACTTGTCCGAATTCGACCGGCTGGGCGTCCTCGACGGCAATCTCGCGAATGACGCCCGACAGCTCCGCGTCGAGAGGGTTCATGATCTTCATCGCTTCGATGATGCACAGCGTCTGCCCCACGCTGATCCGGCTGCCCACCCGCACATACGGGTCCGCTCCCGGCTCGGGGCGCGCGTAGAAGGTCCCCACCATGGGGGACTTCACTTCGAGCCAGTTCCGCCGCTCGTCCTCCACACCACCGGCGGCCGAAGCGGCCGCGGCGGGAGTGCCTGCCGCTCCTGCCGCCACGGCCGCCCCGCCGGGGGGCGGGGGGGCGAGGTGGTAGGTGACCGGCCCCGAATTCGCGCTCCCGCCACTCTTCGACACCCGCACGGTGGTGGTCCACTTGCGGATCTCGATGGTGTCGGCATTCGACCGGTTCAACAGGTCGAGGAGCTTCTCTAGGAACGCAAAATCGATCATTCCGATGGTCTCAAATAGACGGCGCCGGGACCGCCGCCGTCAATGTGGGCGGCGGGAGCGGCAGCCGCCCTAGGTCAACTCCTTCAAGTCCACGTCCCCATCCGTGAGTAGTTCGGCGCCATCGGGCCCCAGCCACACGTCGTCCTCCAGCCGCACTCCGCCCCACCCGGGGAAATAGGCCCCCGGCTCGATGGTCACCACCGCGCCCTGAGGGAGGAGGTCTTCGTTCAGCCGCGAGAGGCGCGGGCCCTCGTGCACCTCGAGCCCCACCCCGTGTCCCAGCGAGTGACCGAAGGCGTCGCCGAACCCGCGCGCCTCCAACACCCCGCGCGCGACCCCGTCGGCCTCGCGACCCGACATCCCTGCCCGAACGCGCTGCCGCGCCGCCACCTGGGCCTCACGCACCAGGTCGTACACGGTGCGCTGTCGCTCGTCCGCCGGCCGGCCCACCACCACGGTCCGGGTCACGTCGGCGCAGTATCCCTCCACCTGCGCCCCGAAGTCAAGCAGCAGCCAATCGCCGCGCTCGATCACCCGATCACTGGTCCGCGCGTGCGGCAAGGCGCTGCGGGGCCCGGACGCCACGATGGTGGGGAATGGATGCCATTCGCTTCCGCGAGTCCGGAGCTCCGTTTCCAACCGGGCCGCCACGTCCAGCTCCCGCTGCCCCACCCGCACGCAGGGCAACGTGGCGGCGAGCGCCTCCGAGGCGAGGCGCCCCGCCGCGCGGATGGCGGCGACTTCCTCCGCGTCCTTGGAGACCCGCAGCCGCTCCACCAGGTCTTTGACCGGCTGGAACCGGGTCCGGCCGTTCATCCGGGTGAACCGCTCGGCGTCGGCCACGGTGACCTTCTGCGCCTCGAATCCCGCCCGCTCGACGCCGGGATACTCACCCAGCACCCGCCCCAGCCGCTCCCAGACATCCGACGGCGGAATCTCGACCCGCACGTCGTCCCCCAGCTCTTCCTCCGCCTGCGTGCGATACCGGAAGTCGGACAGGAACACCGTGTCCTGAGGCAGCAGCAAGACGATGCCCGCCGTGCCGGTGAACCCCGTGAGGTACCGGACGTTGGGCAGGTGGGTCACGATGAGCCCGCCCAGCCCCTCGCTCGCCACCAGGGCCAGCAGGCGGGCGCGCCGTTCGGCGAATCGAGCGCTTCGCCGGTTGGACGGTTCGGCGGTTGGGCGGTTCGGCGGTTGGTGCATCGCCAGCCTAGCGACCCGTCGACCCGTCAAGCCGTCGAGCCGTCGCCTTCAGGTGCCGCACCAGCGCTTCCAGGGCCAGCAGGTAGCCGGCACCCCCGAAGCCCGCCACGATGCCCACCGCCAGGTCGGCCAGCACGCTCCGCCGGCGTTCCGGCTCGCGCGCGAAGATGTTGGACAGGTGCACTTCCACGAAGGGGATGCGCACCGCCAGCAAGGCGTCGCGGATGGCCAGCGAGGAATGGGTGAAGGCGGCCGCGTTGATCAGGGCGCCGTCCGCCCGCCCCGCGAGCCCCTGCACCAGCTCCACGAAGCGGCCTTCCTCGTTGGTCTGTTGCCAGTCCAGCTCGGCGCCCAGCTCCCGGGCCCGCTCGCGGACCGCGCGTTCGAGGTCGCCGAGCGTCGCCGTCCCGTAGATCTCGGGTTCCCGGGTGCCCAGCAGATTGAGATTGGGTCCGTTGAGGACGGTGAGGCGCACTACGACTTGAGACCTTTGAGCCAGCGCTTGAAGTCGTCGTCTTCCGGGGCCGGCTCCGCCCCCGCCGGCGAGGCCGGCTTCCGCTGACCACCAAAGAACTCGTCGAACGAAAACCCCTGACCCGCTGGCCTGGAGCCAGGCTGCGCCGGAGCGGCCGGCCGGGTCGGTTGCGGCTCCTCGCCGAAGACCGAGGCCAACGAGACTTCGTCGGAAGCCCGGCGGGTGGGGGCAGGCGCCCCGCCGGGCGGGGCGCCGCCGTGCCCGGGCGGCGGGAGCTCGGCGAGCGCGGTCTCCGCCGCCGACCCGCCAAACACGCCGGCCAGGAAGTCGCGCGCCGAGGGCCCCGCATCCGCCACCCGAGCCCCACCCGAGGCCCGACGCCCACTCACCGCTCCTTCCAGCTCGCTCAGACGGCCCGCCACCGCGGCGTCCCCGGGCCGCTCGGCCGCCAGCTTCCGGTAGATATCGCGCGCCTCAGCCATCAGGCCCTGCTTGGCGTACAGCTCCGCCATCGTCTCCGTTACGACCGGCTCAGGCTCGCCACCGGCGGGCGCTTCGGCTTCACGGGCAGCCGGTTGGGCGGCCGCCGGTTCGTCGTCCGGGAAGAACAGGGGCAGATCCACGCCGCCCGACGAAGCCGGCTCGGCCGCGTCCATGGCCGGCTCCAGCGTCGGCTCGTGCGCCCGCACCGCCGCCTCGAGGTCGGCCTTTGAAACGGCCCCGGAGCGCCGTTCCCCAGTGCCCCAGGCGAGCTGGTCGTCGAACGGCTGGGCGGGGGGCCCCCCGGCCAGCGCCGCGGCCTCGATGGTGCCCTCCGCCGGCGGGGTGAACTCCATAGGCTCGAGGTCCGGAGTGCTGGGCGGGATCTCGCTGGCGGACGGCGCCTGAAACTCCATGTTCTCGATGCCCGAGGCGGCCTCCACCACCTCCGCTTCTGGCGGCGGCGTGAACTCCATGGGCTCGACGCCTGCCTCCTCCACCGGGACCCGGGGTTCGGGACCTTCCAACTCCAAGGGCTCCATGGCGACGGCCTCGGGCGCCGTCGCCTCCTCACTCTTCTCGATGGCGAACTCGGGGGCCTCCGCGGGCTGCGCGGCTGCCGGCGCCTCGGGTGGCGCCTCGGCGGCCGTCGCCTCAAAGCCGGCGACCGAGGCGACCTCGGCCGCCGCCGCAGCCGCATCGTCCGGCACCGCCCCGCCCACCGCCTCCGCCGCATGGGCCGCCGGGGCAGCGGGCGGCGGGGCCGACGCCGCCGCTTGCTTCAGCCGCGCCAGCGCCTGCTCGGCATCGTCGTTCATGGGGTCCACTTCGAGGAGCCGGCTCAACCAGCGGACGGCGTCCTCCAGCCGCCCCGCCCGCTCGCTCACCTCGCTCAAGGCCTTGAGCGCGATCACGTTCTCGGCGTCGAGGCTCAACACCTTCTCGAACGCCTCCGCCGCCGCTCCGTCGTCCGGTTTCTGCAGGAGGCACCGGCCCAGGACGATATGGCCGCTCACGTAATTGGGACGCTTGGCGAGCCCCGCCCGGACCACGTCTAGGGCCAGATCGAGACTACCGGCCTTGCGATAGCTGTCGGCCAACGCGGCGAACCACTGGTCCGGGTTCTCGCGGTAGCGCTGCTCGAGCTTCTCGATCTCGCTCTGGTAAGCCATAAGAGTGGCACGAACTTAGTGCGCGCCAAGCCCCACTGTCAACCTAAAACGGGATTCGGGTGCTTGAGTTTGCTCGTTGTCCCACTTAGACTTAGCCCCCTTATGACCGGGCTATCGCTGCTTCACCATCCATCCCCCTCCAGGGTCCTCCATAGCCCTCCATCCCCTCACCGGTGCGGATGGAAGGGGCTGGAAGGGGATGGAGGAGGATGGGCGCCCGCAGCGAGGAAGGCACTCAGATGATTCAAGCCATGCGCTCCAGCGCCAAATGGATCATGGGCGTACTCGTGATCGCGTTTGTGGGCTGGATGGTCTTCGACGTGGGCATGGGTATCTCGGGAGGCGGCAGCTACCGTCCCGGCGACGCCATCGCCCGGGTGAACGGCGTGTCTATCGACCTCCAGACCTTCAACGACGCGGTTCGCAATGCCCAGGAGCGCCAGCGGTTACAGACCGGCAGCGCGCCGCTCACCCGTGAGGGGCAGCAGGCGCTCGAGGACGCCGTCCTCGAGAGCCTGGTGCAGGAAATCCTCCTGCGAGACGAATTCGACCGGCGCGGGATCAGGGTCGCGGACGAGGAGATCGTCGCGGCCGCGCAGAACTCGCCGCCGCCCGAGATCATGAGCGCGCCGGAATTCCAGACCGAGGGCCAGTTCGACCTCACCAAGTATCAGCGGTTTCTGTCGTCCCGCACCGATCCCAACTTCCTGCTGGCGCTGGAAGCCCGGTACCGGGAGGAGATCCCGCGCGCCAAGCTCTTCGATCAACTGGTGGCGGACGTGTACGTCTCGGACGCCAAGCTGTGGCAGGTATTCCGCGACCAGCATGATTCGGCCACCATCCGGCTGCTGACCCTCTACCCGGACGCCGTGATTCCGGACTCCGCCGTAGCACTCACCCAGCGGGAGCTGGAAGCCTACTACAACGGGCACAAGGACGAATTCACCCGTCGCGCGGTCGCCTACCTGAGCTATGTGTCCGTGGCGCGCGTGCCCAACGTCGCCGACACCGCGGCGGCGCGGACCCGCGCCGCGGAGCTCCGCCGGGAGATCCTCGGGGGCGCGGATTTCGCCGAGGTCGCCCGGCGCGAATCGGCGGACTCGGTGAGCGGCGCCAATGGCGGCGACCTGGGTGAGGTCACCAGGCCCACCTTTGTCGCCGAGTTCGAGCAGGCCGCCCTGGCCCTGCGGCCGGGACAGCTTTCCGAACCGGTGCGCTCGTCGTTCGGCTTTCACATCATCAAGCTGGAATCCCGGAGCGGCGACCAGTACCACGCGCGCCACATCCTGGTCCCCATCGAGCTGGTGGGGGCCCATCTGGACGAAGTGGACGCCCGCATTGACTCACTGGACGGCCGCGCCGCCGAGCAGGTGGACGGCGCCGAGCTTGACTCGGCGGCCGCGGGCCTGGGCATCCGGGTGGAAATGGCGCCGCCGGTTCGCGAAGGGGAACGGGTGCAGGCCGGAACCGAGACCGTGCCGGACGCCGGGCTGTGGGCGTTCGAGGCCCGGCCGGGGGAAACCTCACCCGTGATCGAGACCGACCGCGCATCGTACGTGTTCCGGCTGGACAGCCTGATCCCGGGCGGCACGGCCCCCCTCACCCAGATTCGCGACGTGGTGCACCGCTTGGTGATGCTGCAGAAGAAACGCGAGGCGGCCCGGCAACTGGCCGACCAGCTGGCCCGCGACGTCTCCGCCGGCCGCGCCACGCTGGAGGCGGCGGCGAAGCGCTACGAGGCGCCGCTCACCACCATGGGCCCCTTCACCCGCACCAACCCGCCGCCCGCCCTGCAGGAGGAGCCGGTGGTACTGGGGGCCGCGTTCGGCGTGCCCCTGAACGGCGTGAGCCAGCCCGTGGTCAGCGACCGCGCCGTATATCTGGTGCAGCCGGTCGGGCGGCGCCTGGCCGACAGCACCGCGTTCGTGGCGCAGCTCCCGACCCAGCGCGAGCAGGCGCTCCAGACGGCGCGTCAGGCCCGGGTGCGGCTGGTCTTGAGCTCGCTACGGGAGCAGGCCACGGTGGACGACCGGCGCAAGGCGCTGGCCGCGGCCCAGCGAGCGGCGGCGGAGCAGCAGGAGATCCTGCAGCGGACGCAGGGCGGGATCCGGTAGCCAAAGAAGCTGAGCGGGTAGCGAAGCGGCGGGCGGTCCCGTCGGGCGCTAGTGGTGCGGGGTGGACTCGACGCTCGGGCGCGATTTGGGGATGGCGCAGTGAACCCGGTGGGGTTGCCGCAGGATCTCTGGAGCGCACATCAGGGAGCGCGCGCCCCGGATTCTGTGTGTCGTCTGCGGCGCGCGCGGCACTGCAGCGCGCGAAAGAGACCCTGCGGGACCCACCGGGTTCACTGCGCCAGAATCCACCAGAGCGCCCAGCGCGCCGTGACCACGCCCGCACCAACGCGCCCTCTGGACCGCCCGCCGCCTCGCTACTCGCTCAACTTCTTTGGCCCCTCCGGCTCCCGCGTCCGCTCCAGCGGCTTGGGCGGCGCTTCCTGGTCCGACTCGATGGTGTGCTCGATCTCGCGGAAGCTCCGCTTGAACTCCCGGATCCCCTTCCCCAGCGACGACCCGATGTCCGGCAACCGCTTCGCGCCGAAGACCAGCAGCACGATCAGCAGGATGACGACGAGTTCCGATGTCCCTAGACCAAACGGCATGGGCGCCTCCTGACGGGCCGCCGTCTATCCAATCTAGAACAACTGTCTCACGAACAAGAACGCCAGCACCACGCCCACCACGGCGAGCAGCGACACATCGAGACTCACCGGCCCCAGCGTCAGGCTGAAGATCACCAGGTCCAGGTGAACCGGCCCGAACGACGGGCTCACGGTCCAGGTAAAAAACTCCTTGGCCGGCCCGGGCGGCAGGAACCGGCGGAGCAGCGCCGACAGGAGGCCACCGAGCACAAACCCGATCACCAGGACCAGCAGGGATCGGCCGGACCGTCGCTGGGTGAGCATCATGGCGTCTAGTTGTGCCGCTCGATGGCGTAGGTCAGGCAGTCACGCAGGGCGTCCGTGGCGGTACCCGCGGGCAGCTGATCCAGCTCGGCTTCGGCGCGCTGGGCCAGGCGCACGGCCCGCTCCCGAGCGGCCGCCACGCCGCCCTGGGCCGACACCATCTCCACCACCGCGTGGATCAAGTCGTCCGAAGGCGACGGGTCGGCCATCAACTGCTCCACCACGCGCCGCTCCTTTGCCGATGCGCGTGGCAGCGCCGCGATCAACGGCAGCGTGATCTTGTGCTCCCGCAGGTCGTGTCCCGAGGGCTTTCCCGTGACCGACTGGCTGCCGGTGTAGTCCAGCACGTCATCGGTAATCTGGAAGGCCATGCCGAGGTAGAGCCCGTAGCTCCGGAGGGCCTCGCGCTGCGCCGGCTCGGCCCGCAGCCCGCCGATCTCGCACGCGGCCGACATCAGCGACGCGGTCTTGCACCGGATCAGCTGATCGTAGTCCGCCTCGGAATAATCCAGGGCGTCATGCGCCTCCAGCTCGCGCATTTCTCCGACCGTCATCTCGTTGGTGGCCCGGCTGATGACCCGGAGCGGCTCCAGGTCGTCGAGCTCCACCAGCTCGATGATGGCCCGCGAATAGAGGTAGTCGCCCATGATCACGGCGACCTGGTGACTGAACAGCGCGTTGATGGTGGGCTGGCCCCGGCGCAGCACCGAATGATCCACCGAATCGTCGTGAACCAACGTGGCGAGGTGGATCAGCTCCACCGCCGCGGCCAACCGCACGTCGCGGGGCGTGACGTCGTCCGTCGCGCTGGCCGACAGCAGGACCAGCGTGGGGCGGAACATCTTGCCGGGCATCCGCAACAGATGATGATTGACTTCGGCGATGACGGGGAAGTCGGCCGTGATGATCCGGCGAAGCTCGGCCAACACGTCGTCGAGCTCACGGCCAACCGGACGCTGGATCACCGCCAGGCTGACGGGGGCGAGCTGCCGCACGACTACCTGCCGGCCTTGGCGAGGGACTTGACCCGGTCGTTCACGTCCTGAAACCCGATGTCCACGGAGAACACGCGCTGGTAGTAGGTCAGCGCCTCCGCGGCGTTCCCCTGCTCCTCTTCGCAGCGGCCCAGCCAGTACAGCAAGCCGATCTTGTGCTCGTCCCCGCCCTGATCGGTCTCCACCGCGCGGCGCAACACCGTCGCCGCCACGTTGAACTGGCCCTTTTCGAAGAAGCAGCTGCCCAGGGCCTCGGACGTGCGCAGCCGGTGCTCGGTTCCGCGCAGCGCTTTCTGGAACTCCCCGATCGCTTCGTCCAGCAGGCCCATCTCCTTGAACGCGATGCCCAGGTCGTAGTGCGCCTGCACGTCGTCGGCGCCCAGGCTGGCTTCGATCCCCTTCTTGAACTGGGCCAGCATCTCGTCGAAGTCGCGTTGTTCGTCGCCGGTGGGCTCCTCGTCCTGGACCCTGAGCCGGGCGTCCCGGGGACCCGTGTCGTCCAGCACCAGCGCGCCGAGGTCCACGAAGTCACCGGTCGCGAGCGGCGGCGCTTCCTTGAGCCGCGGACCGGAGGCGGCGGCCTTCTTCTCCTCCGGCGGCGGTTCCAGCGTGGAAATCGCCGACAGGGCCCGCTGGTTCTTGGGATCGTGTTCCAGCACCCGCTGATACACCGCCCGCGCCCGGTCCATCGCGCCGGCGCGCATGAGCGCATCCGACAGGCCGAGGTAGGCCTCGACCAGGCGTCCCTTGTCGTTACGCCGGAAGGCGTACTCCACCCGTTTCTGGTGGTGCCGGACGCTGTTGGGATCGAGCCGGAGAATCTCGTCCGCCAGGTCCTCGGCCTGCCCCCAGTCTTCCGCGGTCTCGAACAACCCCAGCGCGAGGTCCAGCTCCTGCAGGCCCCGCTCCCGCTGGCCGGTTTCCAGCAGGGCCTCGCCCAGCGCCTGGTGCCCCTGGGCATCGTCTGGGTTGTCGGCCACCTGCCGTTCCAGCGTGGGGACGTCCGGCGGGCCCACCGGAGGGGCCTCGGCGAACGGTTCGACTTCGATCTCGAGCTCCATGAGGCCGGCGCCGGCCGGCTCCGCGGGGGCTCCCTCGGCAAACCCGCCCAGGTCCAGCTCGGGCACCTCGATCTCGCCACTCTCGACCACCAGCTCCTGCAGGCCGGCGGGCTCGGTGAGACCCGGCACCTCGAGCGCCGGCAGCTCAGCGTCCTCCACGGGGGCCGACGCCTCTTCCAGGGCGGTAGGCTCGAAATCGAGGGGAGGCGTGGTCGCGGGCGGCCCGATCATGGTGCCCATGAGACCATCCATGGTCCCCGCATCCACCCCACCACTGTCGAACTCGACGGACGCGCGCTGGACCGGCAGCTCTTCCACCGGCTCCTCGAGCGTCGGCTCTTCCACCAGCGACGTCGCCTCAACCTCCAGCGCCGGAGGCGGCGGGGCCGCCTTCGCGGCGGGACGCGCCGCCGGTGCGGGCTTGGGCGCCGGTGCGGGTTTGGCCGCGGGGGCCGGTCTGGCGGCCGGTTTGGCCGCCGGCGGCTCGTCCAGATCGAGGAATACCAGATCGGAACTCTTCTCCGACTTGGCCTTGGCCTTGGGTGCGGGCGCGCCTTCGACGTCGTAGTCCGGGTCGAGGGCTTTCAGCTTGTCCACCGTGGCCCGCGCCTTGCGCTCGTCCCCCCGCGCCTTGGTCTCGTGGTACAGCTTGGCCAGCTGCTCGCGCGCCTCGTCCGTCCGCGCCGCCATCTTCAGCTGCTCGGCCAGCAGGAGCCGGATATCCTCGTTGTCGGGGGAAAGGTCGGCGAATTCCTTGAGCGCCTTGAAGGCCGCGTCCAGCTGTCCGGCCTTCTTCATGCGCTCCGCGTACTCCAGGAGGTTTTGCTTGGCCTCCGCCACGAAGCCGCGCTGCACCATGAGCTCCGCCAGCTTCAGGTACACGTGGGTCCGCGCCGGCGCCGTCCGCAGAATCTTGTTGCACAGCGCGATCGCGTTGTTGTGGAAGCCGCCGTCCACGTAATGGTCGACGCCCCGCTCCCACATCTCGACCGCGGACTTCACGTTACCGACTTTTTGGTAGAGATCGCCGGCCTTGTTGAAGAGGGCCAGCTCGTCTTCCAGCGCCGGATCGCCCTCGAGCCCCTGCAGGATCTCGACGTACACGTCGAGCGCCTTCTCGATCTGGTTCTTGACCTCGAAGTTACGAGCTCTGTCTTTCAGCTTGGCGACGTTCAGGGCTGACCTCTAGCGCGTGGCGGGACAACAGGATACGGGCATGTCAGACGGCGAAATCTAGGGGTGCCTTCCCGACGTGACAAGCCGCGCCTCTCACCCACACGTCACGCACGAGATTGGCCCCGTACCAGTACGGCACCTCGCGCCAATCCCGGACCGCGAGCAGCACCAGGTCGGCGCGGAATCCCGGCGCCAGCTGGCCCGTGATCCCGGCCTCGCCCAGGGCCGCCGCGGCGTTCACCGTGATCGCCATGATCGCCTCTCCCGGCAACATCCCCATCTGCGAGACGCCGAGCGTGGCCATGAGCGGGAGGCTCATGCCCGGCGAGCTGCCCGGGTTGAAGTCGGTGGCCAGCGCCACGGCCGCCCCGGCGTCGATCAACCGCCGCGCCGGCGCCTGCTGGCGCTGGCCCAGGAATAACATGGTCCCGGGGAGCAGCACGGCCACCGTCTCGCTGCCCGCCAGGGCCGCAATTCCGCGCTCCGAGATCGCCGCGAGGTGATCGGCGCTGATGGCGCCCAGCGCCACGGCCAGTTCCGCTCCGCCCGACCCTTCCAGCTCGTCGGCGTGCAGCTTGAGTCGCATACCGCAGGCTTGGGCGGCCTCGAGGACGCGTCGGGTCTGATCCACGGAGAACACGCCCGGCTCGCAGAACGCGTCACAGAAGCGCGCCAGGCCGTGCCGCGTGACGGCCGGCAGCATCTCCTCCAGCAGGAGCCGGACGTACCCTTCGGGATCCCCCCGATGCTCTTCGGGCACTTCGTGGGCCCCAAGGAACGTGGCCACCAGCCGCGGGGCGCGTCCGCGCAGGGCCCGGATCACGTCCAGCTGCTTCAGCTCGTCCTCCACGGTCAGGCCGTAGCCGGACTTGATCTCGACGGTGGTGGTGCCGTTCCGGAGCAGATGCTGGAGACGCCGCGCGGTGAGATCGCGTAACTCCTCGGCACTGCGTCGCCGTACGTCGCGCACCGAGGAGAGAATGCCGCCACCGGCCGCCGCGATGTCCTGATAGGTGACGCCGCGGGCCCGGCGCTCGTGATCCTCGAGGCGGGGCGCGCCGAACACGGCGTGGGTGTGCGCGTCCACGAAACCCGGCAGCAGCACGCCGTCCACTTCGACCACCTGAGCGCCCGCCGCGCCGGCGTGTTTGGAGAGGCTCTGGGAGGGGCCGACGGCATGAATGAAGCCGTCGTCCGCGATCCACACCGCGGCGTCCTCCAGCACCTCCAGCTCGGCCATTTCGCGGCCCCGCCGGGCGCGGCCCGGGCCCCGGCAGGTCACCACCTGCGTGGCACCCGTCAGGAGGACGCTCAGTCCCGCACCTCGCGGAACGGGATCCGCAGGCCGTGGCGCTCCGCGGCGGCGATCGCGCTGGGGTAGCCCGCGTCCGCGTGCCGCACGATGCCGATGCCCGGATCGTTGGTGAGGACCCGCTCCAGCCGCCGCGCGCCGCCGGCGCTCCCTTCCGCCACGATGACCTGCCCCGCGTGCAGCGCGTTCCCGATTCCCACGCCGCCCCCGTGATGGAACGACACCCACGAGGCCCCGGACGCCGTGTTGAGCAGCGCATTCAGAATGGGCCAGTCCGCAATGGCGTCCGACCCATCCATCATGCCTTCGGTTTCCCGGAACGGCGACGCGACGGAACCGGTGTCCAGGTGGTCGCGCCCGATCACGATGGGCGCCGTCAACTCACCCCGCTTCACCAGGTCGTTCAGCGCCAGGCCGAACCGGGCCCGCTCCCCCTGCCCCAGCCAGCAGATCCGAGCCGGCAATCCCTGGAACTGCACCCGTTCCTGGGCCAGCGTGATCCAGCGCCTGAGGTGGTCGTTCTCCGGGAACAACTCAAGCACCAGCTGATCGGTTCGATGCAGGTCCTTGGGGTCACCGGACAACGCCACCCACCGGAATGGCCCACGTCCTTCGCAAAACAGCGGCCGCACGTACTCGGGCACGAAGCCCGGGATCCCGAACGCGTCCGCCACGCCGGCGTCTTTCGCCTCGGTGCGGATGTTGTTGCCGTAGTCGAACGTCACGGCGCCCCGCCGCTGGAGCGCCAGCATGGCCCGCACGTGGACCGCCATGGACGCCCGGGAGCGCCGGATGTACTCCTCGGGATCCGCCGCCCGGAGCCGGAGCGCCTCCGCCAGGCTCAGGCCCGCCGGCACGTAGCCGTTGAGCGCGTCGTGCGCCGACGTCTGATCGGTCAACACGTCCGGGGCCCAGCCCCGGCGCTCGATCTCGGGCAGCACCTCGGCGCAGTTCCCCAACAGGCCCACCGACACCGCCCGCCCCTGGCGCCGCGCCTCCTCCACCAGCCGCCAGGCGTCGTCCAGATCCTCCGCGGTGCGATCCAGGTACCCGGTGTCCAGCCGCCGCCGGATCCGCGCGGGGTCCACCTCGATTCCCAGAAACGCGGCGCCGTTCATGGTGGCCGCCAGCGGCTGCGCGCCTCCCATCCCGCCCAATCCGCCGGACAGCACGATCCGGCCTGCCAGCGAGCCCCCGAAATGCCGCCGCGCGACGGCGCCGAAGGTCTCGTAGGTGCCCTGGAGGATTCCTTGCGTGCCGATGTAGATCCAGCTGCCGGCGGTCATCTGGCCGAACATGATGAGCCCCGCGCGCTCCAGCTCGCGGAACACCTCCCAGTTGGCCCATCGCCCCACCAGGTTGGCGTTGGCAATGAGCACGCGCGGCGCATCCTCGTGGGTCCGGAACACACCCACCGGCTTGCCCGACTGCACCAGCAGGGTTTCGTCGTCTCCCAAGGTCTTCAGGGCGGCGACGATCGCGTCGAACGCGCGCCAGCTCCGCGCCGCCTTCCCCGTGCCGCCGTACACCACCAGATCGTCCGGCCGCTCGGCCACGTCCGGATCCAGGTTGTTCATCAACATGCGCATCGCGGCTTCCTGGATCCAACCGCGACAGCTGACGCCCGATCCCCGCGGCGCTCGGATGACGCGCGCACTCATAGGATCGCCTCCGCCGCGAGCATCGCGGCCACCCGTTCGATATCCGGGGTGAGCGGCCGGTCGTCCGTGAGCGGCGTCACCAGGTCGCGCACCCGCCGGTACACCTGCGCCACGCCTCGGCCCGGCTTTAAGGGTTTCAGGAACTCCAACCCCTGCGCCCCACAGATCAGCTCGACGGCCACCACGCGCTGTGCGTTGGCGCAGACCCGCCGGGCTTTCATGGCCGCCGCCATGCCCATGGGCACGTAGTCTTCCTGGTTCGCGTCCGTCGGGATGGACTGCACGCTGGCCGCGCTGCACAGCGAGCGGGATTCGGCCACCAACCCCGCGGCCGTTACCTGGGCCATCATGAACCCCGATTGCAGGCCCGCATGCGGCGTGAGGAAGGGAGGGAGCCCCTGGGAGAGATCGGGATTGACCATGGACTCCACCCGCCGCTCCGCGATGCCGGCCAGCGTGGTGAGGGCGATGGTCAACAGGTCCAGGGCCATGGCCACGGGCTGGCCGTGGAAGTTGCCGCCGGACACGATGTCCTTCCCCAGCACCAGGGGGTTGTCGGTCGCGGCGTTCAGCTCCACGTCCACGGTCCGCGCGGCGAACTCGATGGCGTCGTACACCGCGCCCAGCACCTGGGGCGTACACCGCAGGCTGTAGGCGTCCTGCACCCGGGGGTCGTTGGTGCGGTGGGATTCACGGATCTCACTGTCCTGGAGCAGCTCGCGCAGCAATCGCGCCGAGGCCACCTGGCCCGGGTGCGGCCGCGCGGCGTGCAACCGCTCGTCGAAGGCGGCAGGCGTGCCGCGCACCGCCTCGAGGCTCATCGCGGCCGCGGCATGCGCGCTCCGCCAGAGGCTCCGGGCGTCGGCCACCAGCAGGGCCAGCATGGCCGACTGCGCCTGCGTCCCGTTGATAAACGCGATCCCCTCTTTCGCCTCCAGCGCGATGGGCTGGATCCCGGCGGATCGCAGGGCCGCGGCGGCGGCAACCTTGCTCACGTCCCGTTTCCCCTTCCCCACGACTTCCACGTCGCCGTCGCCGATCAGCGCCAGCGCCACATGGGCGAGCGGCGCCAGGTCGCCGGATGCGCCCACGCTCCCCTGCTCCGGCACCACCGGATGAATGCCGGCGTTGAGCATGGCCGAGAGCCCCTCCGCCAGCGCCGGCCGCACGCCGCTGGTCTCCTTGAGCAGCACGTTGGCGCGGAGCAGCATCAGGGCGCGCACCACGTCCGCCGGCAGCGGGGGCCCGACGCCGGCCACGTGGCTCAGAATGAGATTGCGCTGGAGCCGGAGAAGCTGATCGCGAGGAATGCGGACGCTGGCGAGCTTGCCGAACCCGGTATTGACTCCGTAGACCGCCTCGTCTCCGGCCGCCGCCCGCTCAACCGTCTTGCGGGAGCCCTCCGCCCGCCGCGCCGCCGCCTCATCCACCGCCACGCGCGCCCCATGCCGCGCCACGGACACGACATCGGCGATGGTGAGCGAGCGGCCGTCGAGCGTGACGGTGGTGGACATGCGCGGAATATAAGGACGAGCGCAGACGAGCGCAGATGAGCACCGACGAGCGGGGAGTCCCGGTCCTCCCGCTCCAACGTGCTCGCCCGTGCTCGTCTGTGCTCGTCCGAGCTCGTCCGAGCTCGTCTGATTTCTCAGCGCCCCGGCCGCACCACGATGCCTTCGAACGTCGGCTGACCACCCCGAAGGCTCAGCTCCGGATTGCCGGGGTCCGTCTGATAGCTCCAGTCGAAGATCATGTAGTCGGCGCTGGCGTGGGTCACCCGCAGGGCGCCGTAGCGAGCGAAGCCGTCGCCCCCGGACATCTGGAAGACGTACCCATAGCCGGGCACGGCCTGGATCGCCGTCCGGGCATACCCGGTCTCGGGCGCGTAGGTGATGGACGTGAGATCCGCCACCGGCTCGCTGCCGTACAGAGCGACTTCGGTTCCGGCACGCACGGGCGTGATCCAGAGGTCCCCGTTCACATCGCGGTCCACCCAGAAATCCACGTTGGGGTCGTTGCCCGCCGCCACCACACCCAGCTGGACGGCGCCGGCGAACCGGAATCCGCTCCGGGTCGCGTCCGCCTGGAACGGGAAGATCAACACGTTCCGCGCGTCGGGCCGCGGAGTGTCCGCGATCACGTCCGACCACAGGCTCTCCCACCCCTCCACGCTCTCCGCCGAGACGCCGAAGCAGCGTGACACGCCGTTGGTGAGCGCCGACGCCAGGAACTCCGGCGAGATGGTGGTGCCTTCCAGCGACCACACGGTGCCGCACTGGTTGAGGTCGAGCGAATACGATGCGCTGTACACCCGGTACTGCTTGAAGCCGCCGGGCTCGTTCTGGTAGGGATTGTCGGACCAGTACAGGTGAATGGCTTCATTCAGCGTGGTGCTGCCGAGCCACGCGGGGGTTTCCAACCGCAGACGCTCGTCCACCCGCACGGCCTCGCTCGGCGCCCCTTCGTTGCCGTCGGAGTCCACGCCCACGACGAAGTAATCGAGGTCCGGCACGCCGGCGTCGTGGAACGTGGGCGAGGTGGTTTCCCCCCGGAGATCGTAGGCGGCGCCGTCCTGGCCTCGCGAGTACACCCGGTACACCGCGAGCTTCGCGTTGGTCACCGGATCCCAGCTCAGGATCATGCCGGCGGGCGTCTCGGGATCACCGCTCGGCTCGAGTTGATAGATCAGGTTGGTGGGGGCCTCGAGCACGGGCTCCACCACGCGGTCGCACGCGGCGACGCCGAGCAACGCCACGGCGGACATCCCCAGACGAGTGATCGTTCGCATAACGGCGCTCACCAGTTCGGTGGTTGTTGGCCTAAGAACGCAGGAGCCGTGCCACCAGGATGGCGTCCCCTAAGTCATTGCACAATTTGGCCTTATCCTTCATAGGGCCCAACGGCGTATCGTCCGAAATTGGGGACATAGAGGAGCAACGGCAAAACGGCATGAAGGCAAAACGGCATAACGGCATGACGGCATGGAGGCCCAAGCATGACGACCATGCCGTCATGCCGTGGTGCCGTTTTGCCGTTGCTTTATCGATTCACGGTCCGCTGGTCGTAGTTGAACTTGATGTCCGACTGGTCCAGCAAGACGATGTGAAAGCTGAACGCGAAGTTCCCGTTGGGAGACTTCAGGAAATCGAAGGTTGCGCGCCACCGGCGCAGGTCGCGCTCCAGCCGCAGCGTGTGCTGGCCGAATTCATTGGTGGTGAAGTTGTATTGGGTCTGCCAGGACAAGTTCCAGTTGCGGGTGGGCGAGAAACTGGTGGTCACCGACAGCGTGCGGTTGGCTCCCGAGGCCAGCGTTTCGGCCGGCGCGGTGGCCGTGTCGCCGCGTTGGCGCTGCTCGTCGTAGCCCAGGGACATGGTCAGGCCGCGCCCACCGCCGAAGCCTCCGGCGATGTCCTGCGTGGTTCGCACGCCCGGCAGGATCGAGCCGCCGGGACTGGGCAGCCCCGGGCTCGGCGGGGGCGGCGCGGCGGCCGGCCCCGGACCCATGGGGGGGGCCGCTCCACCGGTGAGCATCGCCAGCAACCGGCTGAACGTGGCCGCCGACAGGCTGAACCGCGTGGAGACGCTGGTCAAGAAAGGCGAGAAGCGCGCTCCGTCCGTGCCCACCGGGCCGTCCCAAAGATCGTGGGAGGTCGCCAGCGTGAAACCCGGAAGCAGGTCACTGGTGAACGTGTTGCTGAGGGTCTGCGTCGTCCAGCCAGTGAGCGAGTCTTTCTTGGCCCGCTCGAAGTCATACGAGACGCCGCTGGTTTGGATGGCGAGGAGCTTGATCTTGCGCGGGTTCTGGGCCGCGAGCGTGTCGCCCGGGGGTGGCTTGAGCTTCGCTTCGAAGATCTGTGACAGGCCAAACGTCATGCTGTGGACCGGGTCGCTCCGGCGCGCCGGGCGCGTGCCCGCCGGATCGGTGGCCCGCGAGTAATCCTCGGGCACCGACGCTGCCGGCGCGTACTGCCACGAGACCGAGGGCGAGATCGAGTGGCGGATGCGCTCCAGCGGCCCCACGCCGGGGAAGAAGCCGAACAAGCTGGGCGAGATCCCGGCGCCGAAGTCCAGCCGCTTGCCCTGCGATACCCAGCGCCCGCCGGTGTACTGGTTGCGAACCACGAACGCTCCGCTAGTGGCGTTCCGAATCCCGACCCGCGGCGCCAGCCTCCAGGTGGACGCGAACAGGACCGGGAGACTGATCCCGGTGTTCCAGTCCACGCCCGTGGAGAAGTTCTCGGCGTAGAAGCGGGTGAGGGTGTCGCCGGGATTGTCCGGGTCCGGCAAGCGCAATGGGGCCCGGCGCTGGTCGTCCCGCTGATCGTCCATGGTGACGTCCAGAGGCAGGTTCCAGGACCCGATCCGGAGCGGCGTGCCGAGGCGCATCGACGTGCTGCGCGTGCTGAAGCGCAGCGTCTCGAACTGCGCCACCCCATCCACCGGCGGCAGCGCCAGGACGCTCCCCTTTTGATTCTGGGTCTGCGTGCTGTTGAGGCTGAACGTGGGCGACCAGGTGACGCTCGGCGCCAGATTGATCGGCTGCGGCGACAGCCCCATGGCCGGCAGCGTCTGCTGAATCACGCCGCTCGAGAGGTCCTGGCGGCGGTTTCCGCCCAGCTGGAGGGACCCCCAATGGAACTGCTTGCTGAAGTTGGCGGCGCTCACCAGGCTGGCCGTGGCCAGGTTGGGGTCTACCGAGTTCCGTTCCAGCACCCGGGCGCTGGTCACGTAGTTGATGTTGGCGTTGAGGCGGGTGCGGAGGTTGAACTGCTGGTTGTGGTTCAGGATCAGCTGGAGCGAGCGGGAGCCCCCGCCCTGGCCGGATTCGTAGATCCGTGACACGGCCAGATCACCCCTCACGAAGCGGTCAAGCCAGTGGTAGCGCAGCCGGCCGTTGAACTGCACCGAGTTGCCCGAGTACCAGTCCATGGACGCCTGCGCATCCACATAATCACTGAACGCGAAGTAGTAGCCGAGGTTGGTGAGCTGCCGCCGGTAGCCCCGGTTGGGACGCACCAGGTCGTTGAGTCCAAAGCCCGGCACCAGCAGCCCGGAGCGGCGCCCCTGCCGCATGTCCTGAAAAATGAACGGCAGCCACAGCACCGGCACGTCGCGCACGTACAGGATGGCGGGCCGCGCCACCATGATGGTGTTGCTCACCCACTTGATCTCGCCGGCCGCGAAGTGATAATCCGGCAGCGGCAGGTCCGAGCTGGTGATCTTGCTGCCCCCGGCGTAAAGCCGGGTGGAGGCGGAGTCCACGGCCAGTTGGCCGCGCAGGAACCACTCGACGCCGGATTGCTTGAAGCTGGTGAAGGCGTCCGCCACGATCCCCCGGCGCTCGCAGGTGTTGTAGCGCATCCCTTCGCCTACCAGCACCGTGGCCTGATCGAACAGCTTGGGGTCGCCCATGGCCTGCAGCCGGCACTCGGCCTGAAAGAACCGGATGCTGTCGGCCTCCAGCGTGCTCCCTTCCCGCTCCACCAGCCCCGAGCCGTTGAGCACAATCTCCTTGGTATCCGCGAACAGCGTCAGCGTGTCCCCGGCGTAGCGCGTGGCGTGGAATCCCGCGCGCTTCAGCATCTCCTGGATCAGCGAATCGGCCCGCGGGAACTGCCGGGAGGGGGCGGTTGGCAGCCCCAGCTTACGCGCGGCTGCCGTATCCACCGGCTGGCCCCGCCGCAGGCTATCCGCCGCAAGGCTGTCTTGCGCGGCCCGGGGGGGCGGGAGCTGTTGCCCCTCGGCGCGCGCCCCGGCGCCCAGCGCCAGCAGCATGACGAGGGCGGCCGTTTTGGCCTCGGCATGCAGCTCGCGGCGGCGGGCGCGCCACAGCAATCGCGCCACCAGGATGCCGAGCTCGTACAGCAGCATCAGGGGCACCAGCATCAGCATCATGGACACCGCGTCGGGCGGTGTGAGCAGGGCCGCGACGATGGCGCCCAGCACCAGGGCGATGGGCCGGTTCTTGGCGAACACGTTGGGGTGGACCACGCCGAACGCGGCCAGCAGCACGATCACCAGTGGCGTCTCGAACACTACGCCGAAGGCCAGCATGAACAGGCTGGCGAAGGAGAAATAGGCGTCGGCGGTGATGATGAACTCGAGGTCCGGACGCTGGAAGCTGAACAGCAGCTTGAGCGCGGTGGGCAGGACCCAGAGATACGCCATCAAGGCGCCGCCCACGAACAAGAACAGGCCCGCGATGAGAATGGGAATGACGAACCGTTTCTCCCGCTCGTAGAGCGCCGGCGAGAGGAACGCCCAGACCTGCCAGAGCACCACGGGGGACGCCAGCACCGCGCCCACCAAGACGGCCAGCTTGAGCGTGATGATAAAGGCGTCGGTGGGGCGGGTCACAAACAGCTTGCCCTCCGGCAGCAGCTCGGCGATGGGCCGCTTGAGGAGGGCGAGTACGTCGAAGTGCTGCACCAGCCAGAAGCCGATGACCGACGCCAGGACCAACGCCCCGAGACTCCACAGAATGCGCCAGCGCAGCTCCTCGAGATGGTCGAGGAACGGCATTTCGGCTCGGGGGAGTTTCTGAGCGGTCATGGCGCCAGGCCGGGCCGTGCGCCCGGCTCAGCCGCCGGGCCCGGAGAGCTTGGTGCGGGCGAGCGCGGCTTCTTCCGAGCGGGGGTACCCAGCCACCACTCGCTGGTAGTACACCCGGGCGGCCCGGGGGTCGCCCCGCTGTTCGGCCAGGAGGCCGAGCTTGTAGAGGGCCGCCGGAGCACGGGTGGAATTGGGATGCTCTTTCGCGATACGCTCGTAGGCGCCGGCCGCCGAGTCCGGGCTGGTGCCGGCCCAGCTCTCGGCCAGCTGGAACAGGGCGTCCGGCACCCGGTCGTGTTGCGGGTAGTCCGTCAACAGCTTCTGGAGCGCCTGCCGCGCCGTTTGGGGGCTCCCGCCGCGCAGCTGCCGGACCGCGAGGTCGTACAACTGCTCCGGACCCGGCTCACCGGGTGCCGGCCCCGGCGTGGTCGCGCCCCCACCAGGGGGCGGCGCGGCCACTTGCTGGCGCCGTTGCTCGAACTGGCCCCGAAGCTCCGACAGCCGCTGCTGGCTCTGACCCATCAGCTCCTGGATCTGTACCAGCTGCCGCTGCACGTCGGTGAGATCGTTCCGCAGTTCGCCCTGGGCCAGGGTCAGGCGCCGTTGCTGGGCATTCAAGGAATCCAGGACCGCACGCTGAAGCGCCAGCACGTCGTCCAGCCGGCGCCCCAGCGAAACGGCCCGTGCCGAGTCGGCGCGGGCCGTTTCCTGACGCAACTGTGCCACCTGCGTCTCCACGCGCCGCACGTCGCCTTTCAGCGCACAGGCGCCGAGGGCAACCGCCAGCGCGGGAGCGAGGCGAAGGATGCTCACATCCCGGGCGGCCGCATCAGCATGTCACCGCCGGCGGTGATGCTGAACTCATCGCGGCGATTCTGCGCCCAGGCGCTCTCATCACTGGCCGGGTTGAGCGGCTGCTCTTCACCCATGGAGCGGGTGGCGATCCGGCCGGCCTCGATGCCGCGGCTCACCAGGTACTGCTTGGCGGCCAGCGCGCGCCGGTTCCCCAGCGCCAGGTTGTATTCGTCGGACCCGCGCTCGTCGCAGTGGCCCACGATCTCGACCTGTAGGTTGGGGTTCGCGTTCAGAATGGCCAGCTTCTGATCGAGGATCTGCGCGTCCCCGGGCCGGATGTCCGACCGGTCATAGTCGAAGTTGATCATGGCGGCCAGCATCCCGCGGACTTCCTCGGTGGTGCGCCGTAGCGCCGCGAGCGAATCCTCCGCCGCCCGGCGAATGCGCTCTTCCGCTTCCCGGCGGGCCCGCTCGATACTGTCGCGCACGGCTTGCTCCCGAGCCAGGCGCTCTCGTTCCAGGGCCGCGAGCGAGTCGGCGTTGGGCTCCGGGGGCGGGGGTGGGGGATTACCGCCGCAGGCCGCGGCGATGACGAGCACCACAATCCCCAGGATGATCGGCGTTGCGCGTCGCATGTTCACTCCACTGGTCAGTGGTTCGTGGGACCGGAAATCCGCGGGGACCACGACGGCAAACGGGTCCCGTTCAATCTCGTCAGTTGGCGGACGCGGCCGGTATCCATGTCCATCACCCACAACTGCCGCGTCCCGGTCCGGCTGGACACGAACGCCAGATGGCGTCCGTCGGGCGCCCACGTTGGGTCCTCGTTGCGCCCCGCGCTGGTCAACTGCCGCACCGTCCGCGATGCCACGTCCATCACGAAAATCTGGAACGAACCGGCCACATCCCGGTGGAAGGCGAGGTGCAGGCCGTCCGGCGACCACTCGGGAGCATAGGAACTGCCGGTCACGCCGTAGTCGAACGGGGCGAACAACTCCTGTTCGGTCCCGTCAACGGACATCGCGTAAATCTGCGGCGTACCAGCCCGGGTGGAGGCGAACGCGATGCGCCGCCCGTCCGGACTGAATGTCGGTGACAGGTTATCCGAAAAACGCCCGGCCGTCAAGCGCTGTAAGCAACAGTGCTCTGCGAGGTTATATGCGTACACCTGGGTCCCCTCTTCGTTCGAGCGGGAAAACGCCAGCGTCTTGCCGTCCGGCGACCAGGCCGGCGCGAAATTCAGGAACTCGGTAGTGGGAGGGACCACGTCCCGGCGCCCGCTCGCCACGTCGTGGACCACCAACCGTCCCAGCCCGCGCGAGAACTCGGTGTACACCGCCCGGTAGCCATCCGGGGCCCAGGTGGCCGAGAAGGCCCCTGCGCCGCCCTCCGACAGGGGCACCACATCCCCGCCATCCGCATCCACCCGATACACCCGGCCATTCTGCACGAACAGCAGCCGGGTCGCGGCGATGCCCGGCGTCCCCGCGGCGGCTCGCACGACTTCGTCGGTGGCCCGATGCACCGCCATGCGGAACCCGGGATCGGCGAGGTTCGCGACCGTGACGGGCACGATCCGCCGCACGCCCTGGCCTTTGACGTCATAGACTACCACCGAAAGACCGGAATCGGCGCGGTCCGTAACGCTCACCGCGTAGTCGGCGCCGAGCGCCTCATACAGAGCGTAGTTCACGAAGGGCCCGGTGGCGCCCCGGGTGGCCGCTCCCACGCCGATGGCCAGCGTCAGGCTGTCGCTGCCCGGGAGCGTGATCATCTCGAAGCGGTCGCTGAAGTCGAGATCCCGCTCCACGATGGCGCGGACCGAGTCCAGCAGCGCCAGCCTGGGCACGCCGAGCATCAGCAGGCCCGGCCGAAGCCCCGGCGTGTAGGTGATCCCCACCCGCACGCCCTCCACCACGCGCGTGGTGTCCTGCGCCAGGAGCGGCGCGGCCAGCAGCGATACCAGGAGCAACCGACGAGCCCGTCTCACCGGATGGCGCCGGGGTTGAAGAAGAAGCTCACCGGCAGAACATCGGCGGGATATCCATCCGGTAGCGCCCCGAACGCCTTGGCGCTCCCCGCGGCCTCGACCGCCCCCTCCGCCTCCAGATCAAACGCGAAGCTCCCCGAGCGCTGGATGAACTGGAGGTTGCTGATGGACCCGTCCCGGTGAATGAAAAACATGACCTCCGCCTGGAGCGGCGTCTCGGCCAGCGGGCGGTGCCAGCGGCGGAACACTTCCGAGACGATGTTGCGGAGGTATTCCGGATACGGGAACGCCACGCCGGGCAGGCTCACCGTGGCCACGTCGGTGCCGGTGGACGGCTGGACGCCGGGCGCCGGCTGTTCGTCGGGAGTGGTCCGCGGCGCCGGCTCCCGCTGGGCCGGCGTGGGGGCGGGCGGGGGCGCTTCTCTCGCCTGCGAGGTCCGGCGCGGTGGCGGCCGCCGGGCGATGGTGGGCTCGGGCGGCGCCGCCGGCCGCTCCACCACCTCGGGCGCCCGCCGGGTTTCCGGCGCCGGAGCCGGGGCGGCCACCAGTTGGACCGCATAGACCGGAACCGTCGACGCCCTCCCCGCCGGCCGCATCAACAGCACGCCCGCGAACACCACGTGCAGCACCACCGTCCCGCTCAGCGCCAGCCCGGTGCCCTGCTGGGCCCGCTGCCGCCGGACCATCGCGCGGCGCCCCAGCGCCGTCACCGCTCGATCTCCTCCGTCTCTGCCACCAGGCCGACGTCGTTCACGCCGGCCGCCCGCATGATCGCCAGCACCTGAACCACTCGTCCGTAGTCTACCCGCCGATCCGCCCGCAGGTACACGCCGCTGGGCCGGCGGCGGTTCACCAGGGCCCCGAACGTGGCCCGGAAATCCTCATAGGACAGGCCGGTCTCATCCACATAGATCCGGCCCTGCCGGTCCACCGAGACGACCAGCCCCTCCTTGGCCGTGAGCGGGCGGGCCGCGGCCCGGGGCAGCTCCACGTCCACGCCCCCCTGCATGATGGGCGCCGTGATCATGAAAATGATGAGCAGCACGAAGGCCACGTCCACCAACGACGTGACGTTGATGTCCGCCGACAGGGGCAGCTCTCCATGGCCTCGCAGTCCCCCGTTTCCCGCCACGGCGTCAGACCCTCCCTTCGCGCGCCATGGTGCCGATGATCTCGTGGGAGAACCCTTCCAGCTCTCCCGCGAACAGCCCCAGGCGGTTGGCGAAGATGTTGTAGGCGAAGATGGCCGGAATGGCGACCGCCAGGCCCAGCACCGTCGTGATCAGCGCCTGGGCCACGCCGGGGGCCACCGCCGAGATGTTGCCGCTGCCGCCCGTGGCGATGCCGATGAACGCGTCCATGACGCCGAGCACCGTGCCCAACAGCCCCATCAATGGGCTCAACGAGCCAATCGACGCCAACCACGGTATAAACCGCGCCATGGCGTCTCGTTCCGCCCCCACTTCCTTGGCCAGTACCATGCGCAGGGCTTCCAACTGGGTCACGGTCAGCGGCGGCGTGGTGCTGTCGGTCTCGCGGAGGACCCCCGGCCGAAGCTCCGAAAAGAAATTGACGCCCTCCCGCAGCAACCGACCGTACGGCGACGGGGGAAGCTTCATGACGGCGTGATACGCCTCATCGAGGCGCGTGGTTCGCTCCAGCTCATTGAAGAAGCGGTTTCCCTGTCTGCGGACCCGGCGGAACTGCCACCATTTGAGCACGATGAGAAACCAGCTCAACAGCGAGAACAGCATCAGCACGATCAGGACGACCCAGGTCGCCGCGCTGGAGGCCATGATCAGTTCCCACGGGGTCGTGGGCACCGCCCCCCGGACCTGCAGCAGCAGCATCATCCGGCAACCTCCCCAATCCAATCGTACGTTCGCTTGAGACCCTCGGCCAGCGACACGGCCGGGCGCCAGTCCCACGTGCGCCCGGCTTTGGAGCAATCCAGCGCGCTGCGCATCAGCTCACCGGGCCGCGCCGCCTCATGACCGATGGACACCGGGCGTCCCGCGGCCTCGAGTATCAGCCGCACCAGCTGGTTGACGCTGGTCTCCACGCCGGTGCCCACGTTGAAGGCCGTGGTGTCAATGGACTCCATGGCGCTCACCGGCGCGCGGGTGGCCGCAAGGTTCGCCCGCGCCACGTCCTCTACGAACACGTAATCCCGCGTCTGTTCCCCGTCTCCATAGATGGTCAGCGCCTTCCCCGCGTGCACCCGGGAGCCGAAGATGGCCACCACGCCGGCTTCGCCGTGGGGGTTCTGCCGGGGCCCGTACACGTTGGCGTAGCGCAGCGACGCGGCCTCCAGCCCGTACAGGCCGGCGTACACCGCCAGGTAGTACTCGGAGGCGAGCTTGCTCACCCCGTAGGGCGACACCGGCAGCTTGCGCGCCTCCTCCCGGTGCGGAAGCGTGCCGCCCTCGTGGTACACCACCCCGCCGGAGGAGGCGAACACCACGCGCTTCACGCCGCCGCGACGCGCCCCCTCCAGCAGGTTGAGCAGGCCCAGCAGGTTGATGCGGGCATCGCGGGCGGGGTCCGTCACCGAGACCCGCACGTCCATTTGGGCGGCATGGTGGTTCAACACGGTGAACCCGCCATCCGCCAGGACGTCCCGCGCTTCCGCGCTGCCGACGTCGGCCTGAACGAAGCGTGCCGCCTTCGACACGTTCTCGCGCCGGCCGCTGGACAGGTCGTCCAGCACGGTCACGCTGAAGCCCGCCGCCAGGTAGGCATCCGCCACGTGCGAGCCGATGAAGCCCGCACCACCGGTTACCAGCACGGAGGTCACTGTTGGTGAGGCCCTGCTTCCGGGTGCGTGGGCGCCTCGCCCAGGTCGAACAGCCGGCGTACGGCCTCCGCCAGCTCCCGGTCGTCGCCGTTGCCAGCGGCGGTGCGCAGGGCCCGCGTCGGACCGTGCAGGAACTTGTTCATCAGCGCCCTGGTCAGGTACTCCACCCGCTCTCGATCTGCCGGACCCAGGTGCGCCAACCTCCGAAGCGCCCGCTCCAGCTCCGCCGCGCGGAGGCCCTCCGCGTGGTCCCGGAGCTGGCGGATCGAGTCCACCGCGCCCCGGCCGGCGTACCAGTCCCAGAAATGCCGCAACTCCTGTTGCACGATCCGTTCCGCCGCCGGCATCTCGCGCCGGCGGATGCCGATGGTGGCGGCCACCACCCCCTGCAGGTCGTCAATATCGTACAAGAAGACGTTGTCCAGCCGGCCCACCACCGGATCCACGTCCCGCGGTACGGCGATGTCGAGGATGCAGAGCGGCCGGCCGCCCCGTCGCGCCACCACCTCACCCACGTGTGGCATCGTCACGATGGCATGTGGCGCCGCCGTGGAGGTCACCACGACGTCCACCTCGCCGAACATCGGCCAGGCCTCGTCGTACTCCACCGCGCGTCCCCCCAGCTTCTCAGCGATCTGCGCGGCGTGCTCGAGGTGGCGGTGCGCCACCATCACCGTCCGCACCCCCTCCGAGACCAGCAGCCCCATGGCCAGCTCGGCCATCTCCCCCGAGCCCAGCACCAGCGCCTTCCGCCCGGACAAGTCCCCGAAAATCTTGTGGGCCAGCTCCACGCTGGCCGACGGGACCGACGCCGCCCCGGCGCCGAGGGCGGTTTCGGCCCGCACCCGCCCGCCGGCCCGCAGCGCACTCTGGAACAACCGGTGCAACACCGGGTCCGCGCTGGACTGCGCCGCCTCCCACGCCTCGCGCACCTGGCCTTGCACCTGCGATTCGCCCAGCACCAGCGAGTCCATGCCCGCAGCCACGCGAAAGAGGTGTTCCGCCACTTGCCGCTCCTGAAGCACGTAGCTGTACGGATCCAGCGGCTGGCCCAACCGGGCGCTGGCCTGGCGTGAGATCACTTCCAGGGCCTGCGCGGGACTTTCCGACAGATAAAACTCCGTCCGGTTGCAGGTGGACAGGAGCACGGCGCGGGCCCCGCTGGCCCCGGCCAGCTTCTGCAGCACGCCCGGCACCTCGGCCACGGGCCAGTAGAGCCGTTCCCGTATCTCCACGGGGGCCGTGCGGTGATTCAGGCCGACGAGTGTGAGTCCCATGCGTCCGTCAGAGGAACCGGCGAAATCCGTGTTGCAGGAGCACCAGCATGGTGTAGGAGGCCGCGATGAGCGCGAACCCGGCGATGGAGCCCATCGCCGCCCTCCGCCCGCGCAGGAGCCCGGTAAGCCGCAAGCCCGCCATCGCCCCGAGCACCGCCCACGCGCCCAACCCCACACCCAGGTGCGCCGGCCCAATCCGCTCCATCCCCACCTCGAGCCCCACGTACCCGGCGCCAAGCACCACGCCCAGGGTGAGCGTCGGGAAGCCCAGGACCAGCGCAATGTGATTGATCCGGTCCAGCTGCTCGAGCGGTGGGAAGACCTGGAAGATGGCGCCGAAGCGTCGGGCCTTGAGCTCCCGATGCTGCAAGAGGTACAGCGCCGAAGCGGCGAACGCCACCGCGATGAGCGCGAGGCCCAGGAGGCTGGCGCCCACGTGCAGCACGAACCACGCGCCCCGGGTGGGAGCCTGGGACGGCGTGGAGCCGAATCCCGTGCTGAGCGCCGCGACCAGCAGGAGCACCACCAGCGGGGCCGCGACCAGGGCGATGGCTCGCTCTCGGGTGAGCCAGAGGACCAGGAACGCCAGCAGCCCTACCAGGAACCCCAGCGAGGAGAGCGCCGGCGCCATGCCCGACAACGGCAAGGCGCCCGTGTTTCGCGCGTAGGCGAGGAGCGCCGCGAAATGCAGCACCACGGCGGTGAAGGCCGCGGCGAGCGCCGGCATGCCACGCACCCTCCCTCCCGGCAGTCGAAGCAAGGGGACGGCGACGAGTGCGCCGGTCAGCGCATAAAACGTCAGTGCGGCGAGGTGAAGCTCAGTCAGCACGCGGCCGTGCGCCGCCCTTCGTTACGGCATCTTGCGGATGAGCCGAACGGGCTGGCCTGGCTGGATCCCCGGTTGATACACCTGCAGGATGAACCCCGAGGCGGACCGGTCGCGCACGTGCACGATCTGGAGCAGTGCCACGGGATCCTGCACCTCGGCCTGCGCCATGTCGAGCGGCTCCACCACCAGGAACACGTCGCCCAACACCACGCCCTGGGAACGGCCCGCATCAATGAAGACGATGTTCTGTTGATTGGGAACGGGGTGAATGTCCCGCATCTCGATCACCGAGGCGCTCATCCCGTTCTCCACCGGCACCGGCGCGGTCATGCCAGGGTCGCGGAACGGCTCCAGCGGCATCGCCACGTTGCCGTCTACCACGCGATGGAATTGCATCACGATGTCGGCCAGGATCTCGCCCCCGGTCACGTGACGGACCCGCGCGATCCCGCTCGGCGCCACCACATCTCCCCACCCGGGAACCGATCGCGTGAGCTGCGCCACCAGCAGCGAATCCCCCGGCTGGTAGGTCGCTCCGGAAGGCGGCCGAATCACGATCGTCTGGTAGATCATGGCGGACGAGGTCTGAATGGAGCGCTCCGCCGGCGGATCGTCGGCATCGCCCAGCACCCGTGCCCAGGGGAAGCTCTCGTTTTCCGTCAGGAACCCTGCGGCGTAGAACTCTCCTCGCCGCACCGGCCGGTAGCGATACACGTCTCCGCCGAGCGCCGCGACCGGGCCCGCCCCCCGCTGGCCGCGGCGGGAGAAAATGGTGCTCCCCGAGGCATCCGCTGGGGGCGGCGGGGGCGGCGGCGGGGCCTCGACCACCGGCGTCTCCACCGGCGTGGCCTCCACCGGCGTCACCGCCGGCATGGCGGCCTGAGACGTATCCACCATCATGGTATCGCCGACGAACGGCGGTTCCATGGCCACGACGTCCGACATGGATCCCAGCATCAACTCTTCGCCGGGATAGATCCAGTGGGGATCCTCGACCACCAGGGTGTTGAGCCGGTAGATCTCGGGCCACAGCAGCGGGTCACCGTAATACATCGCCGCCAGGGCCCACAGGGTTTCACCCTGCTGAACGATATGAACTTGGGGGCGCTGCTGCGGCGCCCCCAGTTGCAGCGTATCCTGCGCTCGAGCCGCCGGCGCGCCAAGCAACAGCCCGGCGGTCAGCAGTGATCCGATCTTAGAACGGGAGATCGTCGTCCTCCTCATCGAGCGCCTCCGGAAAATCCTCGTAGGACTGGGACTTGGACTCAGCCGCCACCGCCTGCGCCGCGCGGGCGGGCGTTTGCGCCTCAGCCTCCGTCCCACCACCGCCACCGCCACCGCCGCCCTTGGAGCCCAGCGGAATCAGCTCCCGCGCGTTGATCTCCGTGGAATACCGAGTGTTGCCCTCCCGGTCCTCCCACGTGCGGTATTCAATGCGCCCCTCCACATAGACCCGATCGCCCTTCTTCAGGTACTTCTCGGCGAAGTCGGCCAGCTTGGAGACGCGAGAATTCCAGACCACAATGCGGTGCCACTCGGTCTTTTCCTGCTTTTCGCCGGCCTGGTTGTTCCACTGCCGGCTCGTGGCCAACGACAAATTGGCCACCCGGCTTCCGTTGGCGGTGCTGCGCACTTCGGGATCGGCCCCCAAATTCCCGATCAGCATCACCTTGTTAAGACTGCGTGCCAAGACGACCTCCGGACGTTGGGGGTGGGACCGGACGGCGTAAAACTATAGGGGCTTTAAGTCCTTTTGTCAACCAAAGATACGCGCTTTGTAGCGGTTTTACGCGAGCCGTTTTAGGGGCCTGGAATGTCGCGGGCCAGGACCAGGGCATCCTCGCGCGGAGCGGAGTAATACCCCCGCCGTCGGCCCTTGGCCTCGAAGCCCAGCCGGGCGTAGAAGGCCTGGGCGCCGGCGTTAGACGCCCGGACTTCCAGAAACACTCGTCGAGCCCCCGCCCTGCCCAGGTCTGCCATAACATCCCGGATCAGGCCCGTTCCCAGACCCTGGCGCGCGTGGTCGGGGTGAACCGCGAGGTTCAGGATCTCGGCTTCGTCCAGGACGCGGCGCGCCACGAGGTACGCGGCCACGGTCCCGGCCCCGGTCACGGTCACGCGGGTGAATGGCCCCAGCAGCGGGCGGAAACCGGCTTCCGGCCAGGGATCGGTAAAGACGCGGCGGTCGATCCGCGCCAGCTCCGGGAGGTCAGCTGGCTCCGCCAGGCGGATGCGATAAGGGGCGTCCGTGGGCGTGCTCCCAGCGGGCCTGAGCCTCGGCCAGGCGTCCGTAGGTGGGTTCGACGGCTTCGGGGTCCTTCACCAGGGTGGTGGCCCCCGGAAGATCGAGTAATTCCAGCAGCGCCCCGGCGTGGGGCACGCC
>DATECF010000225.1:0-7339 GCA_035287045.1 Gemmatimonadales bacterium | reverse complement strand
GTTCGAGGCGATGGGCTGCGTCGTGGTCGGCGTGTAGGGCAGCTTCTCGCCATAGTCGCGGAAGCCGTATCCCTTGGCGAAGACCAGCCGGTCCTTCACCACGATGCCCACGCCGATACCTGGCGCGTCCCAGTCCTTCATCACCTGCGCCATGTAGGCGTCGAATCCCTTGAGGCGGGCCTCGACGCTTTGGGGCTGCTGCTGGGCCACGACGCCGCGGGAGGTCAGCGCCAGCGCCGCGGCCAGGCTGAGCGCCGCGCAGGCGATGTGGTGGCGGATTGACGGGGAAACGACGGTCATGCGCACCTCGCGAAGAGGACGTACCGGCCTAAGCTTAACTCCTTGCCGTATCAGCGGATATACCTCGACAACACCTCCGGCAGGATCGTCCTTTCCGAAGCTTCGGACAGCCTTTCCGGAGCTTCGGATAGCCTCGCCGAAGCTTCGGATAGCCTCGCCCAAGCTTGGGATCCACCCACCCGACAAGCGGTGGGGCTATCCCGGGCTTCGGAACGCCCATCCAAAGCTTCGGAGAGCCGATCCCCGGGTTCGGATCGGCTATCCGAAGCTTCGAACCCCTTGTCCCGGTTTGGGTCGCGCCGCTCCCGGGATGCCAAGCGGCGGACGAGCTGCAGTCCCGGCTGGACCGCTTCAACGCGCCAACGCCGGCGCCGTGGCAGCGGAGACGGCCACCCGCGAGCAACACGCCGTCAAGGACGACGCCCTGGAGGAGCTCGTCGACGGCACCAAAGCCAACCTGAAGTACGCCGAGGTCGTGTTCCGCGACCAGCCCGAGCGGTTGACCAAGCTCGGGTGGGGTCCTCGGCGCAGCGGGTCCACGCTCGAAGCCCCCGGTGAGGTGCGAGACATCGGGATCGTGGCCGAGGGTGACACCTGGGTCGCGCTCGACTGGAAACCGCCGGTCAATGGCGGCGCGGTTGGGCGTACAAGATCCAGCGTAAGAAGAAGGACGGCGCCTGGGAAGACGTCGGAAGCTCAGTGGGGACCGAACAGATGCTGAGCAGCCAGCCGCGCGGGATTGAGCTGGAGTACCGCGTGCTGGCCGTCAACAAGGCTGGCACCGGCCAGCCGAGTGCCACCGTCACGGTGGTGTTGTAAGGAGAAGGTGTCACTGCTTGGCGCCGGGGGGCCGTGCTCGCGGCCCCCCGGCGGTCTAACCGTCACAGCGCGGCCAGCGCCGCCTCGGCGGCGGCGATGAGTACCGCTCCCTCTTCGACGGTCAGGATCCCCGCGCGCACGTACGCCTCGACCTGCCGGATGAACGCGCGGAGGATCCGCGCGGCGCCGGCCGCGTCGCCCGCCGCCGCGCTGGCGGCCGCTCGGTCCAGCGCGCCACGCAGCGCGCTCGCCTGACCGCGGTTCAGGACCCCCGACTCCTCGAGCCCGTCCACCTGGCCGGCCGCGGAGGCGATCTTGCCCTCCGCGTCGATCGCGATCACGGCGGTCACCGGCGGCGTGCCGTCACCCAGCAGGAGCCCGGTGCTCCGCTGAACGAACACCGACGGAATGGTGAAGGTGATCGGCGTGCCGTCGGGAAGCGTGAGCGACTCGGGCGCCCCCATCAGGATGATGTCCTCGCCGCCGGCCTCGCTGTTATAGATGATCACCCCGATCGCGCCGGCCGCCTGCGCCCGGGCGATCTTGTGCACGAAGAAACACACGCCCCGCTCGATCACCGCGATCTTCCCCGCGGGATCGGCCAGGTAGGGATCGTCCGGCTCGATGCACCCGCGACCCACGTGGGCCACCTCGCCCGCGAGCTGCGCCCCCGGCAGCGTGGCGATGGAGGGGGTAAACAGCGCCTCCCTGGCGTGGCGCGGGCCGGTGAACGCGTTGCTCGTGACCGTGAGATCGGCGAGGCCGCTCGCGTGGCTGAACAGCGGCGGCGCGATATCGGCGCCGGTCACGCGGTCAGCGGCGCATCCCGCCGCCAGGCCGGCGACCGCAAGCAGAGTCACTCCGTCGAGACGTCGCATGGATTCCTCCCCGTAGCCTTGGCGACCTCAGGGCGCTCCGCGACCCACCGGCGTGACCACGTCGGCGGCGCTGATAGCCGTTCCGCCGAACGTCATGCCCGTGAGGATACCTTGCGTGTCGGCGCACGTGAGGCCGGTGTCGCCGGTCCGGAAGTGGAACAGCAGATCCACGTCGCCGTCCCCGTCCACGTCCTCTTCGTGCCGGGCGCCGTGCAGCTCGGCGGCCTCGGTGCCGGTCCGTCCGAAGCGGACCGTGGTATGGTCCACCGTGGTGGCATCGAAGCCGGGCGTGGTGAGAATCGCCACCGGCAGCGGCGGATTGGGATTGGCGCAGGTGAACGGATTCCCCGCGGCCTCGGGCTTGATGTCGATCGTCACCTCCAGCACGCTGGGCGTGGCGGCGACGTTGTCCACCGAGACCGCGAAGTGCTGGCCGGTGTATCGGTTGTCCTCGTTCCGGACGGTGACCCGGAAGACCACGTCGTCCGGCAGCCAGGGGAACAGCGCAGTGCTCAGGTCGAAGGACGCGTGCAGCCACCCCGGCAGGGCCGAGCTTTCCTCCAGCACCAGCGCGCCGTTGGACGTGGGAGAGAAGGCGTTGGGGTCGAACGCGACGGAGGAGGCATTGCCCGTCACGTCGTCGAACAGGTGCAGATGCCCCACGGTCTGGCCGGTGGCCGCGATGTAGTCGATGGTGATGACGCCGAGGAGGGGCGCATCGAAGGTAGCGGTGTCCTCCACCACGAAGTCAATCTCGATCCGGTCGAACCCAATGCAGGTGGCGTTCTCGGTGGCGTCCACCGTGGCGGGCAGGGGGACCTGGAAATCCAGCTCCACCACGTGGTTCTTGGGGAGGGCGAACAGCTGGTCGAGGTACCCGAAATTACTGAAGCCCGGCGTGTCGCACGACGCGTCGCCAATGGGGCCCTCGCCCACCTCCACCCGGGCCAGGTGGTTCGCCCCCATCGCCACCCAGGTCTCCGAGTGATTCTCAGTACCACCAGTCATCCAGCCCACCGAGAGGTCGCCGGCTTCGAAGTCTCCGTTGGTGAGCGTGGCGTTCACCGGGAGCGAGAATGCGGTGAAGTCGAACGACGGCGCTCCGGCCCCGGTGGCCGGGGCTCCGGGGTCGGGCGCGGCACATGCTGTCAGACCCAGCAGGGCCAGGGTCAACACACCGGTCCGCAGGGGTGTCACGGGCATGGAACCTCTGGTCGCTTGCATGAGGCGCTCGCCGGTTGGAGAGAACGTAGGACGGTACGCCTAGTCCGTCATTCAGGCGTCCTGTCAGACGTCAGTCATGCGGGGTGACCGGGGTCACGGCGCGAAGTCCCGGCGTCCGCAGGTTGGCGGCGTCCGGTCTCCGGGCGGAGGTCGCATCGCCGATGCGCGACCAGATCTGGTGCTCCGGGACGGACTGCGCCTCACCGGCGCCGGCGCGCGCGGACCTACCTTGCGGTGTGCGTCCTGGAGGCGGGCGTCTGTTCGGGGGTTACTGCCCGCCTCGCCGCGTGGCTTCGTTCGCGTAGATGGCCACCTCCACCCGGCGGTTGAGCTGGCGTCCGCTGTCGGTGTCGTTCGGGACGATCGGCTCCGTCTCGCCGCGTCCCACAGCCTTGAGCCGCCCTGCGCTCACGTTTTGCGAGACCAGGAAACTCAAGGCCGCGCTCGCGCGCCGCTCCGAGAGGCCCTGGTTGTAACGGTCGTCGCCCGTGGCGTCGGTGTGCCCCACGATGAGCAGGTCGGTGTTGGGATACTTGCCGAGGCTCGCGGCCAGCCTTCGCAGATTCTCCGCCGCCTCCGCGCGAATCCGATCCGAGTCGAAGTCGTACAGCAGTCCGGAGGCGAACGTCACGGCGATGCCCTCACCGACCCGCGTGACCGTTGCGCCCGGAATATTCTGCTGCAGCTCCGCCGCCTGCTTGTCCATCTGCGCCCCGATGATGGCGCCCGCCGCGCCACCGACTACGGCCCCGATAATGGCACCCCCGGCCGTCTCGCCCATCTTGCTTCCGATCACGCCCCCCACCACACCGCCCGCGCCCGCGCCGATGATCGCGCCCTGCTCCGCCTTGGTCAGCGCGCACGCCGCGACCCCGAGTGCCAGGCACGCGATGGAGTACGCCGATGCGGTCTTCATGGTACCAACTCCTTTCACAGAACCTTCGCCCTGGTGGACCTTCCCGCCGTCGGGGAATGCCCCCTTATTAATAGACAGACTCCGATCACTTCCGGTAAGTATCGGGCGAAGCGGTTAAGGGTGACGTCCCTCCTGCAACCTTTTGCCCATCGCCGCCGTCAATAGGACGACACCACGCGAGCCACCCATGCGAGCCCTCAAACTCGGCCTCCGAACCCTCGCCAAGGCGCCGGTCATCACCGGCGTCGCGATGGTCTCTCTGGCGCTCGGGATCGGCGCCAACGCCGCCATCTTCTCCCTCTTCGACCAGATGGTCCTCCGGGCCCTTCCGGTGCAGGAGCCGGGGCGCCTGGTCAACCTGGCCAACCCCGGACCCAAGCCCGGCTCCACCTCCTGTGGGAACGCGGGGGGCTGCGACGAGGTCTTCAGCTATCCCATGTTCCGGGACCTGGAAAGCCAAGCGCGGAGCGGGTTCCTTGGCCTGGCGGCGCACGTGCCGTTCGGAGCCAACCTGGCCTACGCCAACCAGACCATCAGCGGCCAGGGCATCATGGTCTCCGGCTCCTATTTCCCGCTCCTGGGCGTGCGCCCCGCGTTGGGGCGGCTGCTGACCCCGGAAGACGACCAGACCCTCGGGGCGCATTACGTGACCGTGCTGAGCCACGCGTACTGGCAGGACCGTTTGGGCGCCGATCCCAGCGTGGTCAACAAGACCATCGTGATCAACGGCGAGACCATGACCATCGTGGGGGTGACCGCGCGCGGCTTCGAGGGAACCACCCTGGGCGCGGAGCCCAGTGTCTTCGTCCCCATCACCATGCGCGGCGTGATGGTCCGCGGGTTCGACGGATTCGACAATCGCAGGAGCTACTGGGCCTATCTCTTCTCGCGCTTGAAGCCCGGGGCGACGATCGAACAGGCGAGCGCCGAGATCAACGCCATCTATAAGGCAATCATCAACGACGTGGAGGCCCCGCTCCAGCAGGGCATGAGCGACCAGACCATGGCGAGATTCCGGGCCAAGGAAATCGTCCTCGCCGACGGACGCCGCGGTCAAAGCTCGCTCCACGCCGAGGTGAAGACGCCGATGGTCCTGCTGCTCACCATCACCGGCGTGGTGCTCCTCATCGCCTGTGCCAACATCGCCAACCTGCTGCTGGCGCGGGGCGCCGGCAGGAGCCAGGAGATGGCCATCCGCGGATCCCTGGGCGCCGGAAGGGCGCAGCTCGTGGGCCAGCTCCTGCTCGAGTCCTGTCTGCTCGCCCTGCTGGGCGGGATCGGCGGCCTGCTGGTGGCGCGCTGGACCCTTGGACTGATCGGGTCCCTGGTGCCCGCCGAGGTGGCCCCCATGCTGGCGCTCACCATCAGCCCCACGGTCGCCGCCTTCGCCGGACTGCTCGCCCTTGGCACCGGCATCCTGTTTGGACTCTACCCCGCCCTGCACACCACTCGGCCGGACCTGATGACCGTACTCAAGGCGTCCTCGGGTCAGCCGTCCGGCGCCCGGGCGGCGGCCCGGTTCCGGAACGCGCTGGTGACCGCACAGATCGGCCTGTCCATGACGCTGCTGGTGGCCGCCGGGTTGTTCATCAAGAGTCTGGCCAACGTGAGCCGCGTGGATCTGGGGCTCACCACCGAGAACGTGGTGATGTTCGAGGTATCGCCCGCCCTGAACGGTTATCAGCCGGACCGGATCCGGGTTCTGTACCAGCAGGTGGAGGACCAGCTCGCGGCCCTCCCGGGCGTGGCCAGCGTCACCGCCGGGCGGGTGGCTCTCATCGCCGGCAGCAACTGGGGTAACTCCGTCAACGTGCAGGGGTTCCAGCGGGGCCCCGACGTTGACAACGGCTCCCGGTTCAACATGATCGGCCCCGGATACTTCAGCACGCTGGGCATCCCGCTGGTTGCGGGGCGCGAGTTCACCGCGTCCGACGGTTCTGAGCGCCCCAAGGTGGCGGTGGTGAACCAGGCCTTCGCCAAGAAGTTCGGTCTGGGAAGTGACCCGGTGGGCAAGTTCATGGCCGTCGGGAGCGGCGAATTGGACATGCAGATCGTGGGTCTGGTGAAGGATGCCAAGTACAGCGAGGTGAAGCAGGAGATTCCGCCGCTGTATTTCAGGCCCTACCGCCAGAATGAGGGCATCGGCTCCATGACCTTCTACGCGCGAACGTCTGCTGACCCCGGCCAGGTGCTGCGGGCCGTCCCCGCCTTGATTGCGGGACTGGACCCCAACCTGCCGGTGGAAGGCCTGAAGACGCTGGACCAGCAGGTGCGGGACAACATCGTGCTGGACCGGGTGATCGGCCTTCTCTCCGCCGCGTTCGCGGTGCTGGCCACGGTGCTCGCCGCGATTGGGCTCTACGGCGTGCTGGCGTACACCGTGGCGCAGCGCACTCGGGAGATCGGGCTCCGGATGGCCTTAGGGGCCGACGGTCCCGACGTCCGCGGCATGGTGCTGTGGCAGGTCGGGCGCATGACGGTCATCGGCGGCGTCCTGGGGCTGGCCGCGGCCCTCGGGATCGGCAGGGTGGCGACTTCGCTCTTGTTCGAAATGAAGGGCTACGACCCCACGGTGGTGGCGGCCGTCGCGGTGCTGCTCGGAGCGGTGGCCCTCGGCGCCGGCTTGGTGCCGGCGCTCCGGGCGTCACAGGTGGACCCGATGCGGGCGCTGCGTTACGAGTAACCCAACCGGCCTTCCTGGCGCGACTCCGCTCGGCGCGGTAGTGTAACGCTTCCTCTCGTTCCGGATAACGTGATGCGAACGTCTCTCCGCGGCGCCGGCCTGATCGCCTTGTCGCTGTGCATCCCCCTCCGCGCCGCGGCGGGGCAATCCCTTCCGGCCGTGCACGTGATCGGCACCGGCGGCACCATCGGCTCCGGCGGCGACTACTGGGGAGGCGACCCCACCCGGGTGCCGATCGAGCAGTTGGTGAGAATCCCCGGGATCGAGAAGGTCGCGACCGTGACCACCGAACAGCTGTGGAACGTGGGGTCGAGTGCCATCGGGCCGGCGCGCTGGCTGGAGCTGTCGCGGCGCGTGGCCGCGGCCTTCCGCGAGCGGCCCCAGCTCGCCGGCGTCGTGATCACGCACGGCACCGATACCATGGAGGAGACCGCCTATTTCCTGGACCTGACGGTCGGGGATCACCGGCCGGTGATCGTGACCGGCGCCATGCGGCCGTCCAACATGCCGGGCGCCGAT
>DATECF010000224.1:0-59407 GCA_035287045.1 Gemmatimonadales bacterium | reverse complement strand
GTCCGCGCCGGGCGCGAGCCCCGCCGTCACCACCCGCCCCGCCACCCGGCGAGCCAACGACGCCAACTCGGCCGGCCGTTGACCCACGATGGCGAGCGGGCAGCCTTCGAGCAACGAGACCTTCTCCCGCAGCACCGTGTCCGGATTTCCGAAACCCGCCAGATGGGCCGGGGTGACGTTGGTCACCACGCCAACCGTGGGCTCGACGATGCCGCGCAGCCGGGCGATCTCCCCCGGCTCGCTGGCTCCGCATTCCACCACCAGCGCCTCGGCGGCGTCGGGCGCTTCCAGGATGGTGAGCGGGACCCCCACGAGATTGTTCAGATTCTCGCGCGTGGCGTGCGTCTGCCAGCGCGTACCCAGGGTCACGGCAAGCATCGCCCTGGTGGCGGTCTTCCCATTGCTGCCGGTGACCGCCGCCACCGGCCCGGCCAGCTCGCGGCGGCGCGCCCGGGCAAGGTCCCCGAGCGCCACCAAGGTATTCGGCACCTCGAACAGGACCAATCCGGAGACCGGATGGGTCGGGCGACGGACCACGGCACCCCGGGCGCCGGCCTGCACCGCCTGGTCGAGGAAGCGGTGGCCGTCGAAGCGCTCGCCCTCCAGGGCCACGAACAACTCCCCCGGGCGCACGCTTCGCGTATCCGTGGAAACGCCGGTGAAGGCCGTCTCCGGCGGCTCCGCCGTCCCCAGGACGCCGGCCACCCGACCGCCGGTCCAGTGGGTCACGGGCGGACCAGCCCAGCAAGCAGGTCGCGGACGATCTCCCCCTCGTCGAACGGCAATCGCTGGTCCCCGATGATCTGGTACGTTTCGTGTCCCTTGCCTGCCAGGAGGAGGCAGTCACCGGGCTGCAACACCTGGATGGCGCGCGTGATCGCCTCGCGCCGATCGGTGATCCGAAGATGAGCGGTGCCCTCCATGCCCGCCTCGATCTGATCGATGATTTCGTCGGGGTCTTCACTTCGTGGGTTGTCGGAGGTCACAATCGGTAGGTCGGCGCCGCGGGCGGCGATCCGGCCCATCACCGGCCGCTTGCGGCGATCGCGATCGCCCCCGCACCCGAACACCACGATCAATCGGCCCCGGGCCAACGGCCGGAGGGCCCGAATCGCCCGGTCCAGCGCATCGGGCGTGTGCGCGTAATCCCGCAGCACCACGAACCCGTCGCTGGCCAGCCGTTCCATGCGTCCGGGTACCTGCGGTGCACTCGCCAACCGCTCGGCCGTTTGGGCGGGGCTCAGTCCCAGGCCCCACGCGGTGGCCGCGGCCGCGAGCGCGTTGCTCACGTTGAATTCCCCGATCAGCGGCAGGCGAACGGCTCGTGTCTCCTTGCCGAAGCCCATGGTGACCTCCGTGCCCTCGGCACCCAGCTTGATGTCGCGAGCCTGTAGGTCCGCCGGCGTATGCACGCCGTAGGTCACCCGCCGCCGCCGAGGGTCCGGCGCCAGCGCCTCCCAGGCCCGATCGTCGGCGTTGACCGCCTCCACTCCACCCTCCCGGACCTGGGTGGACAGCAGCAGCTTCGCGGCGAGGTAGGACTGCAGGTCCTTGTGGTAGTCAAGGTGGTCGTGGGTCAGGTTGGTGTACACGGCCGCGGCGAATTCCACCCCGTGAAGTCGCCGCTGATCCAGGGCGTGCGACGACGCCTCCGTGACGACCGTCGTGACGCCGCGCGCGGCGAGCGCGGCCAGAACGGCGTGATACTCCACCGCGCCAGGCGTGGTGAGCGCGATCGCCGGCCCCGCCGCGGATCCACTCCCGTCGCACGCGCCCAGGGTCCCCACCGCCCCCACCGTACCGCCTTGGTTCAGCAGATGCCGGATGAGGGCCACGGTGGTGGATTTGCCGTTGGTGCCGGTGACGCCGACCATGCGAAGCCGGTGCGCGGGACTGCCGAACCACGTGGCCGCTGCCACCGCGGCCGCCACGCGGGAATCCCGTACGACCACGGCCGGAACGGCGTAGCGGCCGGGCCGGGTCACCAGTACGGCCGCGGCGCCGCGGTCGATGGCATCATCGAGGTAGGCGTGCCCGTCGCGATGGCTGCCCACCACGGCGCAGAACAGCGCCCCAGGACTCACCCGCCGGGAGTCGTCGGCGATGCCCCGGAGCGGCGGGAAGTTGTCGGGCGGCTCGAGCAGCTGGCCGTCCTGCTGCAACGAAGCCACCACGTCGCGCAAGGTGGTCATCGCCGGGATGGTGCCGTCGCCACCAGCGTCACCAGCGTACCCGCCTCGGCGTTGGTCCCCGCCGCGGGCGACATGTCCGCCACCGTCCCCCACCCCCGGATGCGCGCCTGGAAGCCGTTCTGGTGCAGCGCCGCCGCCGCGGCGCGGAGCGTCAACCCGGTGACGTCCGGCACGCGCCGCGTGGTTGCCGGCGTTGAAACACTCGCCGGGGGCCAGGCCACGACGTGGGGAACGGAGCCGGCCCCCACGGTGGGCGCCATTGGAGGCGCGGCCTCCGTCCCAAGCCGCCGGGCGTCGAGCGTGGTGGTGCGCGCCGCCAGTGCTTGCTCGATGACGGACCGGGTCACCGGGGCGGCGGTGAGCCGGGCGTAGGCGCCCCTGGGGTCGTCCAGCTTCACCACCATGACCAGTTGGGGGTCGTCCGCCGGGAACAGGGAGGCGAACGTGGCGGTGTACGCGCCAGGGCTGTAGCCCTGGGCCGTGGCCCGGCGCGCCGTCCCGGTCTTGCCGGCCAGCTCGTAGCTGGACAGAGCCGCCGTCGAGCCGGTGCCACCTTCATAGACCACGCCGCGCAGCATCGCCCGCAGCTCTCGCGCCACCTCGGGCCGCACCACTCGCCTGACCGGCTCCGGGCGTTGCCGATGCCGCACCGTCCCATCCGGGGCGCGTGTCTCCCGGACCAGCGTGGGCCGCATCAGGACGCCGCCATTAGCGATGGCCGCATAGGCCACGGCGAGCTGGAGCGGCGTCACCGCCAGCTCATATCCCATAGCCAGGCTTGCGGCGCTCACGCCGCTCCACCGGTGGGGTCGCTCCAGACTGCCGCGCGATTCGGCGGGGAACTCGATACCGGTGGGGGCGCCAAAGCCGAAGGACCGCAGCATCAGGTATTGTTGGGCGGCGTCCAGCCGGTCTGCGAACTTCGCCATCCCGATGTTACTGGAGACCTGTATGGCCGTGCGCAGCGTGAGCCACTCGACCGGGTGGTCGTCGCGGACGGTGCGATAGCGTTGCACCCAGACACCCCGCTCGCCATACACCGAGTCGCGATCCGTGACGAGGTTGGCGTCCAGCAGCGCGGCGGCCGCGAAGACCTTGGCGGTGGAGCCAGGCTCGAAGACGCTGGTGAACACCGTCGCGGGCGTGGATCCGTCGGCCCGACGCGACGCCACAGCCAGCACCTCTCCGGTGCGGGGCTCCAGCACCACCACGTCGCCGCCCGCCGCGTCGTACCGCTCGATGGCCTCGGCCAGGGCCCGTTCGACGATGTCCTGTAGGGAGGCGTCCAGTGTCAGGTACACGTCGTGCCCGGGGACCGGGAACGCGCCGAGGCGCGCCGGCGACTCGTAGCGGCGTCCACGCCCATCGCGGAGCACCACCGCGCTGCCGGCCCGGCCCGTCAGCGCCGTGTCCAGCGTCCGTTCCAGCCCGCTGGCGGGCCGGCCGTCATTCGCCGGCCGGCCGATCAGCGAGCGCGCGAAGTCGCCGCTGGGATGGAAGCGCTCCAGCTCATGGGTCAGATGGACGCCGTGCACGGTGCGGAGCGGTTCCACCCGGCTCGCCGTGTACGGCCCCCCGAAATAGGCGTATGGCCGGCCCAGGGCGCGGTCCACGGCGCGCCGGGAGAGACCCAGGGCTCGGGCGATCGTCGCGGCATCACCGGAGCGGTCCCGAAGCTCCCGCGGGGCCACCCCCACGCGATACCCGTCGCGGGTGAGCGCCAGCGGGACGCCGTTGCGATCGTAGATCGCCCCGCGCCGCGCCGGCAATACCACCTCCTCCGTGCGTTGCTGCCGCGCCTTGGTCCGGTAGGTGGCGCCTTCGACTAACTGCACCTGCGCGGCCCGCGCCACCACCGCGGCGATGGCCAGCCCGAAGGCCACCTGCACCACCCCCAAACGCACCGCCGGCTTCGCCACTCAGCGCTTCTCCGCTCCAGGCACCTGCAGAATGATGATCTCCGAGTCGGCTGGCAAGCGCAGGCCCAACCCTTCGGCGCGGGGGATCAGCACGCGCCGGCTCTTGCCGGCCCGCAGGCGGGTCAACAGCTCCGCGTGTCGCGCTTCCAGTTGCGCCCGCTCTTCCCGCAGCTCGCCCAGCTCGGTGGCGGTCACGACCGACGCGGTCTGACGCGCCACCACCCACCCCAGGATGCCCAGGAAGAACAGCAGCCACCCGAGCACCCAGACCCGGCCTCTAGGGCGCATAGGCCTTCACGAATCCGCGGAGTCGCGCACTCCGGGCCCGGGGATTGGCGGCCACCTGGTCGGGGGTTGGCGTGGTGGCGCGCCGGGGGTTCAGCGCGCCGAGCGGGCGGCCCCGGCAGGTGCACACGGGCTGCCCGGGGGGGCACACGCACCAGCGGACCCAACCGGCGAAGGCCCGTTTCACGATCCGGTCTTCCCCGGAATGGTAGCTGATCACGGCCAGCATCCCGCCCGGCACCAGCGCGTCCCGCAACGCCGGCAGGGCCCGCTCCAGTTGGCCCAGTTCATCGTTCACCTCGATGCGCACCGCTTGGAAAAGCCGCGCGAAATCGGCCGGGCCCGCCCGAGGTCCCAGCACCTCGCGGATGGCGTTGACCAGGTCGTCGCTGGTGGCGAACGGGCGGCTCTGCCGGCGGCGGACGATCGCCCGCGCCAGGCGCCGCGCGCGTGGCTCGTCGGCGTGCTCGCGGAACACCCGGGCCAGCTCGGCCTCGCGGTCGTCGTTCAGCACCTGCGCCGCAGTCCGCCCGTCGTCCGGGTCCATCCGCATGTCCAGCGCGATGCCGGGGCGAAACGAGAACCCCCGCACGTCGCTGTCGAGCTGGTGGGAAGACACGCCCAAATCCAGCAAGATGAAGTCGGGCTGGAACTCATGAATAGCCCTGAGGATGGCCGGGTCGGCGAAGCGGCCGTAATGCACCGTCGCCCGCCCGGGATCGAGCCGCTCCCGGGCCGTCGCCACGGCGGCCGGGTCGGCGTCCACCCCCAGCACCTGCGCGCCCGCCTGGAGCATCAGCGCGGCGTGGCCCCCACCGCCCACCGTGCCATCCACGGCCCGGGCCCGTCCCCCGGCCAGCGCGGCCACGGCCTCGGCGAGCACCGGCACGTGCCGCACCTGCACGGCGGTCACGTCACGCCCGGCCCGAACGGAACAGCGGCCCTGCGCCGTATCGCACAGGACCGCTGTGGGGAATCCGTGGCATGGGTCAAGCGGGGCTGACGGGGCTCGAACCCGCGACCTCCGGTGTGACAGACCGGCACTCTAACCAGCTGAGCTACAGCCCCTCCACAGTCGAGAACGTAATCTTAGACGTGGAGACGCCCCGGTTCAAGCGCTCAGCTGCATTTCCACGCCGCCCGCGCGTCCACCACGAACTTCTCGATGCCGGCGATGTTCCCCAGCACCTGCTGAGCCGTGGCCGGCTGGACGCTGGCGCCCGCGGTCATCGCGGCACGCAGCTTCTTCACATACTCGTCCAGGCTCCCGAGCGTCCGGCAGTTCTTGGACTGCGAGAGCGCGTTGAAATCAAACGCCGACGACATGTTGAACATGTAGCCCAGCCCCAGGAAGAAATCCGCCTGGGTGCTCAACTGCTTGCGAACGTCGTACTGCTTGGCTTTCTCCACCCACCCGATGGCGAAGTCCGGCCGGACCCGCGCCTGGATCATCTCCGTGCCGGGCTTGAAGTACATCACCGCCACGTTCATCCAGACGTTGGTGTCGGTGGGCTGGCCGGCCCCATTGCTCTTCAGGGCGGCCACGCGCTGGAGCAACGAATCCACCCGGCCCAGGGTCACCGTATCCAGGGGAGCTGTGGAGTCGATCTTCACCTTTTCCGTGTAGATCTGCGCCAAGCCCAGGAGGGGCCGGATGTCGGTCCGGTCCAACTGGGCGATCCTCCAGTTGGCTCCAATTGCCGAGTCCTGCATGCCCGCCGTGTTGAAAGCCGCGAGCCGCGCGCGCCACATGTTGACCTCGTTGGGCATGCGCCGGACGGCCTCGCCGGACCATCTCACCATGGCGGCGGTGTCGTTCGCCTGTTGCGCGGCGCCGAAGATCTTCCCGTAGAAGTCCAGCTTCCCAACCAGGCTGGTGTCCACTTCATACTGGGCGGCCAGCGACTCCACCAGGCAGGCCCACAGCGATCCCTCTTCGCAGGCGCGGGCCTTCAGCTGGAGGGTGGCCAGGTCACCGGGATTCTGCCTGAGCCCCTCGTCCAGCACCTCACTCGCCCGTGCGTGCTCCTTGAGCGTAATGAGCAGCGCCGCGATGCCAGTCCGCAGCCGTGCGTCGCTGGGATCCGCCTGGAGCTGCCGGATGAAGGCGTCCGCGGCCTTGAGACTGTCGTCGTGCGTCGCCCGCGCCTGGTACTGGCGGCCCAGCATTTCCCACGGCCGGGTGTTCAGCGAATCACCCTTCACGGCCATCTCGAGCACGGGGATCAAGCTGTCCGGCGGCGCCTGCTCGGCCTCGAACACCACCGCCAGGCACATGGCCGCGGCCGGGTGATTGAGGACGAATTGGAAGGCCCGGCGGGCGCGTTCCTTGGCGCCGCGGAAATCGCGACGATCCCGCCGATCCAGGCATTCGCGAGTCGACTCGGCGGCCCGGACGTGACCGTCCAGGGAGTCCGACAACAGATCCGCGAGCTGCTTCGCCGTGGCGCCCCCGGGGCCGCGGACGTGGATCCACCCCGACAACCCCGACCGCCTCACCTCGATGAGGTGGACGTCCGCCTTGGGAACCGGGTTGGCCTCGATCCGACCGACCACGTAGGCGTCGGCCTGGAGGAACCGCGCCAACTGGTTCGCCGCGTTGTCGTCCAGCAACGCATCCCGGCTGAACCCGGATGCCTCGAGGGCCTCGCCCATTTTCTCCTTGGTGACGACGCTCAGCTGACGGCGCGCTTTTCCTTCCAGGCCCTTCCGGAGCTCATCGCCGAACACCACGGCGTAGGCCGAATCGCCCGGATCCGCGGGGATCGGCGCCACGACGAGCACGCGCTCGGTCTGTACCGGCGCCCGTCCAGCCTGTGCTTCCGCCCGCGTGGCGGTCGATCCTCCCGCCACGATGATCGAGGCCACCAGCGTCATCCGCCGCGCGTTCCGACCTGTCTGCTCCACGCTACGCTCCTCCACGTTGTGCACGACTCGCTCTCCCACGAGCGGACCTTGCCCCACTCGGCATGGGCGAAGAGGGATTCGAACCCCCGACATCCTGCGTGTAAGGCAGGCGCTCTAGACCAGCTGAGCTATTCGCCCGTCTTCCGCGCTCTTGCCGTTGTTGCGCTCGCGGCTACAGCGCGAGCCCCAGCGGAAACAGCACGCAGTAGCCCAGCACCAGCAGCACCGGGGCGAGCGTCGTCGAGCCCCTCGCTAATAAGAGATACCCCGCGGCCAGCGAAATGATGGCAGCGCCGAGGAGAATCCCGTTGACCCGGCCGAACCGCAGCCGGCCGGACGCCGATGACTTTTCCGGCACGACCGTGGAGGCTAACGCGAAACGGCAGGAGCGTCAAGCACTTGGACCCTCCGAATCCGGAGGGATCACCCATCCTTCATTCAGGGCCTCGCGCCGTACCCGGTCGCGCCGCCGCCGGTATCGCCAGGCCAGGCCCACCACCACCAACACCATCAACCACAGGGCGGTAAACGAGGTAAACAGGACCAGCCAGCCGTAGCGGTCTTTGAGGTCGCGCCGCCATGCGGTTTCGAACTGCGCCAGGGTCAGCCCGTAGATGGCGCGCATCGCCCGATCCAGGTCCGGATCGGCGGCGAGTTGAGCGAATAGCGGGGTCAGGCCCCGCTCGCGCCCCAGGCGCTCCAGATACAACACCGCCGTGGTGGCGAAGGCGTACGCCGCCTCGGCGTCGGCCCGGTGGCCGCGGAGGTCGGCCGTGACCCCATCCAGCGTCGGGACCCGCCCGCCGAGCAAACGCCAATTCATCATGAGCCCGTCCAGCCGGTCCCACTCGCCGGCGGCGCGGGCGGCGTATCCCTCATCCAGCCACAACGGCACCCGGCGAACGGCGTCGTGCAGCGCCAGGTGCGCCAGCTCGTGACGCAGCACCCGGCGAGGGTCGCCGTTGAGCCGGATGAGTACGGTCCGCGAGCCCGGAAACGCCGCGCCGACACCCCACGGCGGGAGCCGCCGCAGGGTCAGGGAGTCAAACCGTCGGGTATTCTCGGCGATGATCAAACGGATGGGGCGGTGCGCCAATGCGGGGAGACCCGGCCACGACCCGGCGCCGTCCGCCAGCTCCGCCAGGGCGGTCGCGACGGCTTCCCGGCCGGGCCAGTAGACGGCCGTCACCTCCCCCACCTGCACCTGCTGCGGCGCCTGCGCCAGGAGCGCCGCCCAGACGGCTAGGAGCGTGTCGGCTCCTGCCCCTGCGCCACCAGGTCCAGCGTTTCCTTGCAGCGCTTGCCCCAGGGATTGAACTTGTTGGCCTTGTAGCCTTCCTCCCATGTGCGCTTGGCCTCGTCCTGGTCCCCACCGAACCAGAACGCCCGCCCCAGCTCGAAATAGGCCTCGAGCAGGTTGGGGCCCAGGTGGAGCGTCTTCTTGAAGAAGGTCTGGGCGTCTTCATACATCTCTCGCTCCAGGTACACCAGCCCCAGGTAGTAGTGGGCGTACAGGGTGGCTTTCTTGTCGTTGTCCAGGCGGATCGCTTTGGACAGATGCTCGATCGCCTCGCCGAAGATCCGCTTCTTCAAGCAGATGTACCCGACGTTGATGCGGGCCAGCGAATTGGCGGGCTCCTTGTTGAGCACCTTCTGGAAGGTCTGCAGGGCGTCGTCGTAGTCCTCGTTCAGCATCTGGGCCCATCCCAGCAGCGACTCCGCCTGGGTGTCGCCCGGGGACAACGTGAGCGCTTTGGTGAGGGCCTGAACCGCTCCCGGGTAATCCCCCAGAGAGATCAGGCTCCAGCCTTTCTGGATGAACGTGGAGGCGCCGATATGATCGGCCATGACCGGCACCGTCCCGGTGAACTGGGGTGCCGTGTCGCCGGTCTCGCCCTGGGCCAGCTGCTTGTAGCGATCCACCAGGATCCGGATCTCCTCCTTCAGACCGGAGAGATCGGTGATCGCCTGATCCACCGTCTTGAAAAGGGCGATGATGTCTTTCTTGAGCTGGTCGCGATGTTCGGCAGCCTGCGGCCCGTCGAGTTTCTGGGCGATCTCCGTGTAGGTCGCCCGCAGGGGCCCGACGATCGCGTCACTCATCGCTGGTCCCCACCAATAGTTCCTCGAGCGCGATCCGCTCGGTGGACGTGAGCAGCTTGGAGGCGGCGAGGACGACGATCGTCCGCTCCGCCAGCCGGACGACCCCGGAGATGTAGGGAGCGGCCACGCCGCGCACCAGTGCGGGGGGCGCGCTTACCCGCTCGGCGGGCACCCGCAGGACCTCCCGCACGGCGGTCACGATGACGCCGACCCTTCCCTGCTCCAACTCGACGATGATGATCCGGGTTTCCTCGCCCAGCGGCGCCGGCGCGCCCACCCGCTTGCGAAGATCAACGACCGGCACCACGCCATCCCCGTAGGGCAGGAGGCCTTCCAGGAACGCCGGCGCATTGGGCAACGGCTCCGTCGCCTGATGACGGAGCACGCGCTCCACCTGGAAAATATTGAACCCGAACTCGGCTTCGCCGACTCGGAACACCACGAGCTGCACTTCGTCGCTGCTCTCTGGCATCCCCCGATCCTGGTTTCGAGGCCTAGGTCAAACGTAGCGCATCCGCCGCGTGTCAGAGTCGCGCGATCAGGGCCGAGACATCCAGCACCGGCACGAGGTCTCCGTCGTGCCGGGCCACGCCGATCGCGCTGGGCCCGTCCCAGGTCGCCGGCAACGGCAGCAGCTCAGGCGCCGTCGCGAGGTCCACGTCATCCACCTCAAACGCGACCGAGCGGCCACCCGCGTCGGCAATGACCAAGGTGGGAGGTGCCGCGGCGGGCCCGGCGCGGCCGCGGAGCAGGCCCTCGAGATGGACCCGCGGCAGGAGCCGGCCGTGCACGGCCGACACGCCCCGGACCGCCGGATGCGCCGCGGGAACGACGGCTACTTCCCCCGCATCGAGCACCTCCACGACGTCTCGGAGGGGTACGCCGTAGCGCGTCTGCCCGGAGCGAACCAACAGGTACGAGGTCATGCCACGCCGCGCGATTGCGCCAACCCATTGAGCCGTGCCGCGATGGCGTCCAGGGAAAGGGCCTCCTCGGCCCCTCCCGCGTTGAGCGCGGCCTGCGGCATGCCGAAGACCACGGCGCTGGCGCGGTCCTGGACCAGGCCGCGCCCGCCCGCGCGGCGCAGCGCCGCGAGCCCCGCGGCGCCGTCGCGCCCCATGCCCGTCAGCACCACGCCGATGGCGTTCGGCCCGTAGGCCGCCGCCACCGACTCGAACAACACGTCGGCGGCCGGCCGGACGCCCCAGCGCGCCGGACCCGTGTCCAGGCGGATGCTGACGGCGTCGTTTTCGCGCACCACGCGCATATGATAACCTCCCGGTGCCACGTACGCCGTGTCGGCCAACACCACGGCGCCGTCTTCCGCCTCGGTCACCGCCAGCGCGCTCAGCTCGTGCAGCCGGTCGGCGAGGCTGCGCGTGAAGCCCGCCGGCAGGTGCTGGACCACCAGCGCCGCCACGCCCGCGCCGGGCGCCAGCCGCGGCACGATTTCCGCGAGCGCCCGCGGGCCGCCGGTGGAGGCCGCGATGGCGATCACCAGCCGGGCGGCCCGGCCCGGACCGGTGGCCGGCGGCCGCGCGGGGCCCGGCACCGCGGCCAGCGCCGGAACCCTGGTGGGATCCGCCGCGAACGCCGCCTCCAGCGCCGCCACCAGCGCCGGCCCCAGCACCGCGAGCCCGGACACGTCGTCGCCCGACGGTTTCGCCACGACTTCCACCGCGCCCAGCTCGAGCGCGCGGATCGCCTGCGACGAGCCGGGCGCGGCGTGGGCGCTCACCACCACGATGGGGCGCGGCGCTTCCCGCATGATCGCCGCGATGGCGCCGAGGCCGTCCAGCACCGGCATCTCGACGTCCATGGTGATCACGTCGGGATGGGCTCGATGGAGCTCGGCCAACGCCTCCCGGCCGTCGCGCGCCGTGGCCACCACGCGGAACCGTCCCGAGGCTTCGATCACGTCCGCCAGGACCCGGCGCATGAGAGCGCTGTCGTCCGCGATCAGGACACCCGGCCGCCGCTCAGAGGACACGGTCCTCCCGTCCCACGGAGCGGACCACGGCCGTGCCCCGGCGGAGGTCGAACCATACGGACCGCCCGTAGGTCTCACCGATACTCTCGCCCACGATGGGAATGCCGGTGGCGCGCAGGGCGGCCCGCACCGCCAAGGTGTTGCGCTCGCCCATGGAGACCGTGCCGCCCGCCAGGAGGTTGGCGAACATGCTGGCCCCGCCAACCAGACGCGCCGCGATTCGCGCCACGTCGGCGCCCTGGGCTTTCATGGCGCCCACCAGCAGCGGGACCGCGGTCTCGGCGGCGCGCGCGGGCCGATCGCGATCCCGGCTGAGTGACGCCGATGGCAGCACCACGTGCGCCAGCCCCGCCACCCGCGCGTACCGGTCGTGCAGGATCACCGCCACGCAGCTACCGAGACCCAGGGCCACCAGCACGCCCTCGCCCCGCACCACGGCGTACTCACCCATGCGGACCACGATTTCGCGGGGGGGCGACGTCATCGGAGTCGGTAGATCCGCTCGCGCGGGTTCTCCAGCACCAGCCGCGCCCGGGCCTCGCCGCGGATGGTTTCCACCTTCCCGAGGACCAGGCACCCTCCCGGCGCGAGCGCGTCGGTGAGGGCCGAGACGATGCGTTCCTGGGTGCGACTATCGAAGTAAATGACCACGTTGCGGCACAACACCAGGTCGTAGGGCGGCGCGGGGGGGGGCTCCCGGGTGAGATCGTGCCGCGCCAGGCGAACCAGGCGCCGCACGTCCGGCGCGAGCACCACCGGATCCTGCCCTTCGCAATAGCGGCGGGTGAAGCGCGCGGGAAGGTCCTTGATCGCCGCGCGGGCGTAGCTGCCGCCGGCGGCACGCTCCAGGCTGGTCTCGTCGTAATCCGTGGCGTCGATGACACTTCGGGGAGCAGACCATCCTTCGCGGCGTTCCTGCTCGAGCAGCAACATCGCGAGCGTGTGGGGCTCCTCGCCCTCGGCGCACCCCGCCGACCAACAGCGGAGCCGACCCGCTCGCCGCTTCCACAGCTCCGGGAGGACGGTGGTGGCGATCACGTCCCAGGTCTCGGGGTTGCGGTAGAACCGCGAGACGTGGATGGTCAGCGCGTCGAGGAGTCGGCGGGCCTCCACGGGGTCCCGGCGGAGCAGCGCGGCGTAGGCGTCGTAGCGGTGCACTCCCCGCGCCCGCATACGCGCACCGATACGCCGCCGGATGCAACCCTGTTTGTACGCGTCGCACCGGAACCCGTGGGTCTTCGCGATCTCGTGCATGAGGGCCTGGAACGCGGGCTCCGTGGCCCCGTGGCCCTCGCGGGTCACGCCGGCGCGCTCATGGCGTCGAGGTTGGCCCGGGCGAGGTCATGCGTGGGATTGAGGTCGAGCGCCTGTCGCCACATCCGGCCGGCGGCGTCGCGGTCCAGACGCTTGTAGGCGATGTTGCCCAGCTTGAAGTACACGTCGTCCCCCAGCTGGGGATCGAGCTTGACGGCCCGCTGATACGCGTCCCAGGCCTCGTCGTAATTGGCCTGGCGGTACAGCACGTCCCCCAGGTTCTTCGACAACTGCGGCAGCGAGGGTTCGTCCAGCAGCGTGCCGCGCAACAGCTCGATCGCCTCGTCCAGGTTCCCCGTCAACTCCAGCAGCGCCGCCAGGTTGTTCCGCAGCACCACCGCCTGGGGATACTGCTCGATCCCCTCGCGCAACTGCGCCTCGGCGACCTCGAGCTGCCCTTCCACCGCCGCCGCCAGGCCCCGGGCCCAGTACCACACCGCGGGCAGGGGCTTGGTGCCCGCCACCTCGCGGGCGCGATCCAGCCGGCCACCGGCCACCGGGGCGTCGCCCCGAAGCAGGGCCGCGATCCCCCACCCGATGAGATGGCGTGGGTCATGCCGCCCTCGGGAGGCGGCCTCACCGTAGAAGGTCTCCGCCTGCTCCAACTGCCCGGTCCGCTCGTGGGCGTACGCCAGATTATGGAGAACCGCGGCCTGGCCGCCGCCGCGTTCGGCCGCCTGCGTGAAATGCTCGACGGCGTCGGTCCACTTGGCCTGCTTCAGGGCCACCAACCCCAGATAGAAGAACGCGCTGCCATCCGTGGGCCGAAGCTCGGCCACGCGGCGAAACTCGCGCGCGGCTTCATCCAGCATCTGGGTCCGGTAAAACGCGACGCCCAGGTTCCGGTGCTCGTCCACCCGGGCATCACCCGCCGCGCCCAGCGCCGCCTGGCTGCGCCCCGCCCGCTGCGCGAAGCCCGCCGTGAGCAACCCGTACAGCGCCTTGCCGACGTCGAACTCGACCAGCCCCGAATCCTCGATCACCCGGGTCACGTCGCGCGTGCCGTCGAGCAAGGGCAGGATGCGCTGTTGCTCCGGCGTCAGCTCGACGTCCTCGGCGATCGCGAGGCGATCGCGGTCCAGCGTGAAGATGAGATCGAACGAAGGGACCTTCTTCTCGATGAGGCTCCACTCGTCCACCCGCCGGGCACCCTCCAGCAGCAGCGACTCCGGATTAATGGACACTAGGAAGTCCCGGGGCTCCGGGCGCACGTCGGCCTCGAAATTGAACGTGCCCCGCGTCCAGGTGAACAGGAAGTAGACCGCTTCTTGAATCTGCATGCGCATGTAGTGCTCGAGATCGGCCTGGGAGAGCGCCCCCGACGCAATGAGCAGCTCGCCAAGGCGCTTGTCCCGCTCGCGCATCTGCCGCTGGATGCCCTGGTCCAGCTGTTCCTGGCTGATCTTGCCGTTCTTGACGAGGATGTCGCCCAGGCGGTCGCGCCGGTTCACGATGGAGGCGTAGCAAATGCGGCCCTTTTCGAAATACACGTGGGCGATGTTGCTCCGGTCCACGATGGACAGGCACCCGGTTTTCTGCCCCAGGGCGAGGAGCTGCAGCACGTCCGGCAGCGACGCTTCCTTGAGGCTCCCGCGAATCGCCATCAGCTCAGGTCCTCCACCAGGCGCTCGGCCGGGTTGGGCCAGGACCACACGAACTTCTCACGGCTCTTCACCATCCCCACGGGCGAAGCCACCACGCCGCTGGCACGCAGCGACACCGACGTCCGGGGCGTCGGGGGGGCGGCGCCTTCCAGCAGCTCGCGGGCCAGCGCGGCGCTGGGCGTGGCACCGCGGGCGTCCGCGGCGCCGAGCACCCGCTGCACCAGGCCGAGCACGGCGCGCACCGAATCCGCCGGCCGGGCGGCGAGGTAATCCACCAGGTCGCCGTCGGGCTCGCCCGCGCGGTGCGTCAGCTGGCGGCGAATCAGGGCCTGCTTGAGCTCGCGGTCCGGCGCCGCCAGCTCGGCCACGAGCCCGCCCTCGAAGCGGGAGACGAGACGATCGTCCAGGGCCTGCACCGCGCGCGGGGGCGCGTGCAGGGTGAACACCAACTGCCGCTCCGCAGCCGCCATGTGATTGTACAGGTGGAACAGCTCCTCCTGGGAGCGCTCCTTCCCGGCCAGCAGGTGGACGTCGTCCAACAGCAGCGCGGTCACGCGCCGGTAGCGGGCCCGCCACGGATCCACGCGATCCCGCTCGATGGCCTGGACCAGCTCGTCCAGGAAATCCTGAGCGGACAGACACGCCACGATCGCGCCCGGCGCGTTCGCCAGCACGTTGCCGATGGCGTGGAGCAAGTGCGTCTTTCCCACGCCGGCCGGTCCCACCAGCACCAGGGGATTGTACCGGCGGCCGGGCAGTTCGCCGGCGGCCCGCGCCGCGCTCAGGGCCAGCTTGTTGGACTCCCCGCCGGCGTATTCCTCGAAGGTCCACAGGGCCGAAGGCCCTGGCGGGGGCGACAGGCCTTCCCGGGCCCGCTGCACCAGGGCCTCGGCGTCGGCCACCAGGTCCGGGTCGCGGAACACCGCGTGCCCCGCGCCGGTCGGGTCCATCGCCGTCATCTCGGCCTCGAGCTCGCGCAACCGCTCGATGGCCTGCTCGAAGTCCCGGATGGACGACTCCGCGTTGACCGGCGCCTCCTGGTTCAGCAACGCCTCGAGCCGGGCGGTCCGGTACCCTTCCCCTTCCCAGCGCATGATCGCCTCGGCCACGCGCCGGCGCCATTCTTCCACCTGGCGCGTCAGCACCGACGTCACGTCGCTGAGGAAATCCGAGAATTCGTCCGCGGCCGGAGGCGACTCGATCGCGGCAGCCGGGGGCTCACCGCCCTCCCAGCCGAGCAAGGCCGTGGCGGACTCCGGCGTGAGGGGCGCTTCGTTGACCGCCTGGAATGCCACCAGCCGGTTGAGCGTGCCCAGCAGCTCCCGCACGTTCGCCGACTCGAACGCCGCCACCGCCTCCAGCACGCCTGCGCCGAACGCCGCGTCCCGCTCCTCGGCGCGGCGCCGCAGGATCGCGAGGCGGGTCTCGAAGTCGGGCCGCCCGATATCCACAATCAGGCCGCCGGCGAACCCGGACACCAGCCGCTCATCCAGCCCCTCGATCTCCGAGGGTGGCCGGTCGCTGCTGAGCACGATCTGTTTGTCGGCGTCCTGGAGCTGCTTGATCAACCGCAGTAGCTCCGTCTGCATCTCCCGCCGGTGGGTGAGGAATTGCACGTCGTCAATCAGCAACACGTCCACGTTGACGAACCGGTTGCGGTAGGCGTCGCTCTGCCCCGCCGCCACCGCGGCGTGAAACGCTTCGACGAACTCCTCCAGGGTCAGATACTCCACGACCACGGTGGGGCCGACCTGTTTCGCCTGCTGGCCAATCGCCATCAGGAGGTGGGTCTTGCCCAGGCCCGTCGCACTGTAGATGAACAGCGGGTTGTAGGCGGTTCCCGGCGTCTGGGCCACGGCCCGCGCGGCCGTGACCGCCAGCCGGTTGTTGGCGCCCACCAGGAACGTGTCGAACCGGAATACCTGGTTCAGTTCCACGGCCTAGGCCCGCTCCTCGCTCAGTCTCCTCAGGACGCCCTCCGAAATCGCCTTCAGCGTTTCGAAGACGCCGTGCCCGTTGATGGCGTCCGCCGGCAGGCTGGACCAGGCCCGGAAATTGAGCGCCTCGTCCAGCTCCGCCGGCGTGAGGATCAACTCCGGCGGCAGGTCCTGCTTGTTGTACTGGAGGATGACCGGCAGCGTCCGCACATCGAGCCCCTGCTCCAACAGGTTGGCGTGCAGGTTCTGCATGCTCTCGATGTTCTCGTCCAGCTGGCGGGCCTGGCTGTCCGCCACGAACACCACCCCGTCGGACCCCTGCAGCACCAGCTTGCGGGTCGCGTTGTAGTACACCTGGCCCGGGACCGTGTAGAGCTGGAAGCGGGTCTTGAAACCGGAGATCGACCCCAGCTCCAACGGCAGGAAGTCGAAGAACAGGGTGCGATCGGTCTGCGTGGCCAGCGATACCATGCGTCCCCGCCGATCCTCCGGCACGCGCCCGAAGATGTACTGCAGGTTGGTCGTCTTGCCGGACCGTCCGGGCCCGTAATAGACGATCTTGCAGGTGATTTCGCGGGTGGTGAAGTTGACCAGAGACATGCTCTACCGTCCGAAGAGGGCGGCGAGGCTCTCGTTGAGATCCCGCTCGAAGTCGGCCGCCAGGACGGGCTTGGCCGGTTCCGGCGTGGGACAGGCCGCCGCGAGGTCCCGCGCGAATTGCTCGAAGAATAACTGCACCAGCCCGATGGACGAGTCGCCGCCGTAGACCACCAGCGCCAGCATAGGGCCGCGGGGCGTTTCGAAATGCGCCAGGAAGATCCCATGGCTTTGGCCCTGGTGCGACAGGGCCCGGAAGGCCGGCTCCTGCAGCATGCGGGTGATCTCCGAGGTCGAGGCCGCGATGGCCGCCCCCAGCGCGGCGGCGCTCATCACGTCCACCGCCCGCGTGAACCCGTGCTGCGCGATCACCTGCCCCGACGTCGTGGTGAGCAGCGCGAGGCGTGCCGCCGCCTCGGCCACGAACCGCTGGAGCGGCTCCAGGGTCCAGGGCTCGACGGCCCGGGTCTGCGTCATGCCACCGCCTCGCCCGCCTTCCGCATCTCGAGCCGGGCCAGCCCCACGTTGATGTCCGCCTCCGCCACCACCACCAACAGCATCCCGCTGGGCGCCGGAGTCGCCAGCAACGATCCCTGACTGGCCTGGAGGTGAAGGAACTCGGGGACACCGCAGGCCGCCGTTTCGCTGGCGCGGTGGAACCGCTTGGCGAGGCTCGCGGCCAGCGCGGCCACGGCGTTGCCGCGGACCCCCTCCATCAGGGATTCGGCCACGACCAGGCCATCCTCGCTCGCGACCAACATGGCGCCGCGCACTCCCCGCACCCGGGTCACCCGGTCGAGGGCCGCCTGGAACTTGGTGGTCACAAGGTCTGTGCCTCCAGCCAGCGACGGGCCACCTCAGCGGCGCGGGCCGCCAGGATCGCCAGCCGGCCCGACGGGACGCTCTTGTCGCGGGCGAGGAGCAGGAGCGCACTCGTCGACGGCGCGCTGAGATGCAGATGTCCGCGCTCCCCTTCCGCCATGATCCAGCGCCACTCGCCCAGCTCCAGCAGCCGGGCGGTGCGCTCGGCTTCCTGGGACACGCCCGCGAGATACGCGGCCACTTCCTCGGCCACGTCGTGGCCGCTCTGCGCCCGCAGGCCGCCGGCCAGCACCCGCCCCTGCGGATCCACCAGCAGCAGTCCGTGGTCCGCTCCTTCCAGCCCCGCAAACACCGCCGGACGCTCGGGCACCTCCGCCGGGTGGGCCGCCGCCTGCTGGGCAATCTGCCGGACCGTCTGCAGCGCCTGCACGATGGTCTGATCGGTCGGGTCCGCCGCCAGCGCCAGCTCCAGGTGCTCCAGCGCGGCGTCCAGATCGCCCTGCCGGAAGTTGGCGAAGCCCAGTCCCTTGTGGGCGCCGGCATGGCGGGGATCCAGGGCCAGCGCGATGCTCCACTCGTCCGCCGCCCCCTCGACGTCGCCCGCGTCCGCCAGGATGCGCGCGTAGAGATCATGGCCGTCGGCCAGGTTGGGATGGTGCTCCATCCCGGCCAGGGCCACCTTCGTCGCGGCATCGAGCTGGCCCCGCACGCGCAGCGCTTCGCTCAGCGGAACGAACGCCAGGCTGGCCGGATCCCGCGCCACCTCGGCGCTCAGCGCGCGAATGTCGTCATTCATGGGCGCCCCGAAGCAGCATTTCGAGCGTCTGCGAGGCGTGGATGGCCTCCTGAACCCGATCCACCTCCGCCGGGCGATCCGGACTCCCCGCGCTCAGCTGGAGCCATCGCTGCCACCACTCGACGGCCTCGGCGAAGCGGCCCTGCAGCGCCACCGCGTGGCCCAGCAGGCGGTGCGCCTCCACCAACCTGGCGTCGAGGCGGAGCGCCCGTCGGAAGTGTTCCTCGGCCTCGGCTTCGCGATGCACCGCCAGCGCCACGCGCCCGAGCAACAGGTGCGCCGCGGGATGGTGAGCGTTCCGGTCCACCGCGGCCTGCGCCGCGATGCGGGCTCCCTCCAGATCCCCGGCCACGACGGCGGCCGAGCCCCGCCGGACCAGCTCGCCGACGTCCTGGAATTGAGACAGGTCTCGACCGCCCGACGCGCGCCGCTCCGACAACATCACGATCCCGGCGGTCGAAAGGCCGAACACGATCTTGGCGACGTCGAACTCCGTCCGGCCCAGGAGGGCGGCAATCCCGCGAATCGAACGCTCGCCGTCGATGGCCGCCAGCACCTCCCATTCGCTGGGGAGCAGATCGAGCAGCCCCTCCGACGACTGCTCCGTGGGCGGGAGCGCGGGCACGACGTCGAGGTTGGGAATCTTGCTCTCGATCCGCGACCATTCGTCAATCCGGCGCGCGCCCTCCATCAGCAGCGCCTCGGTGGGGAGCCTGACCGCGCCGTCGCTCGCGAACACCGGCAGGGGACCCTCGATGAACGAGAAGTAGCCCTCCTGCCAGCTCATCATTTCGAAGACCACCTGCTCGATCTGCTGCCGCACTTGCCGCTCGAGCTCCCGCTCGGTGATCGCCCCCATCTCGACCAGAATCTCTCCCAGCCGCCGCCCGTCCCCCCGCTGTTGGAGATCCCGGGCCCGGCTCAGGTCCGCCTCGCTGACCTTCCCGGTCCGGGCCAGCATATCGCCCAGCCGGTGGGGATTACTCTGAATCTCCGCGTAGACCACGGCGCCGCCATCGAAGTACACCGTGCCCTGGTTCTGCCGGATCTTGGACGTGATGCGCAGCACCCCCGTCTTCCGGCTCACGTCGAGCAGCTGGAAGACGTCGTGGATCCCGAGCTCCTTGAGCGGGCCCTCGATCGCCATAGCCTACGCCGCTTCGCTTCGGAAAATGTGCTGCAGGTCGAGCGCGGTGCGGGCGTGCTTGCGCGCTTCCTGCGCGAACGGGCCGCCGGGATCCACCGCGATGACCCGTTCCCACATGCTCACCGCCTCGCGATAGCGTTTGAGCTGGGCCAGCACCACGCCCGCGAAGAACATCGCGCCGCTGTGCTGGTCGTCGAAGGCGAGCACCCGGCGCAGGACCTCCAGCGCGGCATCCAGCCGATTGTCCTCCAGCAACGCGCGGCCCAGCGCCAGGAGGGCCTGCACGTCGGACGCGTCGGTGGTCAGGTAATCCACCAGCAGGTTCACCGCGCCGCGGGGCGATCCGGTGCGGCGGTACAGGGTGGCCAGCGCCAACACCCCCTCGGCATGGGTGGGGAGGATGTCGAGCGCCGACCGGAAGCTCGCCTCCGCGGCCCGGAGGTCGCCCCGCACTTCGTGGGTCCGGCCGACGTCCACGTACACCTGCACGTAGCGCGGATCCAGCCCGAGGGCCGCGGTGTACGCGTCCAGGGCGCCCTGCGTATTGCCCAGGCTCAGCGCGATGTCCCCCTCGAGCTTCAGGATGTCCGCTCGCTGCGGCGCGCGTTCGCGGGCGAGCCGCAGGGCATCCAGCGCGCCGGCCGGGTTCCCGGCGGCCAGGCGGCTCGAGGCCAGCGCCATCTGCAGGTCCACATCGCCGGGCGTCTCCTGCGCCAGCCCTTCCGCGTCCTGCACCGCCTCCGACCCGCGGCCCAACGCCAGCAGGGCGCGAACCTCACCGAAGCGGGCCTCGCGCCGTTCCGGCTGCTCGGCGCGCGCGGCCCGGAACCGCTCCAGTGCCTCCCCGTGCAGCCCCCGCCGCGCGAAGATCTCGCCGGCCAGCACGTGACCCTCGACCTGGTCGGCGCCACGGTTCACGGCCCGGCTGGTCTCGGCCGCGGCCAGCTCCAGCAGCCCCTTGCTCAGGTATTCTCGCGCCAGCGCGAACGGATCCTCGACCGCGATGGATCGACGGGTGCCGGGCGAGCGGGGCTCGAGCCCGCGGAACAACTGATCCACCGCGCCCTGCTCGATCTTGAGCGCCTGAGGCGCCAGCTCGGTGGTGACGTCTCCCGAGATCTCCGGGACGACCGCGATGGTGGGCGACTCGTACTGCAGGTCGATCAGCAGCTGGAATTTCTGCGGCGTGTAGTACGGATCGATTCCCTGCGCGCGCGTGACTTCCCGGAGCGCCCCGTCGTAGTCGCCCAGCGCGGAGAGGGCAAAGCTCAGATTGTAGTGGCCCTCCGCGGCTTCGGGATCGGCCTCCACTGCCCGGGCGAAGGCGTTGCGGCCGTCGGCCACCCGGCCCAGCTCGTTGAGGATGAGGCCGAGGCCGTTCCAAGCCGGCGCACAGGCGGGATCCAGCTCCAGCACCTTGCGAAACGCTTGGAGCGCGAGCTGCACCTTGGCGGAACGAAACAGCAGCAGCCCTAGATTGATACCGGGGACCACCAGGAACGGTTGGCTGGACAGCGCATCCCGCAGCGTATCCACCGCCTCCTCGTAGCGGCCCTGCACCGCGTGAGCGACGGCCAGGTTGTTCAGCGCCAGGGCGTAGCCGGGCCCGTGCTCCACCGCGTGCCCGTAGGACTCCAGGGCTTCCGGCAGCCGGCCCAGCTGATGCAGCACCACGCCGCGCTCGTTCCACAGCTTGGGCGCGTCGGGCGTTTCCTCGAGCAGGCGTTCGTACAGCTCGAGCGCCACCGGGTAATCGCGCCGGAGCAGGTGGACTTCGGCGACCGCCTGGAGCACCAGGCGGCGGTCTTCGCCGGCATCAAGCGCGGTGCGGTATTCCCGGAGGGCTTCGAGGTAGTAGCCCTTCTGACGAAACGCGAGGCCCAGGTTGTAGTGGGCCAGCGCGCCGCCCGGCGCCACCTCCGGTACCGGCGCCTCCGGACGGTCGGTGGCGGCCGCGGGGGTCTTGTCCAGCGAGAGGTTGGTCTGGGCGCGCGCGAAGCTGGGGTTCAGCTGAATGGCGCGCTTGCTCGCCGCCCGCGCTTCTTCGTGCCTTCCCAGGTCGCCCAGCACGAACGCCAGCAGATAATGGGCGTCGGCGTGGTCCGGGTTGATCTCGGTGGCGCGGGTGAGCGCCTCCAGCGCCTCCTTGTTGAGGCCCCGGTTGTAGCAGGTCTCGCCGATGTAAAAGTGAATCACGCTGCTCTGGGGATCCCGCTCCAGCGCGCGGGTCAACCACTCGGTGGCCTCTTCCAGCCGGCCCCGGTGCTTTTCGGCCAAGCCGAGCTGGATGAGCACGGCGACGTCGTCGGGGGCCTTGGCCAGGAGCGCCTGGAACTCCTGGATCGCCAGGTCCGGCTGCCCCAGCGAGGCGTACGTCCGGCCCAATTCCCAGCGGGCGTCGCGGTCGTCCGAGCGGACCCGCAGCCGCTCCGTCAGCTCGGCTACCCGCCGGTCGTAGTACCCGGTCTTGTGGTAGGCGATCTCCAGGTTGCGCTGCGCCACCTGCATCTTGGGATCGAGCTCGAGGGCGCGCGTGAACGCGCTCATCGCGTCGTCGATCAGGCCCTTTTGGAAATACAGGACGCCCAGGTTGTTGTGCGCGCCGGCGTCCGACGGGTCGATGCGCCGGGCGAACGAGCGGAGGACCGACAGGTCCCGTTCCGAAAGGACCGGAGCCGCCATGGCTCAGGCCAGGCCGATGGCGTCGAGGATGGCTCGGAGAGACACCAAATCGGGTAGCAGCAAGAAGTACCCCGGAAGGATGCGTCCTGCTTGGTCGAACTCAAACCGCGTCTCGATGCAGAAGACGTAGTCGCGCTCTCGCCCGAAGTTGAGGTAGGCGCTGCTCACCACGGCGGCGGCGGTGTCGATCACCAGGCTCGGCACCGAGGGCAGGAGCATCATCTTCATGAAATCCGACAGGGCGTTCATGTACGCGGCCCCCAGGATGTTGCCCGCCTCCTTGAGGGCCGACTGCTCCAGCACGCCGAGCTGCTTGGTGGTGCCCACCGTCCGGCTCAGCAGCAGGTCGCACAGCACGGTGGCGTTGGTCTCCGGCACCAGCAACAGCGTTCGGCCGGTGAGATCGCCCATCATGTGCATGAGTACGCCCGCGACCGGCACGCCGGGGTCGAACAACTGGGCCGAGACTTCGTCGAGGTGGGAGACGAAGATCTTGGGCACACTGATCATGATGCGCCGGTTGGTCATCTGCGACAGCGCCGTGGCCGCGTGCCCCCCGCCGATGTTGGCGACTTCACGCAGCGCATCGAGCTGCAGCTCTTTCAAATCCCGCACATCGTCCATCCGTCTCTCCAGGCCACCACATCGGCCAAGCCCGAGATCTCTGCGCGTTTCACCGCCCCATCGCTGCGCCCTCTGCGTTCTCCGCGGTGAAATACGCGACGGCCATCCAGCCCGGCGCTAGACCAGCCCGCCCGCGTCCAGGATCAAGACCGGCGCCCCGTCGCCGAGGATCGTGGCGCCGGTGAAGATGGGCAGCGTGCCCGCCGGCGGCGCGAACGGCCGGACCATGATCTCCTGCTGTCCCAGCATCGCATCCACCACCAGGCCGGAGTAGCGCTCGCCCACGCCCACCACCACCACCGACCGCCGCGTGGGTGGTTCCCCGTGGATCTGCAACACCCGCCGCAGGTGCACCAGCGGGATCAACCGATCGTGAAACGCGAGCGCGTCGCGGCCCTCCAGCGTGGTCACCTTCCGCGGATCGAGATCCACCATCTCCGCCACGTGCGTGAGGGGGACGGCGTAGCGTTCCTCGCCCACCCGAGTCACCAGCGCCCGGACAATCGCGAGGCTGGTGGGGAGTCGCAGCGTGAAGGTGGAGCCCAGGCCGGGAGCCGTGCGCAGCTCGACGGCCCCACCCAGGGCACGCACCTTGGTCACCACGACGTCAATACCCACCCCGCGCCCGCTGACGTCGGACACCTGGGCGGCGGTGCTGAAGCCGGGCCGGGCGAGGACCCGAATCAAAGCATCTTCGCCCGAGAGCTCCGCCTGGGCGTCGATCAGCCCCCGGTCCCGGGCGGCGCGGAGCACGCGCGCCCGATCAATCCCCCGTCCGTCGTCGGCGACGCGCACCGCCACGGTATCGCGTTCCCGGGCAGCCGCCAGCGTGACCCGGCCCATCGCCGGCTTGCCGGCCGCGAGCCGCTCCGCCGGCGCTTCCAGGCCGTGATCCACCGCGTTCCGCAGCAGATGGACCAGGGGATCGCTGATCTCGTCGAGCAGCGCCCGGTCCAGCTCGATGTCTTTCCCTTCAATCACGAACTCGACCTGCTTGCCGAGGCGGCGCGCCAGGTCACGCACCAGCCGCGGGAACCGATCGAACACCTGCCACACGGGCGTCATGCGCGCCTGCAGGATCTCGTCCTGCAGCTGGGTGGTGAGCTGCGAGACCCGCCCGCTCACCTCCTCCAGCGCGGCGTCGGCCTGCCGCGACGCGACCTCCAGGAGATGCCCGCGGGCGGTGACCAGCTCGCCAATGAGATTCATCAGGCCGTCGAGCCGCCGCAGGTCCACCCGCACGTGGCGCGCCCCCGTCCCGGGCTCCACCCGTCGTTCCACCTCGGCCGCCGCGCCGACCGTGACCCGGGCCACATCTCCGGCGTCGCGCAGCTTGGCCTCGATCGCCTCCGCCGAGGCCGGCGTGTCCAGGCGGAAACGCAGCTCCCCGTCAAAGTCGTCCTGCTCGAACGCCGCCGGCGTGGGCTGGATCGCGTCCACCGCGCCCAGCTCGCGCGCCCGGGCCAGCACCACGAGGGCGCGGGGCCCCTTGAGCGCGGCGTCGGGGTTGAGCGTCACGCGCACGGCGATCCCCGCCGCGACACCGGCCGGTTCCGGCCGAGTGGCGACGTCCCGCGCGCGCGACCGCCCGGAGCGGCGCGCCGGCTGGAACTCCGCGGCTGCTCGCTGAAGCGCCGACCCCAGGTCGGCCGGGGCGGCGGCTTCCCGTCCCGCCACCGCGGCGTTCACGCCCGCTTCCAGCGCGTCCGTGGTGCGGAACAGGAGATCCAGGGTCTCGCCCGAGGGCGACCGTTCGGTGCGCCGCAAGCCGTCCAGCAGGCTCTCCATGCGGTGCGCCAGGTCCGCCACCGACGCGTATCCCATGGTGGCCGCCATCCCCTTGATGGTATGCACCGCCCGGAAGATCCCGCCGATGGGCTCACGCGACGCCGGGTCCCGTTCCCAGGTCAACAACAGCTCGTTCACCGCCGCCAGGTGGTCTTTGGCTTCGGCGAGGAACAGCTCGGCGTATTGCGCCAGATCCATGCTACCCGAGGACGCGCTGCACGGCTTCCAGCACGCGCGAGGGCTGGAAGGGTTTGACGACGAAGTCTTTGGCCCCCGCCTGGATGGCCTCGATCACCAGGGCCTGTTGCCCCATGGCGCTGCACATCAGGATCTTGGCGGCGGGATCCAGCTTCATGATCTCGCGCACGGCATCGATGCCGCCCATATCGGGCATGACGATATCCATCGTCACCAGCTCGGGCTTGAGCTGCTTATACCGCTCGACGGCCTGGGCCCCGGTCTCGGCCTCACCCACCACCTCGTAGCCGGCCTGGGTCAGGATGTCGCTGATCATCGTGCGCATGAAGATCGCGTCGTCGCAGACGAGCACGGTGTGACTCACGCTACCTCCCAATTGTGGAGTGCGGATGGCGGGGTGCGGATTGGTGTGGTGGGGCCGGACTCCGCAATCCGAACTCCGCAATCCGCCAGACAGCTAGGCGCCGAGGAGCGGCGCGAGCAGGGCGCTGAAATCGAGCAGGATGAACACGGTCCCATCACTCTTCCCAACGGCCCGGACGACCCGGGGATCCACGCCGGGCAACTCCCGCCGCTCGGCCCATTCGCCGTCACCGACCGTGACGAGGTCCACCACCTCGTCCACCACCAGGCCGACCGTCCGCTCCGCCATCTCGAGCATGACGATGGACCCGCCCGTACGAGGCTCCACCCCAAGTGCCTGCCGGCCATCCACCAGCGGGATGAGCGCACCCCGCACGTTCACCAGCCCGACGACAGCCGGGGCCGCTCCCGGTACGCGCGTGGCCGGCTGGGCCGGCAAGACTTCCCGAACCGCCCGAACTTCCACGGCGCAGGTCAGGTCGCCTACGCGAAACACCAGGAGCCGAAGGCCCGCAACGGACTCGGCCATTAGACGAAGAAGCCAATGTACTGCAAGGGGTTAGGCCGAGCAAGCAGCGCGGGGTCGCCGCTCGCCACGGCCAATGCCGGGGTCAGATCGGCGGGCCATTCGGAGCGAAATTCGACGGGTTGCTGGCTCGTTGGATGAAGAAACCGGAGCCAGGCAGCGTGCAGCGCGTGTCGTGTCACCTTGCGCTCCAGCTCCACGGCCCGGGTCCGGTGGGGTCCCGACACCCCACGGGCCCCGCCGCCGCCATACACCCGGTCCCCCAACACCGGCCGGCCCACGTGCGCCAGGTGCACGCGGACCTGGTGGGTGCGGCCGGTGTGAAGCTTTACGCGCACCAGGTCGCACACCGCGAAGCGGGCGACCTGCTCCACCCGCGTCCGGGCGGCGCGCCCGTCGGCGGTCACGGCCATCCGTTTGCGATCCACGCGGTGCCGCGCGATCGGCGCGTCAATCTCGAGCGGCTCATCGACGTGTCCCCAGATGAGCGCGGCGTACACCCGCTCCACCCGCCGCGCCGCGAGGGCCCGGCCGAGCACGCGATGGGCCTGATCGGTTTTCGCCACGATCAACAGGCCGGAGGTGTCCTTGTCCAACCGGTGGACAATGCCGGGCCGTCCGCCGGCCAGGCTGGAGAGGGGTGTGCCGCGGGCGACCAGCGCGTTGAGCAGGGTGTCGTCCCAGTGCCCGGGGGCCGGGTGCACCACCAGCCCGGCGGGCTTGTCGAGCACCAGGATGGCGTCGTCCTCGTAGCAGACGGTGAGGGGTAAGGGGTGAGGGGTGAGGAGTCGCGGTCCGTCCTCCCGGGACAGAGTGACTTGCACCGTGTCGCCTCGGACCAGCGAGTGGGACGCGCGGGCGGGCGTGTGGTTGACGAGGACGGCGCCCGCGGCGATCAAACGGGCGGATTGGGTACGAGAGAGACTCAGCTGGTCGGCGAGGAAACGGTCGAGCCGCTCGGTGGTGGGGACGGTGACCTGGAAGGTCAAGTACAGCGTGTCGTCAGTCACCGGGATGGACTGCGGAAAGGGGTGAGGGGTACCCCTTACCTCTTACGGATTCGCCGTTCCCCCTCACCCTGCTTAGGAGGCGCCTGCGGCGTCGGCCTGTGCTCGGCGGGCCGGCTCTTCGCGGCGGCCCTCATTCCAGAGAATCAGGGCCAGGAGCACCGCGCCGCATGAAACGGCCATGTCGGCGACGTTGAAGGTGGGCCAGTGAAACGGCCCAATCCAGACATCAATGAAGTCCACCACGCCGCGCGCACTGGTAACGCGGTCAATCAGGTTGCCCACGGCGCCGCCGCACACCAACCCCAACGCCACCAGCCGGGCCGGCTGCGAGCCGTCGGTTTGGCGGACCATCGAGCCCAGGACCACGAGGGCGACGATCGCCAGGCCCATGAACACCCAGCGGGAATAGTCGCCGACGTGGATGCCGAAGGCCGCCCCGGGGTTGTACACCAACTGGAAGCTGAGCCAGTCTCCCACCAGCGGGACCGGCCGATGCACCAGCGTGGCTTCCGCGACCCGCTTGGTGAGGTAATCCACGACCACGACGCCGGAGGCGACCATCCAGAAGACGGTGCGCCTAGCGTCGCTTGCCATCTTCCTCCTTGGCCTTGCACTTGATGCAGAGGCGGGCGTGCGGGAGCGCGTCCAGCCGCTCGAAGTCGATCTCCTCACCGCACTCGTGGCATTTCCCGAACTTCTCGGGCGCGAAGTACAACCGGCGAAGCGCCTCGTTCACGTGCCAGAGATACCGGCCCTCCTGCGACGCGAAGAGAAACTGCTTCTCGCGCTCCATGGCGTCGGTGCCCTGATCGGCCATGTGAAAGGAGTACGACGAGAGGTCGCCGTCCGCGCCCTGGAGCGTGGCGCTGAAGGACTCTTCGTAGTGGCCCAGCTCTTTCATCACCCGGGCGCGCTCCTCCAGCAGACGCTTTTCCAGATGAGCGAGTTGCTTCTTGTTCATGCGGCGTCCTCGTGGTTCACGCGGTCGTTCCGTGGTGCCCCGAGCCGTCATGCCGCCGGAGCGAGATCAGGACTCCGCGCCCGTCGATCTCCACCCGCTGCGACACGTCCGGATCGGGGAGGTCCGAACCGGTATCCAGACGGCGGGCCAGGGTCTCGCCCGCGATGAAGTCGCGGTAACGAGCCACGGCGTCCAGCACGTCCGGGGCGCCGGAAAGGCTCACGGCAATCCGGAAAGCATAATCATATCCGGCCTCTTTTCGTAGTCTCTGGACTCGATTGACCACCTCCCGGGCCAGACCCTCGCGCACCAGCTCATCGGACAGGGCCGGGTCCAACGCCACGACGTAGGCGCCCACCGACTGGATCAGCCAGTCGCTCACCACCTCCCGCTCAACCACCACATCCTCCGGCCGGATGGTGAACGTGTGCCCATCGCGGGTGACGCGCACCGTGCGGCCGGCCTCGAGCTCCCGCAGCTCGGGCGGCGCCAGCGAGCGGGCGGCGTCCGCCGCCGCCGGGGTCTGCCGGCCGTACACCTTCCCCAGCGCGGCGAAGTTCGGCTTGGCGCGGAGGCGCACCAGCTCCTCGTCCGACGCCACCACGTCCACCTGCTTGACGTTGACTTCCTCGCCCAGCAGCGGCAGCAGCTCCTCGAACCGGTCCCGGCGCACGGTGGCCGGCACCGCGACCCGCATCCGGGCCAGCGGCTGGCGCACCCTCAGGGAGTTGGCGTCCCGCGCCGCCCGCGCCAGCGAGGCGAGGGTGCGGATGGCCTGCATCGCGCCCGCGAGACCCGGGTCCTGCCGGCCACGGTCGGTGGGGAACGGCATCAAGTGCACCGAGGTTCCCGTGACCCGCCGATGGATCGCGTCGCTGGTGAACGGCGCGGCGGGCGCCAACAAGCCGGTAACCGTCACCAGCGCTTCGTGCAGGGTGGCCAGCGCTGCCGGGTCCGCCGAGGTGTCCGGCGCCCAGAAACGCGCCCGGTTCACGCGCACGTACCAGTTGGACAGATCATTGTCGCAAAAATCCATGATGGCGCGCGTTCCCGCGGTCACGTCGTAGCCGGACCACGCTTCCCGCACCGCGGCCACCAGCGCGTCCAGCCGGCCCAGCAGCCAGCGGTCCACCGGCGGGCGGGTGGACAGGGCCGGGGCGGCCGACGGCTCCCAGTCCTCGGCGTACAGGGCGAAGAACCCGTAGGTGTTCCGGAGGCGATTGATGAATCCCCCCGCCAGCTCCGGAATGGCCGCCGCGTCGAAGCGCTTGGGATTGGCGACCTGGCTGGAGGCCAGGAGGAAGAGTCGCACCGTGTCGGCGCCGAACTCGGTGACCACCTGCACCGGATCCACCACGTTGCCCAACCGCTTCGACATCTTCCGCCCTTCCGCGTCCAGCACCAAGCCATTCACGATTACGTGCCGGTAGGCGGGTTGGTCGAAGACGCCCGCGGCGATGGCGAGCAGCGAATAGAACCAGCCGCGGGTCTGGTCCAGCCCTTCGCAAATGAACTCCGCCGGGAAATGCGCCTGGAACTCCGCCTCGTGCTCGAACGGATAATGCCACTGGGCATAGGGCATGGACCCGGAGTCGAACCAGGCGTCGATGACTTCGGGGACTCGCCGCATGACGCCGGCCGGCACTCCCTTCCGGCGGCCCGCCGGCCGGCCGGGGGCGGAGCGGCCGGAGGGGACGGAGAAGCCGCAGTGGGGGCACGGGAACGTCAGCGCGTCGATGTGCGGCTTGTGGGGATCGAAGTCCGCCGGAAGCTCGCTGGCGCCGAGCCGCTCGGCGAGCTCCTGATAGGAGCCGATCACCACCAGGTGGTCCTCGTGTTCACTGCACCGCCACACCGGCAACGGGGTCCCCCAATAGCGATCGCGGGACAACGCCCAATCCACGTTGTTTTCCAGCCATTCGCCGAAGCGCCCGGTTCCCACCTCCGGCGGGAACCACGCGATGCCTCGGTTCACGTCTAGCATCCGGTCACGGAACGCCGTGGTTCGCACGAACCAGGACTTGCGGGCGTAATAGATGAGCGGCGAGTCGCACCGCCAGCAGAAGGGATAGCTGTGCTCGTAGCCTTCGGGCTGATAGCGGCCGAACAGCTTACCCTCGCGCTCCAGTCGCTCAGCGATCACCGGGTTGGCTTCGAAGACGGTCTTGCCGTTGATGGCGTCCCACGTGGTCCCGGTGAACCGGCCGCCCGCGTCCACCACGTTGAAGAACGGCAGGCCTTCCCGCATCACCGTGGCGTAGTCGTCGGCGCCGAAGGCGGGCGCCAGGTGCACCAGCCCGGTGCCCTCTTCGTTGGTGACGAAGTCGCCGGCGACCACCCGGAAGCCCTTCTTGGCATCCACCGCCACCGCATCCAGCAACTGCCGGTACCGCCAGCCCACCAGATCCCGCCCGCGGTACTCCGCCACCTGCGGGTAGTCCGCCAGCGCCTTCCCGTGGGTGGCGCCGGGGATGGTCTTGTGCGCCAGGGTCTTCTCCACGATCACGTGGCACCCGTCCACGTCCAGCTCCACGTAGGTGAAATCGGGGTGGACGGCGATCGCCACATTGGACGGTAAGGTCCACGGTGTGGTGGTCCAGACCAGGAGGAACCGCTGGGGTTCCTTGACCCTGTTGCGAGCCGTCCCGGCTCTACGTTTGCCGGCCTGCGTCACCTCGAAGCGCAGGAAGATGGACGGGCTCTTGTGGGTGTCGTAGCCCAGCGCCAACTCGTGGCTCGACAGCGCGGTGCCGCACCGCCAGCAGTACGGCAGCACCTTGTGACCCTCGTAGAGCAGGTCCCGCTCATGGAGCCGTTTGAGCAGCCACCATACGCTCTCGATGTATTCGTTGGTATAGGTGACGTAGGGCCGCGCGTAGTCCAGCCAGTAGCCGATGCGTTCCGATAGCGATTCCCAGTCGGCCTTGTAGCGGAACACGCTTTCCTTGCAGCGCCGGTTGAACTCGGCCACACCCAGCTTCTCGATGTCCGGCTTGCCGCGGATCCCCAGCTCCTTCTCGACCTCGATCTCCACCGGCAGGCCGTGGGTATCCCATCCCGCGATGCGGGTGACCGACCGGCCCAGCATGGTCTGGTAGCGGCAGATCAGGTCCTTGATGGTGCGGGCGAAGACGTGGTGAATGCCCGGCTTGCCGTTGGCGGTTGGGGGCCCCTCGTAGAACACGAACGGCGGGCCGTCCCGCGTCGCTCGGAGGGTTTGGTGAAACAGGTCCTCCGCGCGCCACCGGTCCAGCATCTCCTGCTCCAGCGCGTGCTGGCCGGCATACTCCAGCGGGGCGTAGCGGCTCACAGTCGCTCCAGCACGCCTTTCACCAGGCGCGTAAGCTGCGGCTCGGCCGTGGCGGCCGTCGCGATGATCTCCTGGACGTTCGCCGGCTTGAGCGCGTCCGGCAGGCAGGCGTCCGTGATGATGGAAACGCCCAGCACCCGCATGCCACCGTGTACCGCCACGATCACCTCCGGAACGGTGGACATGCCCACCACGTCCGCCCCGAGGGCCCTGAGCAGCCGGTATTCGGCGGCGGTCTCGAGGTTGGGGCCGCCGACCGCGACGTAGACGCCTTCGCGCAACACGATCTGGCGCTCGCGTGCCACCTGGCGCGCCAGCCCCCGGAGGTCCGGATCGTAGGCCGCGGACAGGTCCGGGAACCGGGGGCCCAGCGCGTCGTCGTTGGGTCCCACCAGCGGGTTGTCGCCCAGGAGATTGATGTGGTCCGCGATCAGCACCAATTCCCCGGGGGCCCACAGGGGATGCATCCCGCCGCAGGCGTTGGAGACGATCAGGGTGCGCGCCCCGAGACCCCGCATCACCCGCACCGGGAAGGTGACCTGTTGCAGGGTGTAGCCCTCATACCGGTGAAAGCGTCCCTGCATCGCCACGACGGCCTGGCCACCCAGCGTACCGAACAGCAGCCGGCCGGAATGGCTCTCCACGGTGGACAACGGGAAGTGGGGCAGCTCGCCGTAGCGGATTTCCGCCGCGACCTGGATCTCCCGCGCCAGGCCGCCCAGACCGGTGCCCAGGATCAAGGCGACCCGCGGCTCCACCCGGGTTCGTGACCGGATGACCCGCAGGGCTTCGTCCACGTCCCGCGACAGGGTCGCCACGCTCATGGGGTGCGGGGCGGACTCCCGTCCTGCCGGTGCGCCTCCAGCGCGTCCACCTCGGACTGATATCGCTCGAGCAAGGTCCGGAACCCCGCGAGATACGCGGTGAATTGGCGCTGGGCACCTTCCATGTCCCGCCGGACCGCCTGCTCCGCGCCTCGCGCCTCCTGGACGATCTGGTCCGCCTGGGCGCGGGCCTCGCGCAGCACCAGGTCGGCCTCCCGGCGCGCGGACTGCTCGGTATCGGCGCGAAGCTGCTGAGCCGCCACCAGGGCTTCGTTCAGGGCCTTCTCGCGCTCTCGAAACGTCTTCAGCTGCTCCCGAAGCGATTGGAGCCGCTCCTCCATCTGCCCCCGCTCCCGCAACAGGCGTTCGACCTCGCTCGCGATTTGCTGGCGGAATTCCTCGACGCTGGCCGGGTCGTACCCCCGGAGCGAGCGATGGAATTGCTGCGCCCGGATGTCTACGGGTGTGAGATGGAAGCCGTCGTCGGTCATGAGGAACGCTCCCCGAACAACACCGTTCCCAGGCGAAGCATAGTGGCTCCTTCCGCAACCGCCGCGTGAAAGTCGCCGGACATCCCCATGGACAGCTCGGGGAGCCGGTGCCCCTGACGCTCCAGGTCGTCCCGCAGGCCTCGCAAGTCCCCGAACACCCTCCGTTGCACCGCCTGGTCCTCGGTGAGCGGGGCCATCGTCATCAATCCGCACAGTTCCAGGCCGGCGAGGTCCCGAATCCGGGCGGCAAGGTCGCCGGCCGCCGCGGGCTCGCACCCGCTCTTCTGCCCTTCCCCGGCCACGTTGACCTGGAGCAGGACCTTGAGCCCGGACTCACCGCCCCGAGTTTCGACCGCCTTGGCCAGGGCCTCCGCCACGCGTACCGAATCCACCGACTGCACCCAGCCGAACCGGCCGGGGACCTGCTTCGCCTTGTTGGTCTGCAAGTGGCCGATGAGGTGCCAGGTCACCGCCACGCCGGCCGCTTGCTCCTGCTTCTCCAGCGCCTCCTGTACCCGGTTTTCGCCCACATCCGAGAGTCCCGCCCCGGCGGCGGCGGACACGGCGTCCGGTGGATGGCCCTTGGTGACCGCCACGATACGCACCGGCACCCGCAGGCCTTCCTGCGACTGGACGCGGGCGATGTCCTCCCGCACGCGGGCGAGGTTGGCGGGCACATCGGCGAATGCCACAGTTGATGAAGATAGCCCCAGGGGCGCTCCGATCACCGCCCCGGCACCTGCGCCGTGTCTCCAAACAGCACGCCACTGTCCCGGCCCCGCAGGCTGCGGATCACCTGCCCCAGCTCGGGGCTCGGACCGAGCTTGTACGCGAACTCGAAGTTCTTCACGCTCCGGTCCCGCTCGCCCCGTAGCTGATAGGCCTGGCCCAGCGAGAGCGGGGGAATGCTCAAGTTCGTGGCGATGTTGCGGGCCGTGGGCTCCAGCACCAGCGTGTCCGCCTCCGCCATCTCGGCGTATTGGTAGACGTTCCAGACCAGACTGTCGGTGCGGGGCACATCCACCGGCGGAAAGCCGGCGAGACCGGGCCCGAGGCGCGACGTATCCGGCGGCTCGGACGCGTGCAGCTTGAGCGCGAGCCCGTGCTGGGTGAGGTACGACTGCAGGCCCAGCCAACTGCTGCTGCCCGCGGTGAGCGAGAAGTAGATGGGGCGCCGCCCCACGTTTTCCTGAATGAGCCGCAGAATGAGTATGTCCTTCACGTAGAGCGGCGTGTTCTCCGGATAGGTGTGGTCCACGCGCCCCGCCACGAAGCGGATGCTCCGGGGCAGCAGCTGGGGCTGCAGGTTGCGGATCTCCTGGTCCCGGAGCGTATGCAGCGCCGGCGGCGGCTGTGCAGGCGTGATCCCGGCATACCACGGCGCCTGCGCCGGCACGAAGGGCCGCACCGGATTGTCGCGCAACTGGCGGATGTACCAATCCGTGTTCCCCAGCGAGAGGTTGACCACGGAGACGTCTTGCCGGATCTCCTCCACTTCCTGGAGGTACCAGAGCGGAAAGGTGTCGTTGTCCCCGTTGGTGAACAGGATGCCGTACGGCTCCACGGACTGCAGCAGATCGTACGCGAAGTCGCGAGCCAGCCGCGCGTCCTTCCCGTGGGCGCGGCTCGCGGCCTTGAAGTTCATCCCAAACGGCACCACCGCGAGGGCCAGCACGGCCGGCGCCCACCGGCCCATCGCTCCCAATTCCCGCCGCAACAGCCGATACAGGCCGGCGATCCCGGCGCCGGCGAACAAGCCCCAGACCTGGTACGACACGGTGTAGAAATAGTCCCGCTCCCGGACCTCGTGGTGATTGGGGTCCGGGAACAGATCATACCCAATGGAATACCCGGGCTTGAAGTTGATGTAGATCATCAGTCCCAGGCCGGTGGTGAGCCACAGCAGAAACAGCAACCAGAACATGCCGCGGTCCCGGCGGCGGATCACCTGGAGCCCGTAGATCCCGAGTGAGGTGAACAACAGCGTGAACGGCAGGCGGGGCCAGGCAAACACGGGCTGCGACGTCCGGAGGCTGTTGGCCCACTGCCAGTCGAAGTACTGGAGGTAGTTCTGGATCTGCAGGAGGAGCAGCGAGATACTCCGGCCGGGGTTGTCCGGACCGGAGGGGAAGATGGGGTTGTCCAGCGGCGAGCGCGGCGGGTACTGCTCCCGCCGGATCACCGCCAGCAGCGATTCCCAGGTGGACGGGTCCGCTTCATTGATGAACGGCTGCAGCCCGGCGCGGACGTACAGGAACACGTAGGTGGACGCGCCCACCGCGGCGAGGGCGAGCACCGTGACGGCGAACAGCAGCGCGCCGGTGGCAGCCGCGTACACCGCCCCCAGAATGAAGATCAGGCCGCCCAGGACCAGGAGCGCGGTGCTCCCCATGCCGGTGCCCACCAGCAGCGCCCAGATGCCCATCAGCACCGCCAGCTGGGCCCGTTCCACCCGGCGTTCCTGCTCGTCGCGCAGCGGCTCGTGCTGAATGGTGTAGAACATGAACCCGATCACCGCCGGGCCCACCAGCAGCGTGAGCAGGTGCGCTCCCAGCGAGACCGCCATCAGGTAGACCACCAGCAGCAGGATGTGCGGGGCGCGCCCGGTGCCGCGATGGCGGCGCCAGAGCCAGACCAGCCAGCATACGGCCGCGATGCTGAACGCGGAGACCATGTAGACCTCGGTCTCGTTCGAGTTCAGCCACACGGTGAACACGAACGCCGAGATCAGGGCGGCCGCCGCCGCGCCTCCTACCTCGAACACCCGATCGCGAGGTTCGGACGGTGAGGGGCCGCGGAACGCCCGGCTCACCACCAGGAAGAACAACCCCGCCGCGGCGGCGCTGAAGACCGCCGTCATCAGGTTGGCCCGCCAGGCATACTCGCCAAACGGGATGACCCCGGCCCACACGTGCGTCAGCAGCAGAAACAAGGGCGTACCCGGCGGGTGCGGGATCCCCAGGATCTTGGAGGTGGCGATGAACTCGCCGGCGTCCCAGAAGGTGACCGTGGGCCCCAGCGTCCCGACGTATCCGGCCAGGACAATGAGGAAAACGGCCAGCGCGGCCAGGTACGGCGGGCGCTCGGTGGGCAACGGCGTGTGCTCAGCGCTCATTTTAATACCCGTTAAGGGTCAAGCCGGGGAGATTCTCCATGCCGGGAACCGGTTCAGGCGGCCGGCCCCGGGGCCAACGCCGGCTCCGCCTGGCCGGAAAGCAAGTCGCGCACCCGCTCCCGCGTAAGGCCCCGAGTCAACAGGCCCCGGAAGGCGACCGAAATCTTGGCAGTCTCCTCCGAAACGACCACGACCAGCGCGTCGGTCTCTTCCGACAGCCCCAGCGCCGCCCGGTGCCGCGTGCCCAGGGACCGGTCGGTCACGGGAAACTGGGTGAGCGGCAGCACGCAGGCGGCGCCGATGATCTGGTCGCCGCGAATCAGGACCGCGCCGTCATGCAGCGGGGAGTAGGGGGTGAAGACCGTCGTCAACAGATCCGCGGAGACGGTGGCGCGCATCGCGGTTCCCGACACGAGGTAGTCATCCAGCGGCGCATCCTGCTCCACCGCGATGATGGCCCCGGTCCCGGTGCGGGACAGGCGCTCCACCGCGTCGGCGATTTCCTCCGCGACCGCGCTCGCGTTGTTGGGCGTAAACAGGCGCAGCATGCGGGATCGGCCGAGCCGGGCCAGCGCATGGCGCAGCTCCGGCTGGAACACCACCACCGCCGCGAACGCGCCGTACGTGAAGACCACGCCGAGGAGCGTGGCGATCATGCTGAACTTGAACACCAGGGCGGCGAAATAGACGAGACCCAGCACGAACAGGCCCACCAGGATCTGGAGGGCGCGGGTGCCCGCGAGGAACAGGAGAATCTGGTAGATCACGAACGCGACGATGATGATCTCCAGGACGTCCCGCCATCCCGGAACCAGGAACCGCAGGTGTTCGAGCGGCATCAGGAGCGGCCCGCGGCCTGGGCCACGGCGAGCGCGTCGCGGGCCGGTGCCACGGCGTGGACCCGGAACAGCCGCGCGCCCAGCATCCATCCGATGGCGCAGGCCGCCGCCGTGGCCACGTCGCGCTCCGCCACGTCCCGTCCCGTGGCCGCGCCCAGGAAGCGCTTGCGCGAGGGGCCAATCATGAGGGGCAGCCCGTGGTGGGCCAGCGACGGCAGGCCCGCGAGCGCCGCATAACTCTGTTCCGGGGTCTTGGAGAACCCGAGCCCAGGGTCGAGCACCAGGCGCCCGCGCGGCACGCCGCGCTCTTGGGCCAGCGCCACCGCCGCCTGGAGCTCGCGGCTCACCTCCGCCGTCACGTCCTGGTAGGTGGCGTGCTCATAGGTCGCCATGGTACGCACGTCGCCTCGGGAGTGCATCAAGATCAGACCCGCGTCGTGCTCGGCGCAGGCGTCGGCAATGCCGGCGTCCAGCCGCAGGGCGGACACGTCGTTGATTGCCCAGGCCCCGGCATCCAGCGCGCGCCTCGCGGTGGTGGCCTTCACCGTATCCACGCTCACCGGGAGCTCCGGGAATCGCAGCACCATGCCGGTCAGCGTCGGCTCCAGGCGCCGCCACTCCTCGTCGTCCGACACCGGGGTCGTGTGCGGACGGGTGGACTCCGCTCCCAGGTCCAGCATGGCGGCGCCCTCCGCCACCAGGCGCTCGGCATGCGCGAGTGCCCGGTCCGGCTCCAGATGCCGGCCGCCGTCGCTGAACGAGTCCGGCGTGAGGTTGACGATGCCGACCACCAGCGGGCGCGCCAGGGGCAGCGTGCCGCGGCGCATGCGCCAAATGGCGGCGTCGCGCAGAGAAACAGCACCGATGCTGGAGGTGATACTCACTACTCAGAATAACGGCATGACGGCATCACGGCATGACGGCATCACGGCATCACGGCATCACGGCATCACGGCATGAGGGCATACCGGCATAGCCGGCGGCTCCATGCCGTCCATGCCCTCATGCGGTCATGCCGTCACGTTGTCGCGTGGTGGTGAGCGCCGGCAGCCAATCACGCCCCCGCGGGCTCCGCAGGCGGCGTCCCCAGCACCGGACCGGCCTCGGGGACGCGCGGCTTCTCCAGCGCCGGGCGCGCGCGCGGCAGCTCGGACGCCGCCGTCGCGGCCTTGGCCGGAAGGTCCTTCCCCGCCGCAATCAATTCCACGTCTCCCCGGTCGAGCGTCTCGCGCTCCAGCAGGGCCGCGGCCATGCGGTGCAGGGTGTCCAGGTTAGCCGCCAGGATCTCCCGCGCCCGCTGAAACGCCTCTTCCAGGATCCGCTTGATCTCCCCGTCCACGACCTCGGCGGTCTTCTCCGACACCTCGTGCCGCGACGAGATCTCGCGGCCAAGGAAGATCTGCTGCTCGCGGTCCCCCACCAGAATGGGGCCGACCACCTCGCTCATGCCGAATTGGGCCACCATGCGGCGGGCCATTTCCGTGGCGTGCTCGATGTCCTGCGCCGCGCCGGTGGTCACCTTGTCCGGCCCGAAGATCAATTCTTCCGCCACCCGGCCGCCGTACGCCATGGCCAGGCGACCCAGGATGTACGCCTTGGTGTAGTTGTGCCGGTCTTCCTCCGGCAGCGAGAACGTGAGCCCAAGCGCCCGTCCCCTCGGCACGATGCTCACCTTGTGTACCGGGTCGAGCCCCGGGACCCTGAGACTCACCAGGGCGTGGCCCGCCTCGTGGTAGGCCGTGAGCTTGCGTTCTTCGTCGGACAGGACCAGGCTCTTCCGCTCCACGCCCAACATCACCTTGTCCTTGGCGTCCTCGAAGTCCTGCAGCTCCACCCGCATCTTGTTCCGGCGCGCGGCGAGCAGGGCCGCCTCGTTCACGATGTTGGCCAGGTCCGCCCCGGCCAGGCCCGGCGTCGCCCGGGCGATCACGTCCAGCCGCGCGTCCTCCGACAGCGGAATCTTCCGCGCGTGTACTTTGAGAATCATCTCGCGGCCACGCACGTCCGGCATGTCCACCACGACCTGCCGGTCGAACCGGCCCGGCCGCAGCAGCGCGGGGTCCAGCACATCCGGCCGGTTGGTGGCCGCGATGAGAATGACGCCCTCGTTCGACTCGAAGCCGTCCATCTCCACCAGCAGCTGGTTCAGCGTCTGCTCCCGCTCGTCGTGACCGCCGCCCAACCCGGCTCCCCGGTGGCGGCCCACGGCGTCAATCTCGTCAATGAAGATGATGCACGGCGCGTGGGCCTTGCCCTGTTCGAACAGGTCGCGCACCCGGGACGCGCCGACACCCACGAACATCTCCACGAAATCGGATCCCGACATGGAGAAGAACGGACGTCCCGCCTCGCCGGCCACGGCCCGCGCCAGGAGCGTCTTGCCGGTCCCCGGGGGACCCACCAGGAGCACGCCCTTGGGCAGGCGGCCGCCGAGCCGCTGGAATTTCTGGGGGTCCTTGAGGAACTCGATGATCTCCTGCAGCTCGACCTTGGCCTCGTCCGCCCCCGCCACGTCGGCGAAGGTGACCTTGGGCGTGTCTCCGGTGAGCAGCTTGGCCTTGGACTTGCCGAAGGCGAACGCGCGGTTCCCACCCTGCTGGACCTGACGGAAGAAGAAGAGCCACAGGCCAATGAGGATCAACCACGGCAGCAACTGCAGCAGCACCGCGCCAATGGAGGGCTTGGGTTCCTTGGCGGCGATCGAGCCCACTTTCGCCTCAATGCGCTGCATCAGATCATCGGAGTTCTGCACCGGCAGGACCAGGGTGAAACGCTGCACCTGGCGTCCGTCGGCGGACACCGCCTGCTTCAACTCTCCCTCGATGAGCTGGATCTGGCCGCTGGTGATGAACATCACCTTCGCGACATTGTCCCGCTCCAGCTCCCGGCTGAACGTGGAATAACTGATCTCCAGCGACTGCTGGCGTGACGTGCTGACCATCTGATAGAAGAAGATGGACAACAGCACGATGAGCACCCAGAACACGATGTTCTTGCTCATCATGCCCAGGCTCAGCTTGCGATTGGGCGGTGTGCGCTCAGCCATGCGTTTTCCTTCCCACGACGAATCTTACCCAACCGCATCTTCTGCGCCAACTCTTTCATCAAGCCGGCGCGCCTCCAGCCGCACCGCCGCGGCGCCCGCCTGCGGCACGGCCACCTGCGCCCGGCACACGCCGGGAACCCACACCAACCGGTCACCATGCAGGAGAACGGGGTAGCGCCGCCGCAGCCGCCGAGCCACACGAGCTTCCATCAGGATGCGGCTCACGGCCCGGTGGCCGGTGCCGCCCAGCGGCTTCAGGCGGTCTCCGGCGGCCGCGGCCCGGATCACGCCGCCCCCCCCGGGATCCACCCACGTCGTCCAGCCGGCGCGGCGGGAGACCCCGGCCGGCTCCGGTCGCCAGGCCAACTCCCAGGCCCCCCACGTCAGCCGGCCTTCGCGGTCCCGTCCCCACTCCGCCGGCTGGGGCGGCGCCTGGTCCACCGCCCGCGACAGCCGGAGACGCCCGAATGACACCTCCGCCAGGAACCCCTCCCCCAACTCCGCCCTCCGGCCGCTGGACGCGCCCCTGACGAACGCCAGCAGGCGTCCGCTTCGCTTGGGCCCCAGCAGGCCTCCGGCCTCACGGGCCAGGGCCCGGAGCAGCGCCTCCGCCAACACCGGCTCCACGGCCAGCAGCGGGTGAACGGAGACCTCGACGCCGCCGGATACCGGCGTCAACCCGAGATCCGGGAACATCCGGAGCAGGGCGCCCCAGGCCTCCCGCTCCCGCGCCGCGTGCGCCGCCAGATCGAGCATCGCGCGATCCAGGCGCTCGGCCAGGCGCTCGCGCAGCGATGGGAGCACCTGGGTCCGAATCCAGACGCGGTCGTGCCGGAGGTCGGCATTGCTGGGATCGCGATGCACCAGAGGGCGGGACGCCGGGTCGGGGAACCGCTGCGCCAGCCAATCCTCCAGCTCCCCGCGCCGGAAGGGCAGCAGGGGTCGAACCAGACCCCCGGGGCCCCGGGCCTGAATCCCGGCCAGGCCCGCCGGCCCGCTGCCCCGGAGCAGGCGGTAGACGATGGTCTCCACCTGATCGTCCGCCTGATGCGCGGTGACCAGGTATCCCGCGGCCACACGACGTTGGACGCGCCGCAGGGCCGCGTAGCGCGCCCGGCGGGCGCGGGTCTCCGACGCCGCGGCACCCAACCGCACCCGCTCAACCTCCACCGGCAGGTGATACCCTGCCCCGATGGCCACCACCCGGTCCGCCACGCCGGCGCTGTCCGATAGGATCCCATGATCCACGTGGGCCACGACCAACGTGAGGGAGATGTCCGGCGCGATGGCGTGGAACAGGTCCAGGAGAGCCAGCGAGTCGGGGCCGCCGCTGACGGCGAGGATTGCGGTCCCGGGCTCCGGGAACAGCCGGGCGGCGCGTACATGCTCCAGCAGCCGCTGGTCTAGCGGAGCGTTGTCCATAGCAGGTGATACGTCAACGTGACTGGCGCGATAGCAGGGTGATGACGTCGTCCGCCGGAACCGGCTCGGCAAAGGCCGCCCCTTGGGCCTGCGGGCACTTGAGGCCCTTGAGGCGCCGGGCTTGCGACGGGGTTTCCACCCCTTCGGCGATGACATTGAGCTTGAGGTTCTTCGCCAGCGTCATGATGGCCCGCACGATCTCGAGCCCCTCCCCGTTATCCAGGGCCCGCACGAAGCTCCCGTGGATCTTGAGCGTCGAGATGGGGAACCGCTGAAGCGCGCTGAAGGACGAGTACCCGGTGCCGAAGTCGTCCACGTAGAGGTCCACGCCGAGGTCGCGAAGCCGGTGGAGCGTGTGGGTCACGCCCTCGCCGTGCTCCATGATGACGCTCTCGGTGATCTCCAGCTTGAGCCGGTCCGGCGGAAGTCCGGTCTGCCGGAGCACGCCCGCGATCTGCTCCGGCAGATCGGGTTGCCCGAACTGGCGGTTGGACAGGTTGACCGCCATCACCAAGGGCCGCCCGAAGCGCTCGGTCCACCCGCCGGCGGTGCGACACGCCTCGTGGATGATCCACTTCCCCACCTGGAGAATCAGGCCCGTCTCCTCGGCCACCGCCATGAACTCGGCGGGCAACAGCAGCCCGCGCTGCGGGTGCTGCCAGCGCACCAGCGCCTCGAACCCCACGACCCGGCCCCGCGCGAGGGTCACGATCGGCTGGTAGTGCAGGCGGAACTCCTGCCGCTCGACGGCCCGCCGGAGATCGGTCTCCAGCTGGAGCAGGGCCATGGCGCGGGTGTGCATCCCGGTGTCGAACACCTCGTGCCGGGCCTTGCCCAGCGCCTTGGCGCGGTACATCGCCGTGTCCGCGTCGCGTAGAATCTGATCCGGCGCGTCGTAGCCCGTGGCGCTCAGCGCGATGCCGATGCTCGCGGTGGTGTAGACTTCGTGGCCACTCAAGTGAAACGGGCTCTCCAGCTCCTTGTGCACGCGCTCCGCCACTCGGGTCGCGTCGCTGATGTCGTTGATGTCTTCCAGCAGGACCGTGAATTCGTCGCCCCCCAGCCGGGCCACGGTGTCTTCCGGCCTCAGGCACTTCTCCAGCCGCCCGGCGATGCCCACCAGCAGCTGGTCGCCGACCACGTGTCCCAGGCTGTCGTTCACCACCTTGAAGCGGTCCAGGTCCAGGAACAGGACGGCGAAGAGGTATCCCCGCCGGCGCTTGGAGCGCGCCACGCTGCGTCCCAGGAGGTCCATGAACAGCGCCCGGTTCGGCAGGCCCGTCAGGACGTCGTGAATCGCCTCGTGCAGCAGTTTCTCTTCCGCGGCCTTGCGCAGCGAGATGTCGGTCATGGAGCCGGCCATCCGGTGGGGGTTGCCCTCCACGTCGCGGACGGCGAGGCCCCGGCTGAGCACCCAGCGATACGTCCCATCCTTGCACTGCATGCGGTGCTCGCTCTCGAAGTGCGCGGTGCGGCCGGCCCGATGGGCATCCAGCGCCCCCCGGACCCGCTCCACGTCCGCGGCATGCACCCGCCGGAACCACTCGTCCGGCGAGCCGCCGACGTCCGCGTCGTCGTGCCCCAGCATCGCCTTCCATCGGGGCGAGTAGTACACCCGATCGCTCTTGAGGTCCCAGTCCCACAGGCCGTCGTTGGCGCCCCGGGCGGCCAGCGCGTAGCGCTCCTCGCTCGCCTGTAGTGCCCGCACCGCCGCCTTCCGTTCGGTGATGTCGTTGCTCACCGTGAGCATGCAGGGACGCCCACCGATGGGGATGATCTCCGCCGAGAGCAGGCCGGTGCGGACGTCGCCGCTCTTGACGCGAAAGCTGAATTCGAGGTTGTGCGCCGCCCCCTGCGTCCGCAGCTGGTCCACCAGCACCTGCCGCTCGGAGAGATCGGCCCACAGGTTGAGCTGGTGGACGGACCGCCCGATCACCTCCTCGCGGGCGTACCCCGTGGCCTTGACGAAGGTGTCGTTGACGTCGAGCAGCATGCCGTCGTCGATCGAGCTGAGCGTGAGGATGTCCGGGCTCATGCGGAAGGCCTTGGAGAATTTCTCCTCGGAGATCCTGAGCGCTTCCTCCGCCCGCCGGCGCTCCGTGATATCGCGGTACACACCGTAGACCGCCACCTGGCCGTCGGCGGTTCGCACCGGCGCGCCCAGGATCTGCACGTTTACCGGGGAGCCGTCCTTGCGTCGCCGCACGCTTTCCAGCGCGACGCGCTCGCCCTTCGCCACCGCCTGCGTGATGCCGCGGGCTTCATCCAGCCGCTCCGCCGGCGCCACGAGGTCGTCCAGCAGCTGACCCACCGCTTCCTCGGACGAATACCCGAACAGCCTGGTGAACTCGCTGTTGGCGCGGAGGATGCGGCTGTCGTTGTCGGCCAGCACGGTGGCCTGAGGGGTGGACTCGAACAGCTCCGAGAGATGCGCCTGCTGCAGGGCCAGCGCCTGGGATACCCGGCGATGCCCGCCGACCGCCCAGTCACACACCGCGACGGCCAGGAGCGCCAGCACACTCACCAGCACGTCGGGAATGTCGGCCAGGCGCAGGAACGGCGCGACGGACCAGCCCCGGGCGCTCGCCAGGAAGCCTGCGGCGCCACCCACCACCAGCAGCGCCACCACGCCGACCAGCGTCGTCATCCGCCAGTCGCGGACACGCCGCGCCACCGCGATGGACCACACCAGCGCGACCAGACGGAGGGCGACGGATACGGCGTGCAACGGGCTCGTGCGGGCTCCCTGCGCTTAAGGCGAAACGGCGTGACGGTTCACAACATGGCGCGCACCGGGAGGCGGCGCCAGCGGGCTACGGCCAGGAGATCGGGATCCGCAGCACCCATCCGCGCACGCTTTCCGGCGGTCCAGACCCATCGCCCCCGGACGTGGCGCCAACCCATCCACCCAATGCCTGGACCGTGATGAACCCCGCGGCCACCGCCGCCACCCCAACGGCGACACCGGTCCGGAATCCATCCATCCGGCGTACGTCCAGCCGGAGGATGTCGCTGCTGGACACCACCACCTGTTGATACAGCGGCCGGCTCTCAGGGCTCGAGCTCATGGGCACGGAAGGCAGCAGCAGGCTGAGCGAATCGCCGGTTCGGTCCTGCAGGTCGCCCGCCAGCAGCGTTCCTCGCACGCCGAACGGCTGGAGCCGTTGCTCAGCGGCGGGCGTGATCAGCGCGCGCACCCGGGCCCCGTCCGGGACCGTCTCCAGCGTGGCCGGCATATAGGTGTAGCAGCCCACTTGGGTGGTCAGGCCCATCACCCACATAAGACGAGCAGGGGCGCGCACGGGCGAGCACGGACGAGCGCCGTCGCGAGGCGCGCGGCCTCTGGTCCTGGCCTGCGTGCGCTCGTCTGCGCTCGTCTGCGCTCGTCTGCGCTCGACCGTCATCATCAGAATGCAAACAGGCGCGTGACCTTAGCCGTCACCACGCGATCGAGCGTTACGGCGTTGGTCATGTCACGGCGCTCCTGATACACGAGGTACACGTCGCTCAACGGCGCGTAGATCCAGTTGAGCCGAATGTTGGTGACCAGCTGATTCGACTGGCTGTTGTACTGCACGAATGCCGATCCGGAGAGGCGGGTCGAGGACGACACCCGCACCCGCCCGCCGAACACGTCGGCGTTGAACGCCCCCAGCGGGAGCTTCACCGCGTTATGGCTGGCCGAGCCCTCGAACATGAGACGGTAATGGGCGCGCCACTGCACCTCGCCGCTCACCGAACGCCGAGTTCCTCCGTAGTATCCGCCGGCGCTGAGGTTGAGGGAGCCGTTCAGAGGACGTCCCTGGTTGGACTGGTACGAGGCGCTCACTTCGTTGAACCCGTAGTCGGCGGCCGGGATGGGTACGCCGCTCACGGTGAAAGTCTGCTCGATGCGCTCGAGCTGATTGGTGTACTGGAGGTTCAGCGTGCCGCCGTCGTAGAACTGGGTGTTGAGTCCCACGGCCGCGTCGCGCGTTTCCAGCACGGAACCGAGATTGGTGACATAACTCAGCTGCACATAGGGGTTGATCTCCTGCAACCGGGACGGCAGGGGCCGGGGGTGCGCCCCGACGGTAGCGTACGCGTGCCGGATGCCGGTGCGCCGCGCGAAGCCCACGCCCGGATCGAACGCGTCGCCCACGCGCTTCACGAACGCGGAGACGTCCCAGACGCGATCCCGCCAGCCCACGGCGAGTCGCGCGGCGGTCTGATCGCCGGTCACCCCGGACTGCGAGGTTCCGGCGACGTAGGAATTGACCACCATGTGGCGGAGGAGCCGAACGTTGGCATCCACCCCAACGCTGCGATTGTACGCACCAGCGGCGGTGTCGCCGGTTTCCTGCCGGTTGACCACCATGAAGCCCAGATCCGAGCCTCCCAGATTCCGCCGGACCCGCAGCACCGCGAAGTTCTCCGCCGGCAGCGAGTCCACCCGCTGGGTCTGCATGTTCAGCATCCCCAGCTCGAACCCCGCCGCCCGTCCGGTCAGGCGCCCCCCGCCGAGAATGGGCACAGGCCGGCCCGACGGCGTGAGCCCGATCCGGCGCGAATGGAACAACGTGAACTCGCGCAGGGAGGACCCGGTCCGGATGTTCCGCTCCGTCACGTCGCCCAGCAAGAATGAGCCCGAGTTTTCCACGAAGAAATCGCGCCGCTCCGGGAAAAACAGCGGGAACCGCGTGAGATTGACCCGTTCCTGATCGACGTCCGCCTGGGAGAAGTCGGTGCGCACCGTGGCGTCCAGCGTGAGGCCGGACGTGAGACCCCATTTGACGTCGGCGCCCGCGTCCACCTCGCTCCCGCCGCCGCCCAAGGCCTCGGATCCCGAGAGGTCGCTGGCCAGCGCGAAAGGCTTGAGCCTCAGGTTCCTGCCGGCCCGAATGCCCTGGATACCCTCCAGCGTTCCAGCCTTGGACATCCGATGGACCGGGTCCTTCCGGTCTACCGGGGCCCAGTAGCCATCCTCGTTCTTGCGCCGGATGCGCCGCAGCAGGTTCATGCCCCACACCTGATTCGCCTTCGTGGGGTCGAACCGCAGCGTAGTCCAGGGGATGGCGATTTCCACGGTCCAGCCCGAATCGGCCACGACGGTCTTGATCTCGACCAGGCCACGCCAGGCGAAGTCCTCCTGGCGGCTATCGTTGAAGGTCTGACCGTCCCGGTAGGCGCCGCGCGGGTTCACCAGGAAGATGAAGGAATTCTGGCGATCCAGAAACGGGTCCAGCGTCACGCCGAAAATGTCCGAGTCGCGGGTAGAGCCACCGGGGAAGTCCTGCTCCAGGCTCAACACGGTGAGGTGGTCGGGCTCGGACTCGTAGCAGATGGCGCCGATGTAGAGCCGGCGTTCATCGTAGAGGATGCGGACGGCGGTTCGCTCCGTGGCGGGATACCCCGCACGGGGCTGGGACTGAATGAAGTCGGTGATGGGCGTCGCCGCGTCCCAGGCGGCTTCGTCGAGCCGGCCGTCAATCGTGAGGCGCCCCGCCGCGGGCACGGCGCGCGCCCGGGGCCGCGGCGCCGTTTCCACGTCGATGGGCCGACCGGCGGGGAGCCCAAGAACCGGGTCAACCCCCGACTCCTGGCTCATCGCGGGAGCCGCGGAGACCGCGAGCAGCACGGCGGCCAGGAACCACGCTCTGGACATTGCCGCTAAATCTAACGCGCGCGGGGCCCGGCGCGGAGACGGTCATAACGGCAGCGACCCGCCGACCGGCTGGGTCGACGGGTCGCTCGGCTGGCGGCAGAGGCCGCCAGCGCCAGGCGGCACTCCTCAGGAGCAGGTGCCCAGGTAGTGACAGTTGGTCTGTTTCTCGCCCCTGCCAACCGGGAAGCACAGCGACCGCTGGTTGGGAGTCGTCATCGACTCAAGCTGCTCCCACGTCCCATCGCCATCGGTGTCCCGCCACACGCCGTCGAACGTGGTGCCCGGCGAGGGGGCGGCGTCCCAACGGGAGAGGTCCCCAAGCCGACGGGCTTCTAGCCACAGCTCGAGCGCCCGCTCCGCCTTGAGCGCGGTCCAAGCTTCGGCGGGCGTCCCCACCGGGATGTCCGCGAGGCTCAGGTTGGCACGCCGCTGGTTCATGTAGCCCACGGCCTCGGCCACCTGACCGCGAACCAGCGCTTCCTCCGCCTGAAGCAGCCGCATCTCCCAGCCACTGGAGAAGGCAACCGGCGCCGTCCGGGACGCGTACTTCTGCTGCGGGAAGTGCGGGACATTGCCTCCGAACTTCCCCACCGCGGCGTCGCCCAGCTCCGCCAACCGGACCGTCTGGCCGGCGGCATGAACCGAGCTCATGGGCGTCCTGAGCGTAAAGGTGTTGCCGCTCACGGAAGCGATCTGATGCACTTCCTTGGTCCCGGTGGCGTCCACCACGAGCCAGGCCTCGGCCCGGGCGCCGGTGCCGAGCGCCCCGGCATCCGCCACCGTTATGGACGTCGCGCCCGGAGCCGCCGCCGTGGCCACGGTGGTACTGGCGCTTTGGAGCCGCATCAGCCAGGTGATGCGGGTATCCGCCGCCGTGGTCCGGTTGTACAGGTCATAGTACGTCGCCCACTGGGTGTGGGCCTTGTACGGCTGCCCGGCCTGCGCGTGGAAGAGGCCGTTGTATTGGTCCTGGGCTTGGTCGGAGAACGGCAACACCCACCGGAAGGTGTTGGACGTCACCGCGGCCGCGTCGGCGGCGGCGCTCGCCCAGGTAGCCGTATTGTTGCTATTGTAGGTCGCGAGATACGCCCGCGCTGACGCGCGGCCCGCCAGGGCGGCCGAGGCCACGTTGGCCTTGCCGGCGAGGCCGGCGACCCGATTGGCCTCGGTGAAGTACCCCTCCGCGCGCGTGAAGTACACCGTGCGCGCCTCCTCCGGCCCGCCGTCAATCACCGCATTGCAGAAGTTCTCCCCCATCAGCCGGTTGGCGTATCCGGCCCAGAGGTTGGCCACGGCCAGCAGGCTGTCTTCCGGCGAGGCGATCTTGGTCAACCGCCGGACGGCGTCCTCGGCCACCCACCGCGCCTCCGACGCGTCGTTCCAAGTATAGGACTGAATGTCTTCCAGCAGCCGGCCGTCCTGCACCTGTGTGCTGATGCCGAAGCTGCCGGTGGAGCCGGCGGGATTGAGCTCGAAGGTGATGGCCGCCACGTAGTACAGGATGTCGCCCTGGTTGGCTTGAATGGAGTTAGCCAGGGCGCGTTGGGCGCCGGTGACGATGGCCCGGCGCGCCGTGAGTTCGTCGAGGAAACGGTCCTCGACCGGTCCCGGATTGGTAACCGAGAAGTCGCATCCGAGAGCGGCGACACCCAGCAGGGCCGCCCACCCCAGGTAGTTTCGGCTCTGATGATTAGTCATGTCGCCTCCTCAAAACGCCAGGCGCAGCGACATGGTGATCGTCGCCGGCGGCGGAACATGCTCCGTGATGGAGCGGCCCTGGGTATCGAGCGAAGTGTTGCTCCCCGTCTCCGGGTCAAAAATCCGGAGGTCATCGTGGTACCACCGCAGCCAGTTCTGGACGCTGACCCGGAGCGTGGCCGACTCGGTCCGGGGAATCAGCGAGCCCACCGGCACCGTGAGGGTCAGATCGCGGAGCTTGAACATGTCCGCCTTGTACGAATGGAGATCGAAGTTGTGATTCGCCGCGATACACGCGTGGCGCTCCCACGCGGTCATGGCCAGCTGCGCGGGACCCGGGCTGCTGGCGGTCCCGACCGCCTGACTCGTGGTCATCCCACCGGCCACGTAATTGTCCACGATCCCGTGCGCTCGTGCGCAGGTGGGCCACCGCACCGAGCGGGACAGCGCGTTGCCGCTGGCGCCGTCGTACACGTAGCCGCCGCCCTGGTACTCGCCGCGGGCGGACAGAGTGATGCCGCCCGGCAACCGCAGCGACGAATTCAGGCCGAGGATCAGCGTGGGCTGCTGCGGGCCGAAGATGGTCCGCCCGCTGATGTCGCAGCGTTGGATGTCACCGGTCTCGTGCCGAGTGCCCGCCGCGTCAATGGTGTAGCCCGGCTCGCCCTGCGCGCAGGCGGTGTCGGGCGTGGCGACCTGGTCCTTGTTCTTGATGTTGATGCCGAAGGCGCCGGCGACGGGGTAGTAGATCACCCGGCCGTCGGCCAAGGTGTCGGGGCCCTGCACCCAACCACCCTGGGCCTCGAACGGCGGCGCGCCGCCCAGGTCGAGCACCCGGCTCGAGTTGGTGTACACCGAGCCGCCCAGCTCGAAGCCGAACGTCTGTGCATCCACCAGCACGCCGTTGAGGGTGACCTCCAGGCCCTTGCTCTCGATCTTGCCGACGTTGGCCGTCTGATCGTTCAAGAACCCCAGCGAGGGGACCTGGCGCACGTCCATCAGCGCGTCCTGCGTCTGCCGCTGATAATAGGTGACCTCGGCGGCCAGGCGGTTGCTGAAGAAGCCGGCATCGGCGCCGATCTCGATCTCGCGGGTCTTCTCCGGCCCGATCAGGGTGTCGCCCACGTTGCTGGGCAGGAAGGATGGAACGCCTCCGGTGGCGACCGGCGTCCAGGTCCGCAGCTTGTCGAACGCGCCGGGCGCGCGACCGGCATATCCCATGGCCGCGCGGAGTTTCATCTCGCCGAACGACTGGGGCCAGAAGCCTTCATCCGAGATCACGTACGACAACGCCACCTTGGGGTACACCTGCAACCCGAGCGCTTCCCCGAAGGCGCTGTTCCCGTCGACGCGGGCCCCGCCGGTCAGGAAGTACTTATCGCTCAGCTTGAACACGTTCTGGAAGAAGAACCCGGCGTTGATGGTCCGCACGCGGGTCTCGTCCGCCAGGAAACTGGCGGCGCTGCCCACGGTCGGCTCGCCCGGTCCGGCAAAATCGCGGCCAAACGCGTAGGTGCGAATCCGTTCCTCGGAAATGGTCTGCCCGCCCAGGGAGAAGGTGCCACTGAGCGACCCGCTGAGGCGGTAGTCTAGGTTCCCCGCGTAATCAGCCGTGAAGGTCGTGAACTTGGTCTGCTCGTCATGCAACCGGCCCAGCGGCTGCGCCTGGAAGCCGAAGGGACGCAAGGTGCGGTTCTCCTGGGCAGCCAGGTCGTACCCGAGGGTGAACCGGTTGGTAAACCAGGACACCGGCGTGTAGTACACCGTCCCGCCGGTGACCAACCGGTCGATCTCCGTCGTGATCTGCTGGTTCAGGATCGAGTCCAGTCTCGCCGCATCGTTGCTCTGGATGTAATTCCGCTCCGCCCGATACACGTTGAGGATGAGACCCTGGGCGTTGTTGCCGGATGGCGTGTTGCGGACGCGGTAATTGGTGTAGCCGGTGTTGATGTCCACTCGGACCTTCTCCGACAGGTCGATGCCGAAGTTCCCGCGGGTGGACAGCCGCTTCTCGTTGTCCTGCGGCAGAATCCCGTCGAGGTCCTCCCGCAACCCGGACACGAAGTACTGGAACTGATCGAACCCGCCGGCCACCGACGCGGCGTACTTCTGGCGGAACCCGTTGCGCAGCCAGGAGCACCGGGCGTTGGGCACCGGGAAGGCGTCGGACAGGTCATCGTTCTGATGGCACTGGCCGTCCGTGGCGGTCCGCTTCTCGAAGGTGACCAGCTCGTTGGTGGCCGGATCGACATAGACGCTGTCGCGCGGCTTCAGATTGACGAACTGGTTGTATTCCGGGCCGAACGGCCGGGCTACCGACCAGCCCCCATCGGCCTCGACGTTCCACCGCGGCCGTAACCCCCGCTGGCCCTTCCGCGTGAAGATCTGGATCACGCCCGCCGACGCCTCGGTGCCGTAGAGCGTGGACGCCGCGGCGCCCTTGATGATCTCGATCCGGTCGATGTCCGCGGGGTTGATGTCGTTGAGGGGACTCATCTGGATGTTGTTGCCGCGGCCCTGGAAGTCGGACGCCGCGGTCGGCGCGTTGCGGGCGTAGCCCTCGCTCCGCACCCGGATGCCGTCGATGTAGATGAGGGGCTGGTTGCTCTGATTGACGCTGACCACGCCGCGGAGCCGAATCTGGGCTCCCGCGCCGGCGGCCGCGCCGGTCTGCAGCACCGCCAACCCCGCCGTCCGCCCCTGGAGCATCTGATCCACGTTGGACGGCGGATCTTTCACTTCCGCCGCGATGTTGATGGACGAGATCGAGCTGCCCAGCTCCCGCTTGGTAGCGGATCCGCCGGTGCCGGTCACGACCACCTCGTCCAGGCTCAGCACACTGCGGGTGAGCTCGGCGTTGGCCGTGGTGGAACCGCCCGGCGTCACGGTGACCTGGACCTGCCCCACCTTGTAGCCGATCGCCAGCACCCGCACCGTTCGCTGGCCGGCGGGCACCAGCAGCGTGAACCGCCCGTCTTCGCCGGTGGTAGTGCCGAGGTTGGTGCCCACGACGGTCACCTGGGCCCCGGCGATCGGCCCGGCCCCGATCTCGGTGATGCGCCCCTGCACGGTGCCGGTTTGGGCTCGCAGCACGGCCGGGGTGAGCGCGGCCAGCCCCAACGTGAGCGCCAACGCGGCGCCGGCTCCTGAACCGACCAACCGGTTCAGCCAGCCCCTGCTCAACAGGCCGTTCCAACGGTGATGGGTCATAAGACCGCTCCTCAAGAGAATAGAGACGTAGGGAAACAGCGCCGCGGGCCCAATTGAGGAACGGCAGGCCTGCGGATGCCTGACTGTCCTCTAATGTCCACCCAATGAGAGAACTGTCAACCCCTCTTCACAATCACCGACGCGAATAGGGGACGGGGGGAACCGGCTTGTTGGTAACTCCTCCGGCGGCGATCATGGCCGCCCTGTCCGCGCGGCGGTACCTTGCAAACTTCACCGCAGAGGACTCATTCCCATGGCCTCCCTATCTCCTCGATCCACGCCGCTTTGGTTGCTCCTCGGACTGCTGCTTTGGCCGCACTCCACGTTGGCCGCTCAGGAGGCTTACGATCTCGTCATCCGAGGCGGGCGGCTTCTGGATGGGTCCGGCAACCCCTGGGTCTTGGCCGACCTCGGCGTGCGGGGGAACCGGATCGCCGCGGTTGGCGACCTGTCCGCCGCCGCGGCCCGCCGGGTGCTCGACGCGCGCGGCCTCTACGTGGCGCCCGGCTTCATCGACGTGCATTCCCACGCCGCCGAAGGCCTCGCGACCCCGGAGCTGAGCGGCGCGCAACCCATCTTGGCGCAAGGCATCACGACTGTCTTCGTCAATCCGGACGGAGGGGGACCGGTCGATCTGGACGCGCAGAAGACCGGGTTCCGGTACGGGCTAGGCGTCAACGTAGCGCTACTGGTGGGCCACAACTCCGTCCGGCGGGCGGTGCTCGGGATGGCGGACCGGGCGCCTGCGCCTGCGGAGCTGGAGCGGATGAGGCAATTGGTGCGGGCCGGCATGGACGCCGGGGCGTTCGGACTCTCGTCCGGCCCGTTCTCCGCCCCGGGCGCCTATTCGAAGACCGAGGAGCTGGTGGAGCTGGCCAGGGTGGCCGGCCAATTCGGCGGCGGGTACACCAGTCACGTTCGTGATGAAGCGGACTACACCATCGGCGTGGTCGCGGCGGTGGACGAGGTCATCCGGATTGCCCGCGAGGCCCGGCTTCGTGGCGTGGTCACGCATATCAAGGCGTTGGGTCCGCACGTGTGGGGCTACTCCATGGCGCTGGTGCAACGGATCGAACGTGCCCGCGCTGAGGGGGTGGAGGTGTTCGCGGACCAATACCCGTACACGGCGTCGGCCACCGGGCTGGTATCGATCCTGGTGCCGCGCTGGGCCGAAGTCGGCGGGCGCGACTCGATGATCCGTCGAATGGGAGATCCGGCCGCGCGGACGCGGCTCCGTCAGGACATGCTGGACAATCTGGACCGGCGCGGCGGCGCCGACCGGATTCAGTTCCGGCGCTATGCGCCCGACCCATCCATCGAGGGGAAGACCCTGGCGGCGGTGGCAGGCGCGCGGGGACTCGACGCCGTGGATGCGGCCATCGAGCTCATCAAGGGTGGGGAGGCGGGGATCGTCTCGTTCAACATGAACGAGGTCGACGTCACGTACTTGATGCGTCAGCCCTGGGTCATGACCTGCACCGACGGCGACCTGGTCCCGATGGGCGAGGGCGTGCCGCACCCCCGCACGTACGGCGCCTTTCCGCGGAAGCTCCGCAAGTACGTGGTGGAGGACGGCGTCCTCGACCTGGGCACGGCGATCCGGAGTATGACTTTCCTCCCGGCAACGGTGTTTCGCATGAAGGATCGTGGGATCCTGCGTGAGGGCGCGTTCGCCGATATCGTGGTGTTCGACCTGGAGCGTGTCCGGGACGTCGGCACGTTTCAGCAGCCCCACCAGCCGGCCGAAGGCATGGTGTACGTGCTGGTGAACGGGCAGCTCGCCGTAGACCAGGGGCGACCCAACGCGTCGAAGAACGGGCGCGTACTCTCGTTACGAGGAGGAAACTGACATGAGAACCGGTACTCTGCTCGCGTTGGGGGTCGCTGGTCTCGCGGCGCAGTGGGTGCTGCGGCCCCTTCCGCTGATCGCGCAACGTCCGGCCGCAGGCGCTGCCGCGCGCCAGGCGGAAGTGGTTCCCGGACCGGGGACGACTTGGAGCCTGGCGGCCGTGGGCGACGCCATCATCACACGACGCGTGGCCCAGTTCGACAACGCCGCCGACCCCCGCTTCCAGACCATGGCCAAGGTGATTCGAGACGCGGATGCGGCAATGGTCAACCTGGAGATCTCCCTGTTCCGGTTGAGCGAGTTCACCGGCTGGCCAGAAGTGGAGAACGGCGGGAATTGGGAGCTGGGCCCGCCCGAGGCCCTGCTGGACCTCAGGCACCTGGGTTTTGATTTTTATAATCGGGCCAACAATCACACCACGGATTACGGCGTCGAAGGCATGCGGCTGACTAACCGGCTGTTGAACGAGCTGCAGCTGGTCCACGCCGGATCCGGCGAGAACCTGGGCGAGGCCAGCCGGCCCGGGTACTTGGAGACGCCCAAGGGCCGACTCGCGTTCATTGGCCTGGCGACCAGCTTTACGCCGATGTCGCGTGCGGGGGACGCCCGGCCGGACATGCCGGGCCGCCCGGGCCTGAGCGCGCTCCGCACCGAGCAGCGCTACGAAGCTGATCAGCAAACGTTTGAGACCCTGCGCGACCTGGCCGCGGGGTTTGCCGGGGCCGGAGGAGGGCCACCGCAGGGAGAAGAGCAAATCCGCTTCCTCGGCGCGACGGTGCGGCGTGGGACCGCGAACCGCGCGGTCACGACGGTCAATCCGGCGGACGAAGCCCGCATCCTCCGCGAGATCCGCAATGCGGCCAAGTTGGCCGACTACGTGGTGGTCACCAGCCACACCCACCAGTCCGGCGCCACGCCGCCGGCCTGGCTGTCGGAGTTCATCAAGAAGTGCCTCGATGCGGGAGCCGTCACCTACGTGATCCACGGCCCCCACGTGCTTCGGCCCATCGAGATCTACAAGGGGAAGCCCATCTTCTACAGCCTGGGCAACTTCGTCTTTCAGAATGAGACGATCGATCCGATGCCCGCCGACCATTACGAGGTCTACAACCTGCCGGATAGCGCGCTCGCGTCCGACCTCTATGACGCGCGGTTTCGTGGCGGGACGACGGGATTCCCGTCCAACTCCGTGTATTACGAAAGCGTCATCGCCGTCCCCACGTTCCGCGGGACGCAGCTGGTGGACCTCAAACTCTACCCCATCGACATGGGTCAGCGGGCGCCGCGGTCCCAGCGGGGCACGCCGCGCATGGCCGATGAGGCGACGAGCCGAAGCATCATCGAGCGACTGGCGACGATGTCCGAACCCTATGGCACCAGGATCGTCTACGAGAACGGTGTCGGCGTCTGGCGGTCGAGCGCGGCCACGTCGCAGACCGGCCGCTGAGGTGGGAGGCGGGCAGCGCACCGCTCCCCCGACCTGGGACGGAATACGAAGGCCCGGCACGTTGCCGGGCCTTCTGTTTCGTCGGCCGTCAGCGGTTGGCCAGCCGTTACCTGGACCCGCCAGTGGCCGCCGCCTCCCTGATGTTCGCCGCGCCGGCGAGGTAGATCCCGTTGAAGAAGAGCTTGAACGTGCCGTGCGGTTGCCCACGATTCAGGATTTCGGGGCCAAAGAGGTACAGTTTCCCTTTGCCGACCGTGGCTTCAGCCATCGCCACGCCGTCCTTCAGGCGCTCCTGACCCCAGGCCCAGCCGCTGCGCAGGGGCGACGCCGAGTCAAACCAACCGACCCGACGAACGCCCTGCTGTTCGGCCTGTGGCGTGAGGGTCATGACCGGGCTGTCGTCGAAGAAGACGTCCACCCGCTCGGGCATGCCCCAGGCGATGGGCAGCGTGTTGTCCACCCGGACCTGAAGCACGGAGCCCGGGACGTAGAACTGCTCGCCGGGCAGGTGCCGGCCGGTGGCATCCACCAGGTGATCGCCGATGCCGAGGCCGGCGTGCCTGCCCATGCTGACGGACGTGCCGATGGCGATGATCGTGCCGCCATCATTCAGGAACTGCGTGAGCTGCGGTACGGTCTTGTCCGTGGTCACCGACCCCAGCCAACCGCGAAACTCGGCGGGTATGCTCATCGGGTCCGGCGCGCCACCGAAGCCGCCGCCCCCGCCCGATGGACCCGCCTCGCCGGCCGGAATGGCGCCGGTCGGGAACACCAGCACGTCGTACTTGGCGGACAGCCTGCCGGCATCCAGGGTCTGGGGATACACCACCTCGAAGGGGAACTGGTACTGCTCCAGCAGCCACCGGGTCCAGCCGGACGGCATCGAGCCGCCGTAGCGATCCCACAGGCCGATCCGGACTGTGCGCATCCGCGTGGCCCCGGCAGGGGCTGCCGCCACTCCTTCGAAGGAGAGGCCGAGGTCGGCCGCGAGCTGCCGGACCGCCTGCGGGGCGCCGCCCCGCGCCGGGATGTAGATCGTGCCCGCCGGATAGGACTTGCCGTTTGCCTGCGTGGGGGACGTGAGCCAGTGCACCTCGTGTCTGGCCGCCATCAGCCGGTTGGTCGCGAGGAACGCGTCATTCACCGCATGCGAGAGCAGAAAGCCTGCGGCCCGCTCGGCGTTCGCCACCGTTCCGGCCGGGGGCCGGAGCAGCCCGTCGACTTTCTCGAAGGGGCCGTCAAAGCCTTCGAGGATCCGATCGAACTGGACACCCATCTGGTACGCCAGCGTCCACCCCGCGTTGTCATAGGGCGGGATGGGCGGACCACCGGGATACCGGAAATCGTTGGGGTGGTCCTGAGGCTCGAACATGTCGATCACGTGCGGGCGGAACGCCTGGGCGGACTTGATGACGATGGACCCGGAGGGATACCGCTTGCCGCCCACCGTGAACGCGCTGGTGGCGCGATGGACCGTAACCCCGTTCTTCACTAACGTGTTGACGAACTTGACCGCCGTGGGGAAATCCGCCTGATCGGGCGAGAGGATGTAGCCCCGTGGATCGCGCAGGGCGGGGTCACGAAGCATGGCGTAGTATTTCTCAGGCAGACCGCGCCCGCGCTGGGCCGTCACGCCTTCCCGCTCCGCCGCCGCCTTCACCGCTTCCACCCGCTTGGGCACGATGGTCCAGTGATCCTGGCTGCCCCGCTGGATGGCGTTCCGGCCCATCTGATAGAAGTTGTACAGCAACTGCTCGCGCTGCCGCGACGCGTAATCGAACACCGCCTTGTTCGCGGTGACGGAATACTCAATGGACTGCCGGAAGTGCCAATTCTGCGGCATGATCGGGAAGGGCACGTCGTTGCGGGGGAGGGTCATGTCGGGCAGGAACGGAATCTCGATCGGCGTGGGGTTGCCGATGATCTCCGTGAGCAACCCGATCATGTTGTGGAAGTAGGTCGTGGTGCGGAGACCGCCGTTCCACCACGTGGAATAGCTCGCGCCGGACCGCATCACCGCCCCGGGCTTCCGTTCGGCCACGAACCGGTTGTGCATCGCCGCGCCCACGGCTTCGATCCCCATAGGCACGAGCGGGTCGAAGTTGTAGTTGTACGGGTCGCGGAATGGGGGCGCGAACAGGACGGCGCCCGCCGGGCCGCTCTGGTGATGGTTGTAGAGGATCTGCGGGAACCACTCGTGGTACAACACCCGGGACATGTTCTCCGTCTCGGGCTGCGCCACCATGTAGAAATCACGGTTGTTGTCGTGCCCGATGTACTTCTGATAGAGCCGCGGGATGTTGCCGGAGACCCGCTTGGCGGGATCGGGCTCGCGCATGTACCAGTTGGACACCAGCTCCATCCCATCCGGGTTGGCGTGCACGGCCAGGATCACGAGATCGTTGAGGAAGCGCATGGTCTCGGGATTGGTCTCGCTGACCAGCCGGTACACCGTCTCGGTCAACTGGTGGGCGCCCACCACTTCCGTGGCGTGCAGGCCGCCGTCAAACCAGACCACCGCCTTCCCTTCGCGGGCCAGCTGCATCGCCTGTTCGTCCGTGAGGCCTTCGGCGAGCGCCAGGCGCCGCGAAATCTCCTGGTACCGCGCCAGGTTGCGGTGGTTCTCGGGCGACGTGATGATCGCCATCAACTGCGGGCGACCTTCGGCCGTCTTGCCGATCTCTCGGACCACCATGCGGTCCGACTCGGCGTCGAGTTTCGCCCAGTACGCCTGGAACTGGGCGTAAGTTGCCAGGTGATAGTCGTCGCCGATGTTGAAGCCAAAGTGTTCTTTTGGCGTGGTGACGCGACCCTGGGCGCGGGCCGGCTGTGCCGCCAGCAACGCGAGGGCGACGACGGCGACGACTCGAGCCGCGCCGGCGTACTTGATCGGTCTGCTATTCATGCGAACCATCCTCTCCGACGATGTGAAACGGCTACCATATCGGACGATCACCGGGACCCCGCCCGCGGTCCGCTGCCGATCGTCACGATTCCCACGTCACCGACGATCTCGACCGTGGTCTCCAGTTTGGCCGACCGTTCCTTGATGTCCTGCAAGACGACCTGGGCCTCCCGGCCCCTCAGGGGCGCGGGTTGTGAAAGGGCATTCCCCCGACCGCCGACGGGAATCATCTCGATCTTGGTGATGCCGTCCCGCGTCAGCGTCAGCCGCGCCAGGTAGTTGTCCATCCAATAGGTGTGGGCGTGGCCGAAGATCAGGTTGCCGAACGAGTAGAAGATCGCTTTCCCCTTGTAAACTTCGAACCCCCGCGGCACGTGCGGGTGGTGACCCAGGACGATATCCGCCCCGGCGTCGATAATGTCCCGGGCGAACGCCTGGTCGGCGGGCAGCACGTCCTGGGAGTTCTCCACGGACCAGTGGAACGATACCGCGACGTAGTCCGCGCGGCCTCGGACCCGCCGGATGTCCTCCTTGATAATGAAGGGATCCAATGGGACCACGCCTGAGCGTTCCGGCGTGGCGAAGGCCGCGTCCCCAGCGTTCACGAACATCGAATAGCCGAGGAACGCCACCCGCAGACCGTTGCGCTCCAGGATGAACGGCCGGCGGGCGTCCTCCAGATCACGCCCCGTGCCGACGGCGCCGACGCCGGCGCGCCACAGGGCCTCCTTCGTGTCCAGCAGGCCCTCCCCTTCCGCGTCCAACGCGTGGTTGTTCGCGTTCGATACCACGTCGATCCCGGCCCACGCCAGACCTTCCGCGAACGCGACCGGCGTACGGAACGCCCCGGTGCGCCGAGCCTTGTCCGAGAGGGGCGTTTCCAGGTTGGCGAACGCGATATCCGCCCCGCTCAGGAGCTGGCGGATGTTGCGAAACGGGTACTGCGCCATCTCCTGGGGCGTCCGGAAGTTGAGCCCGTACTGGATGGAGGTCAGATGATGGGCGTTGGGGTTCTCCAACGTGATGTTCAGCGTCTGCTCCAGGTACGCCTTGCTCTCCGGTGTAATCAGGTACGGGACCGGAATCCAGCCGTCTGCCCGCCGGTTGCTCCCTGCTCCGGCGCCCCGCCCTTCCCCCCGGACCGCGTCGTTGGTGATCACCGGCACCTGCACGATCCGTGACCACTCGATGTCGCCGCCAGCCACCAGCGTAACCTCCTGGCCGTACGCCAGTGCGGCTGGGGCCAGGATCAGGGCGGCGAGAACGGGCCTGCACGCGCGCATCAGCTTGGCAACGTATTTCATCACGACCCCTGGAGATTCGGGTTGGTGTTCTGCTCGTTTTCGCTTGGCGGGACGCACCGGTCCCGTCCACTGAGGAACGGATCATCGAACCGCTGCAGGTCCCAGAGGTGCCTGGTCTCGAGCCACAAGACGATGTCCCGCTCGGTCCGCAGCACGGCCATGGCCTCGGCAACTGTCGAGGCCGTCTTGGTGGGGACGCCCGCGGCCGTGCGGACCCCGTTGATCAAGCCCATGGCGCCGCTGACGTCGGCATCCACACGGAGCAGCTTCTCCGCCTCGATCAGCCGCATTTCATCGCCCGCCGCGATGTCGATGGCCGCGGAATAACTGAGGTACTTCCGTTGCTGGTAGGCGGGGGTCTTTCCGTCGGCGCCGTTCTTGTTGAGGTTCAGGAAGGGCATCCGCGGATCGGTGTTGTTCAACGAGGCGGCGAAGGTGCCGTACACGCTGAAGTAGTTCCGCGCGAACGACTCATTGTAGAGCCAGTTGTACTCTCGGCTGTTCGCCGCCGAGTAAATAGCCTGGTACCGGAAGGTGC
>DATECF010000223.1:0-5078 GCA_035287045.1 Gemmatimonadales bacterium | reverse complement strand
ACTCCCGGTGATCCCGCTCAAAGGACAGCTGCTGGGCGAAACGCTCTATCCCGATCCGGTCCTCCGCCCCTCCAGCGACCTCGATATGCTCATTCGACGGGAGACGCTGCTCCCCGCTGACCGGCTTCTCCAGGGTCTCGGTTACCACCGGCTGGCCGACGCCCATTCCTGGAGCTTCGACATCGCCTACGACCGGGCGACCGTGTACGAAGGGGCGGCCAGCGTCCGCGTGGACCTTCACTGGGGGCTCGTGAGCGACCCGCGGTATTCGTGGAACGAGGGGGAAGGACTCACGGTCTGGGATCGGGCGGTCCGGATCCGGGTGGCCGGAGAGGAAGCGCTCGCCCTGTGCCCGGAGGACCTCCTGCTGTACCTAGCGCTTCACCTGGCGGTCCACCACGGCTTGGCGGGGCTCCTGTGGTACTGGGACCTAATCCTCCTGCTCGATCGCTGGGAGGACACGCTGGACTGGCAGGCGGTGGTCGAGCGGGCCTGCCGCTGGCGGATCCGCGCGGCGCTCTACTTCGCCCTCGTGGGGCTCGAGCTCTTCTTCGGCGCATCAGCCCCCGCCTCGGTCATCGCCGGCATCAAGCCGCGAGGTCCGAGAGCGGCGGCGATCGGCTGGCTCCTGCGCCATCGGGCGGCGCAGCGCCGGAGACAGCTCGAGCACCTGATCGCGCTCCTGCTGGTGGACCGAGGCCGGGACGTGCTGGCGCCGTTCCGCCGCGTCGTCTGCCCGCCGCCCGCCTGGGTGCGGGCCCGCTACGCGGGCGCCGGGTCGTCGCTCCTCGGGCAGTACCTGGCTCACTACCGCCGGATGGGCGACGTGATGGGCGAGGCGAAAGAGGGACTGGCAGGACGGCGGGGGCGCTGACCTAGGCGATCAGGGCGGCCGTCCCCTCGTTCGCCCTGGCGTGGAAGGTGACCGTGAGGCCGGCGGCGCCGGCCTCTTCCTCGAGTTCCTCACGCGTGAACTCGTGCTGGTAATGACCGAAGTATCTGCCGCGGTCGGCCACGATGAAGGTGTCGCCGTATTCGGGCCACCAGTCTGAGCGGCTGATCCGCGCGACGAGGCGGGCGGAGAGGATCGGCAGGCGTCGCGGCACCGTCTTGGCCGGCACGTAGGTCACGAGGATCCTGCCTCCGGAGTTGAGAAGGCCTCTCAGTTTGCGCAGAACGCCGATCCGGGTCTCGGCCTGGGGGATGTAGCTGTAGCAGAACCACGAGAAGATGAAGGCATCGAAGCGCCCGGGCAGCTCGAGCGTCTCGATGGCACCCGTGTAGACGGGAGTTTCGAATCCGCGCTTGCGGAGCAGGTGGGCGGCGATGGCCGTGCACCGGGGCCCCACATCGAGCCCCTCGGCCCGGTACCCGAGCTCCAGCAGCGCGACGAGATCGCGGCCCGTCCCGCAGCCGATCACGAGGACCCGATCTCTGGGCTTCAGGAACCGGGGGTAGAAGTCGCGCTCCCAGTCCATCAGGCCTGAGGCGATGTAGCCTTCCCCCTCCGACGCTCCCGACTGCTCCCACTCCCCCCGGATCGCTCTCCTGAGATCCGCGAGCCGTCTGGTGCCCGCGGCGGCGTAAAACCAGAGCGTGGCGACGCCCTGGAAGGCGCGTCCGCACTGGTACAGGGCGGTGAACAGGGCGTCTCGCAACGGCACCCGCCGATGATACTCGGAAGCGCCCGCCTGCCGGAAGGGCCTCTTGCCCCTTTGCCAGAGTGACTAGCCCGGCCGGCTTGGCACGGCACCAGGCGCCTGTCTGGATGGAGTGGCCCGGCTAACTGTCAATCAAACAAGCCATTTTCTCCTCAAGGCTCCTGGCATCCCAGTTGCTCTCCATGAGGGCATGCCGAGAAGGTCTGCCCTTGCCCTCTTGCTCGTAGGTCTGGGCCTCGGGGGATGGCTTGCGCCCTCTCCGGCAGAGGCCGCCTCGGTCAAGTCGGTCCAGACCGGAACCACGAGCATCAGCGGCCCCACCAACACCGTGACCGTGTCCATCACGTCTGTCGACACGGCGAAATCGTTCCTGGTCTTCCAGACGCGCCACAACAGTAACCGGCCCGTCGCGTCGTACCTGAGCGGTCGCCTCACCACTGCCACCAGTCTGGAGTTCGTCAAGGTGTCCAACGAGTCGGCGGGAGCGGGCGTGGTCAACATCCGCTGGTACGTCGTGGAGTTCGAGGGTGGCGTCAGGGTCCAGCGAGGCGAGGTCAGCCAGTCGGCGACAACGATCAATGTCGGGATCACCGCCGTGGCATCGCTCAGCCAGGCCTTCGTCACCTGGTCCAAGACCCCCTTCTCGGGCGACGGCAGCTGGGGCACGGACGACCCGGTCGTGTGCGAGTTGACGACGACGTCGAATCTCCAGTGCCGGGTCAACGCGACGAACGCGGACCACGTCATCCGGTGGCAGGTGGTCGAGTTCACCGATCCCGCGATCGTCAATGTCCAGAAGGGCTCGACCTCGCTGATCGGGACAGCGCTGTCCACCACGGCGACCCTCGGCACCGCGGTGGACGTCAGCAAGACCTTCGTCCTGGCGAGCTACCGGACTGCCGGCGGCGGCGCCGATGTCGGGGCGAACATGCTGCGGGCCCAACTGACCGGTTCGACCACGATTAGCTTCGACCGAGACATCTCGGGGAGCCCGGACGACCTGACGGAGATCACGTGGCAGGCGGTGGAGCTGAAGGACGGCTCGAGCGTGCAACGCGGCAGCGCGAACTTCGCCAGCGCCTCGGCTCAGGCCAGCGCGTCAATCTCGAGCGTCGATACGAGCCGCTCGGTCGCCTTCGCGTCAGTCCAGCCCGTGGGCGGCCAGAATATGGGGAAGTCCCCGTACGCGGGGGACGACATCATCGGCGTGGGCTCGGCGACGCTGGCCCTCTCGAGCACCCAGATCACCCTGGACCGCGACAGCACCGTGGCGGCCGCGGACATCGGCTGGTTCGTCGTGCAGTTCTTCAAGTGCGCGGCGGTCGCCGACGCGAGCTATGTGGCCGCCAATGCCCAGCCCGGCCAGGCCATCGTCTACTGGTCTTCGACCCCCAACCCGGCCCTGATCCTCCGAAAGACGGCCCCCTTTGCGGGCGAGGCGCCTACCAACGGGGTTCCATACGCCGTCAACGATCCGATCGGAGCCGCCACCGTCGTGTATAACGGGTCGGCGGGGGCGACGAGCTTCACGCAGACCAGCCTCACCAACGGAACCGCCTACTACTACAAAGTCTTCGCAAAGACCGGTACCGGCGGGGCGTCCTGCTACGCCCCCGGGATCGAGGTCAACGCCTGGCCGGAGGCGGGGCCCACGCCCGACTGGAGCTACATGATGGCGGGCGGCGCGGTCCTGAAGGCTGGGATCGCGAGCTGGACGGGCACGATTTATACCTCCTCCAACGCGAACCGGATCATCTCCCTCAGCACGACGAACCCCAAAGGGACCCAGAGCTGGGAGCCCCTGGCCACCAGCGCCCCGATCCAGGGCTGGCTCACGTGGGCCTCGGTCGGCAGCGGCGGGATCAAGTCGGTCCAGAGCGGGACCGCCACCATGAGCACGACGACCCAGACGGCGGCGATCACGACGGTTGACCCCGCCAAGTCGTTTGTCGTCTGCTCCAGCAGGACCGGCAGCTCGAACGCGTCCCAGCGCGTCACCTGCGAGCTGACCGGCAGCGGCTCGACCGTGACGATCACGAGCAACGAGGCGAACGCCGCCCAATATGTCCGGTGGTACGTGGCCGAGTTTAAGGGCGGGGTGTCGGTCCAGCGCGGGGTGCAGGCGTTTTCGACGAGCGACACGATCTTGAACGTGCCCATCAGCGCGGTGCAGCTGTCGAAGAGCTTCGTCCTGACCTCGGAGCAGACCACCACTACCTCCCAGACCCTGGACGACCAGTGGACGATGCGGGCCCAGCTCACGAGCACCACCAATCTGGAACTGTCCCGGTACTCGAACGCGACCCCCGCCGCCGCGACCGTGGCCTGGCAGGTGATCCAGATGTCGGCGGCCACGGTCCAGCGGGGGCTGATCACGCTGCTGGCGGGCGAGTCGTCGAAGACGCAGGGGATCAGCGCCGTGACCCTGGCCAACTCATTCCTCCTGTTCACCCGCCGGGGGTCGGCCAGCGGAGGGACCGAGACCCAATACCAGGTCCGCGGTGAGCTGACGAATGGGACGACGCTCACCTTCAGCCGCGACTCGACGTTGAACACGGTGGATATCGCCTGGGAGGTACTGGGCCTGTCCGACGGCTCGACCGTCCAGCGGGGAACGGCCGCCGCGTTCACGACCGAGACCCTGCTGAGCCCCGGCATTTCGGTGACCCCTTCGCGGAGCGTGCCGTTCATCTCGGTCCAGGGCGGGGTGGACGCCACCTCCGACCTCGACTCCACGAGCTGGACGGCCACCGTCGCGGCGTCGAACCTCAACCTGGAGCGCGCGTCCGCCCAGAGCGTGGATGCCAACATCTCCTGGCAGGTCGTGCAGTTCGCCACGACCGGCGGGGCGCCCGTGGTGTGGGGGGGCGACCAGAACGGGCGCGTTTACTCCGTGGACCCCACCCTGGGCGTCACTAACTGGACCCTCGACCTGACCTCCCAGGGGATCGACCGGATCCAGGCGGGGATCGCGGGCCAGGTCCGGGCCTGGTCGGACAGCGCGTACCAGACCAATCCGCTGGTGGGTGGCGACGACACCATCTTCGTGGCGAGCCGGAACTCGGCGACAGCCCAACCCACCAGGGACAACAAGGTGTTCGGGGTCCGGGCGAGCGACGGGACGGTGCTGTGGACCTTCCAGGACGCGGTGAACGGTGTGGACTTCATCGTGGGGATGCCCGCGGCGGATTACGCGCGGAACTGGCTCTACGTGGCGAGCCGGGCGGGCGCCGGCGGGCAGCCGAGCCTGTGGATCCTGAGCACCCTGGACGGGAGCGTGGTCAAATCCTTCGCCCTCGGGCACCTGGACACCTCGCCGAGCCCGAGCTACGACGGCAACACGCTGTACGTGGCGAACACGGCGGGGCAGCTCTACGCGATCGACCTGACGCCGGCGACGCCGGCGCTCAAGTGGAC
>DATECF010000222.1:0-2031 GCA_035287045.1 Gemmatimonadales bacterium | reverse complement strand
CACCAGATGCAGGCGGTACGGGCGGAGGTAGGAGAGGATCAGCGAAAGTTCCATCTATGCCTGTTCATTATAGGAAGGTCGGTATAGGAGAACAACGCTTCCATCTGTAATATCACCACGACACTGCCTTGCGTACACTCTCCCTGCCGCTCGTCCTCGTGCTGCTGCTGGCGGTCCCGGCCGGACCGGGACACGCTGCGCCGGCGGGAGTGACTCCGGCGCCCACCGCGCGGGCCGCGCGGTCCGCGGCCCCTTCCACCACACAGCCTGTTCCCGGCGGCCCGATTACCATCGAGGCCGACGAGATCGCCTACGACGCCGCGACGAATGTCGTCACCGCGCGCGGCCGGGTCCGCGTCACCCACGCGCTGTTTCGCCTCTTTGCCGATACAATGACCTTCGACCTGCGGACGCAGGTGGTCACCGCCGAGGGACGCGTCCGGCTGATCGATGCGCAGGGCCGCGAATTGCGGGGCACGCGGGTCGTCTACGCCATCTTGCGCGGGGAGGCCATCATCACCCGCGCGGAGACGATCGTGGACCGCGTCTACATCCGGGCGGAGCGGGCGCAGGGGAACGCCGTGCGCCTCACCGTCGACGAGGCGACCCTCACCACCTGCGACCCCACGCGGCCCCTGTACCGCATCACCGCCCGCCGGGTAGAGATCATCCCCGGCGAGGAGTTGGTGGCCCGCGACGCCTCGATCTGGTTCGGGTCGGTGCGGGTCCTGACCCTGCCGGTCTACCGGATGTCGCTGCGGGACGCTCGGGGGCCGCGCCTCCCGGGCGTGGGGAGTAACCCCACCGACGGGCTGTGGATCGACTACCGGTACCCCTACCGTCTTGGCAACGTGGCGGGCGAACTGTACGGCAAGTACGGCCAGATCTCCGGCTTCTTCTTGCTGAACACGTTGAGCTACGATCAGCCGGCCTGGCGCCTGACGCTGGACACGGGCCGCACCCAGCGCGAGGACCCCGACAACGTGGTGCATGCGCTCACCACAGCCGAGCTCGCGGGCACGGTCAAGCCGTGGCGGGTCCCGGGACTGCCGCTCTTTCTGTCGGGACGGGTGGCGGCCGGCTGGTTCGATGAACTGGACTCGGCGGTGGTGACCACCCGCCTGGACGGCACCCTGACGCTGGCCACTGAGACCTTCTCCTTCGGTCCGAACCTGGACGCCGCCGCGTCCGCTTCCTACCGCTTCTCCGCCTACGGCACCGGCGAGCAGCGCACGATCATCTCCGGCGCGCTGGCCCTGACCTACCGGTTCGACCAGGCGACGACCATCACGGCGCGCTACGACCTGGCGTCGGTGCAGGGGACCACACCCTTCTTCTTCGACGTGGTGAACTCGACGAGCACCGTCGCGCTCACCGTCGCCCATACCCGCCCGGATTTCCGCGTGCAGGCGGGCGTCAGCTACGACTTCGCTGCCCTCCCGATCCCGGAGACGAAGCTCTCCGGCGGGGTCGGCTTCCGCGTCTCACCGACCGTCTTCTTCGACGTGGCGGCCGTCTATAGCCTGACCACGCAGGCGTTCGAGGACCTGGACTACACGGTGACCTTTCAGTGTGACTGTCTCACCGTCGCCGTGCGCTACCGACAGATCCGGCAGGAGATCTCCCTCAATGTCATCCTGGGGGTGTCAGACCGGCTCACCTTCACGACGCCCCCGCCGTAACCTGGCCGCGCCGGCCGCGATCAACCCCAGCAGCATCCACATCCCCAGGCCGACGTGAAATCGCATGACCGTTCCATCGACCTGCTGGTGTACCAGGACGCCGACGAGGGCGGCCACGACGCCCGCCGCGATGAGGCCTTCGTTTGCGGGAGACTGCCGGATCCAGCGGGCGCCCCACCACAGGGCCAGCGCGATCACGCTGGCAAAGGAGAGGACGCCGAGCAGTCCGCCCTCCGCCGCGATGTTCAGGAAGATGTTGTGGGCGAAGGGGCGCGAGGGCACGGGCTCACGGTCCTCGGGCAGCCGGTAACGGGGATAGACCATGGTGAAGGTGCCCAATCCCGTTCCC
>DATECF010000221.1:0-21543 GCA_035287045.1 Gemmatimonadales bacterium | reverse complement strand
GAGCCGGAAGACCTGTGGATCGCCATCGTGCGGGACGGCGGCGAATCCGTGGGCCTCTCCATCGACATGCCGGCCTTTGGCGAGGCCGCCACGCCGGAGCAGCTCCGCGCCGTGGTCCGCTACATCCGAGGGCTCTGCGGTGAGCCGGGGTGGCCTCCCGGCGAGCTGAACTTCCCGCGCGCCTTTCTGGCGGAGAAGGCATTTCCCGAGAACGAGGTCGTGGTGGAAGCGCACGGGTGGGGTCAGGAGCTGATCTACGAGCGGCGCGTCGGCCGGCGGCTCCAGTGGGAGGCGGCGGTCCGCACGCTGGCCGACTCCGGGGGCGGGTTCGACAGCTTCACCGGCGCGGTCAAGTACAACCTGTGGCACAGCCTGGAGCGCCGCGCGTTGGCAAGCGTCGGCCTGGAGGTGACACCGCCGGTGGGGCTCCGGGACCTCTGGGAAGTGGAGCCCTACGTGGCCTTCGGGTGGAATCCCGGCGGCGGCGCCACCGTAATTCAGGGCGAGGTCCTGGCGCCGTGGGAAGAGACCGAGGGGATCGCCGGCGGACAGGTGCGCCTGGGAATCGGGCGGCAGATGGGCCGTGTGGTCCCCATGGTGGAGGCCGGCTGGACCATTCCACGCGAGGGCCAGCAGGCGCTGGCGCTGTTCCCGCAGCTCTGGGTGCAGCTTTCACGCCTGGGCCACGTCGCGGCGTCGGCCGGCGTGGAGGTGCCGGTCGCCGGGCCCGATCCCAAGCGGGCCCGGCTGGTGGCGTTTTTCCTCTGGGACTACGGCGACGGAGCGCTCAACCGCGGCTGGTAATCGTGCTCGTCAACGCGGCGCCGGCCGTTTGGCTCGCACCGGCGGCGCCGGCTCGGCCAGGATCTCCACCGTGTGGATCTCCAAGAGCTTCAGGGCCTCCTGGACCGCGCGCTCGAGCTGCGGGTCGCGCCCGGCAGCCACGTCCTTGGGCGTCTGTTCAACGGGAACGTCAGGCGCCACGCCCACGTTCTCCACGTCCCATTCGCCCTTGAGGTTGTAGAATCCCCCTCGCGGGGCCGTGATCGAGCCGCCATCCATCAGCGGAGGCACATCCCAGATTCCCACCAGCCCGCCCCAGGTGCGCGTGCCCACCAGCGGCCCGATGCCCATTTCCCGGAACATGAACGGCAACAAGTCGCCGCCTGAGCCGGCCGCCTCGTTGATGATCATCACCTTGGGCCCAAAGATGCCGGCATTGGGATTCCGGAACGGCTTCTTCTGCCCGACCGGGTTGTTGAAGAAGCCGGTGAGGCCGCGCCGCATGTAATCCACCATGTAGTCGGCGGCCGACCCACCGCCGTTGAATCGCTCGTCCACCACGGCACCAAGTTTGTGCTGCTGCGCGAAGTAATAGCGGTTGAAGTAGTCGTAACCCGCGGTCGAGGTATTGGGAAGCCACACGTACGCCAGGCGGCCGCCGGAGAGCTGGTCCACCTTCCGGCGGTTGGCTTCGACCCAGGCCCGCTGGCGGAGCTGGGCCTCGCTGGTCACCGGAACCACCGTGATGGCTCGGGCGCCGTCCATAGTGGGGCGATCGTTCACGGTGAGGGCCACCTGCCGGCCTGCGGTGCCCTCGAAGTACCGGTAGAAGTTGGCGGCGCCCGGGATCTCGATCCCGTCCACCGCCAGAACGTAATCGCCGACCGCGACCCGGATGCCGGGCCCCGCCAGCGGGGCGCGGAGGTTGGGATTCCAGTTTTCGCCGGTCAGGATCCGGGTGATGCGATACCGGCCGTTCTCCACGGCGACGTCGGCGCCCAACAAGCCCACGGATACGGTGTCCACGTCCGGCAAATCGCCACCGAAGGTGTACGAGTGCCCAATGGATAACTCCCCGGCCAGGTTCTGGAGCAGGTAGGTAAAGTCCGAGCGGTGGGCCACGTGCGGAAGCCAGGGTTCGTAGCGCTGCCACACCTCCTCCCAATCCGCACCCTGGAAGTTCCGCACGTAGAGGTAGTCCCGCTGGTAGCGCCACGCCTCGCGCAACATCTGCTTCCACTCGGCGGCCGGGTCCACTCTGACGCGGACGGCCGTGTCCAGCTTGCCATCTCCGACTTTCTTCTGGCCCGCGTCGGTGGAGACGATCCCCCACTGTCCCTGTGCGCCGTAGAGCAGCTTATTCCCGTCCGCGGATACGATCGCCGTCTGGATACTCTCGAGGAACGGCTCGCCCTTCCGCTTCTTGAGGTCGTACCGCTGGAGCACCAGGCCTTGCTGGTTGGGGCGCGACTCGGCGTAGAAGACGACTCCCTGGAGCCCGGCCTCGATGCCCACGTAGTTTCGCAGCGGCACGTCGAGTGCCAGGATCCGCTGGTCAATCCCCTGCAGATCGATGCGCACGGCCCTGGTGGAGTCCTTGGCCTCGTCCTTCTTGGGTTCCTCCCCGGGCTTCTCCTCGTCGCTCTCCGGCAGCAGTGGCGAGGGCTCGTCCGCCGTGAGCACGGCCAGGTAGATCCCGCGCTCCTCCGGGCGCTCGTAGGACGACATGTCCAGCCAGCCGACGTTGAGCGCGAACTTGGTGCTGGCCAGGAAGTAGAGGTACTTGCCGCTCCGGTCCCAGGCCGGCGCCAGCGCGTCCGACATGCCATCGGTGAGCTGGAAGGCCCTGGCCTGATCCACCGAGTAGACCATCACGGCATGGAACTGGTTGTCCAGCCGCTTGGTGTAGGCCAGCCACTTCGAGTCGGGCGACCAGACCGGATCCACCGTGCGCTCGGGGTGCGCGTACTCGTCGGTGTCCACCCGGGTGACTTTGCCCGAGGCTACGTCCACGTCCCACAGGTTGAGCTTGGCGTCGGTGAAGGCCAGCCGCTTGGAGTCGGGCGACCAGGCCGGCGTATAGTAGAAGGACGGCTCGGGCAAGGTGATCGCGCGTGGCCGGGTCAGGCCGTCCTGCGAGCCGATCATCAACCGATACTCCCCGCTCTCGTCGCTGAACCAGGCCACCTGTTTGCCGTCCGGCGCCCAGGACGGCGTGCGATCGGCCACGCCGGGGCTCTGCGTCAGATTCCTGAAGCTTCCCTTCTCGGCGGGAATGGTGACGATCTCGCCCCGCGCCTGGAACGCCACCCGGGCCCCGGACGGCGATAGCGCGGGGTTGGTGAGAGCACGGCCCACGTCCTCCCAGTGCGGCCGCAGCCAGGGGAAATCACCGTGCACCCGGACGTCCAGGGGCGCGCTCCGGCCCGTGGCCGGATCGAGCAGGTGGATCCGGCCGGCTTGCTCGAACACCACGGCCCCGGCCCCGGCGTCCAGGCTCTTGACGTCGTAGTCGGTGAATTGCGTGAGCTGCTTCAGCGCGCGGGCCCGAGCGTCGTAGGCGTACACGTTGATGGCGAGATCGCGATCGGACAGGAAGAACACCGTATTGCCCATCCACACCGGGGCCAGGTCGTTCGAGTTGTCCCACGGCAGCTTCTCCACCTCGAAGCCGTTCAGGTTGATGAGGCGAATCGGCTGGGTTTGCCCCCCGCGGTAGTTCCGCCACTGGTTGTTGGGCGGCGGCAATTCCTGGTAGGCGAACCGCCGGCCGTCCGCGGATGGGGAGCCGGCGTGCGCGCGCGGAATGGGGAGCGCTTCGGGCATCCCGCCCTCTACCGCCACGGTCCAGAGCCGTTGATAGGACACGGGCGCGCCGATCCGGCCGGAGGCGAAGACCACCCGCTTCCCGTCCGGCGTCCAGCCGCGTGCCAGGTCGGGTCCCGGATGCCAGGTGAGCCGCTCGGGCTGCCCGCCCGCCACCGGCATCACGTACACGTCGGTGTTGCCGTCGTATTGCGCCGTGAAGGCGATGAGCCGGCCATCGGGGGAGAAGTGCGGATCGGACTCCTGTCCGGGATACACGGTGAGCCGCCGAGCCTCGCCGCCCGAGCGCGGCACCACCCACAGGTCGTTGGCGTAAGCGAAGGCGATCGCCGTTTCGCTGACGGTGGGCTGGCGCAGCAGCAGGGTCGCCTGCGCTGACGCGCCCGAGGGCGCCGCGATGGCGGCGAGGATGGACAGTGCGGCAAGCACGGAGAAGCGTGACATCGAGGACATGGATGCTCCCGGGACAACGGGTCGAAGAGTTCAACTCTGAAGGTGGCCCACGTTAACGCCCCCGCGTCAGTGGGCGCCAGCGCCTCAGTACCCCTCGCCGTCCCGCGCCGCCACCGCCTTGCCCCGGTGGAGGCGGAAGAGCACCACGAAGTAGGCCACGGCAATGGGAAACCCCACCACCCACCAACCCAGCGCCGTGCGCAGGCCGTCCACCGTATTGCCGCCGTTGTAGGCCGTGATCGAGTGCGCGGAGTCCGGCACCGCTTTCAGCAGGACGGGAAACAGGCAGGCGGCCGTGGCCACCAGCATGCCGACGATCCAGGCTGACGATCCCAGGAACGCCACCAGCGGCTGCCCCCGCGCCAGCGCCACGAGCGCCGCCACCAGGCCGGCGGCCGCGGCCAGCACGCCCAACCACGCGAGGGGGCGCCCCGGCAAGGCCGGCAGGAGATCGGGGTTCACCACGTTCGTCGCGAAGGTGACCAGGGGCCACAACACCGCCAGCGCCACGAACACCACCCGCGCCAGGCGCATGGCGCGCCGGTGCACCGGGCCCTCCGTGCGCCACGCGAGATAGGTCGCGCCATGTCCCGCCAACGCCACCAGCGCACAACCGCCCGTGAGCACGGTGTACCAGTCCAGGATGCCCACCGGTGGGCGGGCGCTGAAGTCGGTGAACAGGGTGAGCTCGAACCAGCCGTCCGCGGTGAGCGGCAGCCCGCGGATCACGTTCCCGATGGCCGCGCCAAACAGGATCGCCAGCGCCGCGCTCGCCACGGTGAACCCCGTGTCCCACATGCGGCGCCAGAGGCCGTCGGCCAGGTGGCTCCGAAACTCGATCGACACGGCCCGGAGAATCAGCATCCACAGCACCAGGAAGATCGCCAGGTAAAAGCCCGAGAGCCCGGCCGCCAGCACCCGGGGGAACGCCACGAACAATGCCCCACCGGCGGCCAGCAACCACACTTCGTTCGCATCCCAGAACGGTCCCACGGCCGCGAGCACTTGCCGGCGTTCCTCGCCCGTCCGCGCCACCAGCAGGTGCAACGCGCCCGCGCCCAGGTCGTAGCCGTCCAGCACCACGTACGCCGTGAGCATCACCGCGACGATGCCGAACCACAGCTCAAACATGGGAGACCTCCCCTCCGGCCGTCCCGTGCGGCGCGGGCCCGTGGACGATCTCGCGCCCAATCAGGAACAGCACCAGCAACCCCAGGACCAGGTACAGCCCGGCGAATCCGATGGTGGTGAACAGCGCGGTCCCCGAATGGACCAGCGGGCTCACGCCATCCCGGGTGCGCATCACCCCGTAGATGACCCACGGTTGCCGGCCCAGCTCCGCCGTGAGCCAACCCGCCGTATTCGCGATGTACGGGAACGGAAACGCCAGCATGAGCACCCAGAGGAGCGGCCTGGTCACCTGCAGCCGGCCGCGGGCGAGCTGCACCGTGGCCAGGGCCATGAGGAGGATGAACAGCGTGCCGAGGCCCACCATGATATGAAACGCGTAGTAGAGCAGCTCGATGTTGTCCGGCCACACGTCTTCGGGAAACGCGTCGAGCCCGGGCACGTCGGCGTGAAACGCCCCGAACGCCAGCACGCTCAAAATGCCTTTCACCTGTATCGGGTTGTCCAGCCGCCGTTCACGCACGTTGGGCTGCCCGATCATGGTGATCGCCGCCCGCGGCCCACTCTCAAACCGGCCCTCCATGGCCGCGAGCGACACCGGCTGCCAGCGGGCCACCAGCTTGGCCTGGTAATCGCCGGTGGGAAACGCCACCACCACGCTCGCGGTCAGTCCGGCGATCACGCCGGTCGTGAGGAACCGCCGGGCCGCGTCCTGATGGGCCTCCCGCAACGCATAAAAGGCGCCCACCGCCGCCATCACGAACCCCGCGGTCACCACGCTGCCCATCATGGTGTGCGCGTATTGCGCCAACGCCCACGGATTGAGCACGAACGCCCAGAAACTCGCGAGCTGCAGGGTTCCATCGGGCCCCATCGCGTGGCCCACCGGGTGCTGCAGAAACGCGTTGGTCGCCACGATGAAATAGCCGGACAGCCAGCTTCCCAGGAACAGGGCCAGGGCCGCCGCCCAGTGGCCCATCCGTCCCACCCGCCGCTCACCCCACACCAAGACCCCCAGGAAGCTCGACTCGAGGAAGAACGCGAACAACCCTTCCATGGCGAGGGTGTGGCCCACGATGGTGCCGGCGTAGCGCGAGAACCCCGCCCAGTTGGTGCCGAACTGGAACTCCATGGGGATGCCGGTCACCACGCCCGCGGCGAAATTGATGCCGAAGATGCGGATCCAGAACCGCGCCGCGTCGTTCCATCGCTCACCGCCCGCCCGGAGCCCCAGCGACTTCATTACCAGAATGAGCAGCGCCAACCCCATGGTGAGCTGGGGGAACAGGTAGTGATAGGTGATGGTGAAGGCGAACTGGAAGCGGTGCCAGAAGGCGGGATCCATGCGAGTCTCCGCGAATGCGGGCGCGCCGGGGAGCAGTCGCCGGAATGTCAGGCGCGCGGCCGCCCTCCGCAAGCGGGAGTGACGTACTGTAGATTGGTTCGATGCTCGACCCCCAATTCCTCCCGCTCCAGCAGCTCCTGGCCGGCCGCTACTCCATCGAGCGCGAGCTGGGCCGGGGAGGGATGGGCATCGTGCTGCTGGCGCGGGACGTGGCGCTGGATCGGCTGGTGGCCATCAAGCTGCTCCCGCCGGACCTGGCGCACGACGTCGCCGTCCGCGACCGGTTCCTCCAGGAGGCGCGCACGGCGGCCGGCCTCTCCCACCCGCACATCGTCCCCATTCATGCGGTCGAAGCCCTGGGCGACTGGGTCTTCTTCGTGATGGGGTACGTGGACGGCGAAACCCTGCGGCAACGGGTGGAGCGGGCAGGACCGCTGTCGCCGCGGGCGGCGCTCAAGGTGATGCACGAAGCCGCCTGGGCGCTGGGCTACGCGCATGAGCGCGGCCTGGTGCACCGCGACGTGAAGCCGGACAACATCATGATCGAGCGGGCCACCGATCGCACCATCGTCATGGACTTCGGGATCGCGGTGGCCGGCGGCCAGGGGACCACCGGCGAGGTCATCGGCACGGCGCGGTACATGAGTCCGGAGCAAGCCTGCGGGGAGCCGCTGGACGGGCGATCGGACTTCTACGCCCTCGGCGCCACGGTGTTCTTCGCCTTGACCGGCCGAGCCCCGTTTGAAGCGGCTTCCGTGCCCGCGCTCCTCACCAAGCAGGTCACCGAGCCCGCCCCGGCATTGCAACTGGTGCGTCCGGAGGCGCCCGCGCGGCTGGCGGATATCGTGGACCGATGCTTGCGGAAGGAGCCGGCGGAGCGGTTCGCCAGCGGCGAAGAGCTGGCCGTGGCGCTGGACCAGGCGCGCGGCCGTGCGGTCCAGACGCCGCCGCTGGTGCGACGCTTCATGCGCAACGCGCAAGTCAGCACCATGGTCTTCCTGGCCGCCACCGTGGGAGGCCAGGGGGTCGTGGACACATCCGGCAGCGTGACCATCAGCTTAGGCGGTTCCGGGATCATCGGCCTGATCCTCTTCGTCCAACTGGTCACGGTGGCTCGGCGGCTGCTGCGCGAGGGCTACGCCTTCGACGACATCCGCGCGGCGCTCCTCGCCGAGGCGCAGGTGCAGGAAGAAGAGGCCGATGCCGTGCGGCAGGGCCGGTTCCTGCGTCGCCTGGATCGTCTGTGGCACCGGCTCTGGGCCGGGCGGTTCGGGCGGTGGTTCTTCCGCACGGCGGGCATCGGCGTGCGGCCGCCCAAGCGGCCTGCCCTGCCGTCGGCCGATCGCACCGAGCTGGTCCTGGGCCGGTCCGTCCAGGAGGCCTACGTGGGCCTGACCCGCGAGCAGCGTGGCGCGGTGCCGGGACTCCCCGGCGTGGTGCAGCGGCTGGAGGCGCGCGCCGCGCGGCTGCGCCGGCGCGGCGAGACCGGCCCGGAGCTCACCAACACGGTGGCCGCGCTGGAAAACCTGCGTCTCGCGCTGTTGCGGCTCTCCGGCGGCGAAGGCTCGATGAACGACCTCACCGCCCACTTGGAGAGGGCGCGCGCTATTGGGGAGCGCGTTGACCTGGAGCTGGGAGCGCAGGACGAGTTGCGACGGCTATGAGAATCGCTAGCCGCCGATCCGCCGGATGGGAATCCGCACCTTCAAGTTCTCCCACTCCACCACCAGCTCGGTGCCGTTCCCGCTCGGCGGCATGAAGGTCAGCCTCAGCATCTCCACCGGCGGGGTGACCTGCTCCACCGGCACACTTCCCTTCCCCACGTCATCGGCCTGCACCGCCGCGTCAATCGGGATGCCCCACCGATTCACCGCCCGGTTGACGTGCACTTCCCAGGCGCGCTCGCTCGCCACCACATACAGGGAATACCAGCCCGGCGCCACCCGCACACCGGCGATCTCCGCCGCGAACGGCACGTGCAGCGTGGTGGGCTCGTTGGCGCCGAGTCGCCATGGCTGCCCGTAGGGCACCAGCCCGCCGGCCACCTGACGCCCGCGCACCGAAGGTCGTCCGTAGCACACCTTGAGCGCCGCGCCGGCGACCGTCACCTCCGCCGAGTCGAGCGGGCTGGGCCGCCCGGCCGGGTCGCCCCGGCGGGCACATCCCGGCCCCTGTGTCTGTACCAGCGATACCAGCAGCAACCAGAGCACCGACATCAACCATCCCTCCCGGTCCGTGCGACGCGGCCCAATGCATGCACCCGATGCTGATGGGGAAACTTCCTAACGAGTGTCTCAAGGATACGGCGGCGGCGCTCAGGCGGCCAGCGTCCGGTACACCCCCAGGAAGGCCTCTTCACAAGATGTTCGACCTCGTGATAACGAACCCGCCATAGAATCCTCCGGTCATTGTTGACCAGAGTCAACTGCGACCAGAGGCCAAATGATAGACACCGCTCCCGCCACCGCGCGACCCTCCCGCCGGGAGCGCAAGAAGGCCGAAGCCCGCCGACGCATCTACGAGGCGGCCGTCCATCTGTTCCTGGAAAAGGGCTTCGAGGCCACCACCGTGGACCAGATCGCCGGCCGCGCCGACGTCGGCAAAGGCACGGTGTTCAACTACTTCCCGCACAAGACGTCGTTCCTGGCGGCGCTGGCGGGCGACTGGACCGACCGGGTGACCAGCGCGCTGGGTCCGGTGCACCGCTGGCGCGGGACCACCCGCCGGAAGCTGGAGCGGCTGTTCCGGTTTCTGGCGGATATGGGCGCGGAACACCCGACGCTCGCCTGCCTGGCGCTGCTGGAGAGCTTACGACACGTCTCCTCGCCACCCGGCGAGCCGCCCTTGGGACAAGAAGAAGGGGTGCAACGGTTCCAGCAACTGACCCGCACCATTCTGCGGGCCGGTCAGGTCAAGGGCGAGCTGCGTGACGACGTGAACCCGGAGCACGCGGCCAGTCTCATTGAATCCGCGTTCTTTCGGACCCTGGCCCGCTGGCTGGTGTCCGGGGGAGCGCCCGGGCCGCTGCACCAGGAGATCGCCGCCAAGCTCGACATCGTGCTCAACGGTCTGATGTCCCACGGGACGTCTGGGCCGGCCGACGCCGCGGCCCGGCGGCCGCATCCGAAAGGACGGTGAGGACCATGTTCCGACATCGGCTGGCGACCTGGGTCCTCCCGGCCGCGGTGGCGCTGTCGTCGCCCGGTGGCACGGCGGCGCAGGAACCCGATACGCTTCGGCTCTCGCTGACGCAGGCGGTGGAGCGCGCCCTGGACCGCAGCGAGGAGATCGCGGTGGCGCGCGCACGGTTGTCCCAGGCGGACGCCCGGGTCACCCAGGCCACCGCCGCCGGGTTGCCGCAGGTCGCCGCGGCGGTCACCTACAATCGCGCCATCGCCTCGGTGTTCGACGCCCTGGCCGGGTTCCAGGGGGCGGACACGCTCAGCATTCCCAGCGCCTTCGACCCCCTGCGCCCGCCCCGTGAGCGCTACGACACGCTGAGCTCGTTGATCACCGCCGACTTCATGGCCGCGCTGATCAGCGGCCTCCCCTTCGGCCGGCCCAATACCTACGTGTCGCTGTTCCAGTTGTCGCAGCCCGTGTTCGCGGGCGGGCGGATCGCGAACGCGCGCGCCGCCGCGCGGCACGCGCAGACCGCGACGGAGCACCAGTTGGACGAGACCACGGCGGACGTGGTGCTCCAAGTCCGGGTCGCGTACCTCAACGCGGTCCTGGCGCGCCGCCTGCAGACCATCGCCGCGGAGAGCCGGCGGATGGCGGCGGAGCACCTGCAACAGGTGGAATTGTCCTGCGAGGCCGGGACCGCCTCGCAGTTTGACCGGTTGCGCGCGCGGGTGGACCTGGAGAACCGCGAGCCCGACGTGATCCAGGCGGAAAACCTGGTGCGCGTGGCCCTGCTGGACTTGAAACGGCTGGTGAACCTGCCCACCGAGATGCCGGTGGCGCTGACCTCGACGTTCGAGCTGGAGCCGGTGGAGGTGGACGAGCGGGCCATCGCCGGCCTGGTGCTGGACCGCCCCGCCCTGCTCGCCGCCCGGGAAATGGTGGCCGTGCGGGAAGCCGGGCTCCGCAGCGCCCGCGGCGAATGGCTCCCCAATGTCGGGCTCCAGCTCAACCTCGGATTCCAGGCCTTCCCCGCCGGCGTGCTGCCCCCGGGGTTCTCCCAGTGGCGCAAGGACTGGAACGTGGCCCTGGCCTTCTCGTGGCAGCCGTTCGATGGCTTCGGCCGGAGCGGGCGGATTGGCGAAGCCCACGCCTTGCTTCGCGAGGCCACGTCGCAACAGGCCCAGCTGGAAGAGGGATTGGCGGTCGAGCTGGCCCAAGCACTGGGGGACCACCGCACGGCCGGCGCGCAGTACCGGGCCCGCCGGGAAACCGTTCGGCTGGCCGAAGAGACCCACGCGCTGGCGGAGCTGCGCTACCGCAACGGGCTCGCCACCCAGCTGGAAGTATCCGACGCCGCGCTGCTGCTGGATCAGACGCGGGTGAACGAGGTGCAGGCGCTGGCCGACTACGTGAGGACACTGGCCCGGATGGAACGCCTCACCGTTGGACGCCTGTCGCTCCTCAGGGAGATACAGCCATGACCAAGCGCTTGGTACTCGGTGCGCTCAGCCTCGGCCTCTTGATCCTGGTCGTCTGGCGCATCGTGCAGGCCACCCGGGGCGCGCCCCCCGCCCTGGACGTGGGAGACCTTCGGGCGCAGCTGGGCATTCCCGTGGAGATCGCCGCGGCCGCGGAAGGTCCGCTGGTGGTGCGGCGCGAGTTCACCGGCGTGCTGCGCGGCATCCGGGAGGCAACGGTCCGGGCCAAGACCGGTGACGAAATCGTCGAGATCCCGGTACGCGTCGGCCAGCGGGTGCGGGCCGGCGAGGTCGTGATCCGGCAGTCCGGCCGCGGCTCGCTGGCCTCGGTGGACCAGGCCGAAGCGGCGCACCAGCAGGCCACCCGCAGCGTGGAGCGGCTGCGGCCTCTCAAGGACCGCGGGGCCATCAGCGACCAGGACTGGGACAACGCCCTCACCGGGCTTCGCGTGGCCGAGGCCAACCTGGAGGCGGCGCGCCGCAGCGTGGACCTCATCAGTCCGATTGACGGCATCGTGACCGATATCCCGGTGACCCGGGGAATGATCCCCGAGTCGGGCGATCCGCTGGTGCGCGTGTCGGACCTCTCACGCGTCCAGGTGCTGTTGGAGGTGAGCCCGGAACAGGCGCGCGAGCTGGCCCTCGCGCAGCCGGCCCTGCTGGTGTCCCAGGGGCTGGAAGGCCGCGTGACCCGGATCGCGCTCCAGGCGAGCGCGGTTTCCCGCCTCCTGGAGGTGGAACTGACCTTCCCCGGACCGGGGGCCGGCGGATCCGGCGCGTCCAACGATTCCTCGCCGTCCGCCGAGCCGGCGATCCCCGGCACGCTGGTGACGGCCCGGGTGGAGGTCGGCCGGCGCGCTTCCGCGCTCCTGGTGCCCCGCGCCGCGGTACGGGAGGGGATCGCGTGGATGGTGGGCACGGACGGATGCGCCCACCGCCGCGAGGTGACGCTCGGGCTCGCGGGCGACGGCGTGGTGGAGGTGCTGTCCGGGTTGGCGCCCGGCGAGCGGGTCGTGGTCGCCGGGGCGTCGCTGCTGTCGGACGGCGCCCGGATCCGCATCGTCGGCGGACCTTCGTCCTAGGAGAGGCATCATGTTCCGCTTCTTCGCCCACCTCGCGGTCCAGCGGCCGGTGCTGACCAGCATGATCGTCGGGGCCCTGGTCTTCCTCGGCGGGTACAGCTACCTCGCGCTCGGCGTGGACCTGCTGCCCGGCATCGAGTTCCCCTACGTCACCGCCACCACGGTCTATCCCGGCGCCGGCCCGGAAGAGGTGGAGACCCAGGTCACCGAGCCGGTGGAAGACGCTATCAGCCAGATCGCGAACGTGAAGTCCCTGCTCTCCTTCTCCCAGGACAACGTGTCCACCGTGGTCGTGGAGTTCGAGCTGGGCGTGGACCCCGACCTCGCCGCGATCGAAGTCAAGGACAAGGTGGACGCCATCCGGGCCCAACTCCCGAGCGACGCCGAGCCGCCGACGATTCTCAAATTCGACATCAGCGCCATGCCGATCATGGACGTGACGGTGTCCGGGCCCCAGTCGCTCGAAGCCCTCACCGACTTCGCGGATGACGTAGTGCGGGAGCGGCTGACCCGGGTGGACGGCGTGGCACGGGTGACCATGGCCGGCGGGCGCACCCGGGAGATCGAGGTCCTGGTGCACCCGGACCGCCTGCGCGCCTACGGGCTCGCGATTACCGACGTCGCCGCGCTGGTGGGCGGCGAGAACCTCTCGGTCCCGGCGGGGCGGATCACCCAGCCGGACGCGGAGATCGCCGTGCGGCTCGTGGGGGAGTACCAATCCCTCGTCGAGCTGCTGAACCTGCCCCTGTTCCTGCCCGAGGGCGGGCGCGTCCGGCTGCGCGACGTCGCCACCGTACGCGAAGGCTTCGCCGACGCGCGCGAGATCGCGCGCTACAATCGCCAACCCGCCGTCAGCCTCTCGATCCAGAAGCAGTCCGGCGGGAACACGGTGGCCACCGCCGACGGCGTGCTGGAAGCCCTCGACCAGCTGCGCGCCCAGCTGCCGCCGGGCGCCACGCTGGACGTGGCGCACGACGCCAGCGCGTTCATCCGCGACGCGATCCGCGACATCCTGAACAGCATGATCATCGGCATCTTGCTCACCACGATGGTGCTGTTCCTGTTCGTGCATTCGTGGCGCGGCACCGTGATCGCGGTGGTGGCCATGCTGGCCACCGTGATCGCGACCTTCCTGGCCCTGGACCAAGCCGGGTTCACCATCAACGTCATGACGCTGATGGCGCTGGGGATCACCGTGGGCATTCTGGTGACCAACACGGTCGTGGTGCTGGAAAACATCTACCGGTATCTGGATCTGGGGCTCGAGCCACGCGAGGCGGCCGAGCGCGGCACGGCCGAGGTGGGCGTGGCGGTCGCGGCCTCGGCGCTCACCAACGTCGTGGTCTTCACCCCGATCGCGTTCATGCAGGGGATCATCGGACAGTTCTTCTTCGCGTTTGGCCTCACGGTGGTGTACGCGACGCTGATGTCGCTGCTGGTCTCCTTCACGGCGGCGCCCATGCTCGCGTCCCGGTTGCTGCGAGCCAACGAAACCCGGCGTGAGAGCGCCGGGCGGCTCGGCGGGCTGTGGCGCGCCGTGGACCGCTGGTATGGGATGCTGGAGCGCGACTACCGGGCCGCGCTGCGGTGGACCCTGGCCACGCGACGGCACGGCTGGGCGGTGATCGGCGCCACAGCGGGGGCGGTGGCGCTGGCGCTCACCATCCAAGTGCTCTTCGTCGGCGGCGAGTTCATGCCGCGCCAGGACGAGGGCTATGCGCGGGTGACCCTGGAGCTGCCGCCGGGCACACCCATCGCGCGCACCGCGGCCGTCGCGGCCCGTGCCGAGTCACTGCTGGCCGAGGTGCCGGAGGTCCGCTCGCTGCTGACCCAGATCGGCAGTGGAGCCGGCGGATTCAGCCTGGTAGGCGGCGGCGTGAACGCCGTCCAGATCCAGGTTCGCGTGGAGTCCGACCTGCCCACGGAAGCCATCATTCCGCGGATGCGGCAGGCGATGGCGGCGATTCCGGATGCCGACGTCACGGTAGCGCTGTCCGAGGCCATGGGAGGCGGTGACGCGCCGTTCCAGGTCCTGGTCAAGGGCCCGGACCAGCAGCGGCTCCAGGAGCTCGCCCGGCAGGTGACCACGGTCGTCGGCGCGATCCCCGGGCTCACCCAGGTGCGGAATACCATCGAAGAGCCGCGGCCCGAGATCGCGTTCCGGCCGCGGCGCGAGGTGATGCGGGAGTACGGACTGACGGTCGGACAGGTGGGCGGTGCGCTCCGGGCTTCCATCGAGGGCATCGTGCCCGGCGTGTACCGCGAAGCCGGCGACGAGCGCGACATCCGGGTTCGGTTGGTCGAGAGCGCCCGCCAGCGCACCGACCAGCTGTCGACCCTCCAGATCCATGCTCCGGTCGGCACCGTCCCGATCGGCGCGCTGGGCCCGCTGGAGACCCAGTCCGGCGAGACCACCATTCAGCGGGACGACAAGCAGCGGACGGTGCGGGTGGACGCCTACTTGTCCGGCGGCAGCCTCACGGAGGTTGCGCGGCGGACACAGATCGCCCTGGACAGTCTCGGCTTCCCGCCGGGCTACGCCTATGAGATCACCGGCGAGTTCGAGATGTACCAGGAGTCATTCCAGGAAATGGGCAAGGCGCTGCTGCTAGCGGTGGTGCTGACCTACGTGCTGCTGGCGATGCTGCTCGAGTCGTATATCCATCCGCTCACGATCATGATGACCGTGCCGCTGGGCGGCGTGGGCGTGGCACTCGCGCTGTTTCTCACCGGGACCTCAGTCAACATTTTCAGCATGATGGCGGTCATCATGCTGGTAGGGATCGTGGTCAACAACGCGATCTTGATCCTGGACTACACCCAGCAGCTCCGCCGGGAGGGCCAGACCGCGGTGGACGCGCTGTGCACCGCGGCGCCGACGCGCCTGCGCCCCATCATCATGACCAACCTGGCGATCGCCATCGCCCTGGTCCCCCAGGCGGCGGGGTCGGGTGCCGGATCGTTCTACCGGGTTCCCATGGCGGTGGTGACCATGGGCGGCGTGTTGGTCTCGGCGGTCTTTACGCTGCTGTTGATTCCCGTGATTTATGAGAAACTGGATCGCGTCGGCGCGGCGCTGCGTCGCCAGGTGCTGAGGATCGAGACCGGCGAGCATCCGGTGGTGACGTGAGGAAGTCTTCACAATTCCTTATGAATCGCGATAGCCGCTCGCGTCTAAACTGCTACTCGCGTAACGGGGCCGGGCAAACAGAAAGGATGCCTCCAGGCATCTGACGGGACCTGGTACCAACCGATCCCATGGGGGCGGACCTGAGGCCCGCCCGCCCGACCCCTGCACCGACGCCGGCCGCCCAAAACGACGGCGTCAAAGAAACAGGATGGACCGCTCGGTCCATCGAGTGGGTTGGCTACGGCGTGTCAGGCATCCTGCCGCTCGGCAGGGTTCTCGCGGGAGGGGCGAGCGGGCAGTTCCCCAGGCCTGGTCTGACACGCCGTGGTCTTTTTCTATCCACTTTCCTCTACCCGCCCCAGCGTACCGTTTCGCAACAGCATGTTCTGGAACGTAACGTCCATGAGCTCTGGTGACTCGGCTCACGTTGACGTAACCCGTTGTGGCACATACGCCTGGCTTGCCGCCGCGCGGCCCGACGCGCGGTATGGGCCTTGCCACTCTGCTCCCGCGACAGGCAGCACACCGCTCGCCTGCGAGACCTCTTATCAGGAGCAGAGTGCACCATGAACACGACCCGCGGTTCGCTGGCCACCATCGCCGGCATGCTGCTCGTCGCAGCGTGTAGCGACGGGACTGGACCAACTGGCGGTAACGTTTCCCTCTCGTTCTCGACGCGGCTCCCGGGGAGCGCGTTGGCTCCCAGCCGGGCGCCGGCCTTCGGGGCCGCCGTCACCGGGACGGACACGCTCACCGACGGCACCAACACGCTCATCATCACCAAGGCCGAGATCGTGCTGCGTGAGATCGAGCTAGAGCCCGTAGAAGTCACTGATTGCGATGTGTCCCCCAAGCCGGCCGGCTGCGAGGAGTTCGAGGTCGGGCCGGTGCTGGTGGATCTCCCGCTGGGGCCCGGGGCCGTGCAACACGTGGCCATTGAGATCCCGCCGGGCTCGTACAAGGAAATCGAGTTCGAGATTCACAAGATCAGCAAGGACGCGCCCGAAGAGGCCGCGTTCCGGACGGCACACCCCGAGTTCGTCGAGAAGAGCATCCGGGTGCAGGGAACGTTCAACGGTCAGCCGTTCACCTACGAGACCGATCTCGACGTCGAGCAGGAAGAGGACTTCGCGACGCCGCTGGTGATCACGGAGACCACGACCAGCACCAATCTGACCATTCGTGTCGGATTGGCTGCCTGGTTCAAGGCGCTCGACGGGAGCCTGGTCAACCCGGCGACCGGCAACAAAGGCGGCCAGAACGAGAGCCTCGTGAAGGAGAACATCAAGCAGTCCATCGAGGCCTTTGAGGACGACGATCACGACGGGCACGAAGGCTGAGCCCACGTTTACATTAGGTTGCGCCGCCCGGCCGCGTGCCGGGCGGCGCCGTCCCCCAAGATCCAGGAGAACGACTCCCATGCGTATCATCGCCGCTTCGGTCACGCTGCTCGCGCTCGCTTCGCTGGCGTGCGACGATGGCGGCACCGGGCCGTTGAAGAGCAACGTCCAGGTGTCGTTCGCCACCCAGGGACCGGCGGCGGCACCCGCCCCCTTCGCCGGGCGAGCCCCGTCCGCGATTGGGCCGGGCGACACGCTCACCGACGGCACCAACACGCTGGTCATCACCCAGGCGGAGATCGTCCTGCGGGAGATCGAGCTGAAGCAGGAGGACTCGGCCAACTGCGACGTGGACCCCGAGCCAGCGGGCTGCGAGGACGTCGAGTTCGGGCCGGTGGTGGTGGACCTGCCGTTGGGGCCCGGTGCCGAACAGCAGTTCGCGGTGGACCTTCCGCAGGGGACGTATAAGGCCATCGAGTTCGAGATTCACAAGGTGACCTCGGACGATCCCGCCACGTTCCGCCAACAGTACCCCTACCTGGCGGATCAGAGCATCCGGGTCCAGGGTACGTTCAACGGCCAGCCGTTTACCTATCTCTCCGACCTGGACGTGGAGCAGACGTTGCTCTTCATCCCGGTGCTGGTCGTGACCGACACCACGGCCGCGACCAACGTGACGATCCTGGTGTCACTGGCGGAATGGTTCCGAGACTCGGACGGCGTAACCCTGCTCGACCCGAACCGGGGCAATAAGGGCCAGGACCGGGAAGGGGTGATCAAAGAGAACATCAAGCAGTCCATGGAGGCGTTTGAGGACCACGACCGCGACGGTGAATTGGACCCGTGACGTCCGCGGCCGCCGCTGACCCTCCCATGCTCGCCGTGATTCACCTGTCGGACTCGTTCCGCGCGGTGTGGAGCGACCTGGCCGCCGAGCTGGACGTGCGGTACGCCGCGCTGGAGGCGTCGGCCTCGCCCTCCGCGAACACCTTGGCCGTGATCGTGGCCGCGGGGGGTGAGGAGGATCGGGCGCTGGACCTCCTGCCCTTCGCCTCCCGGCCCCACAACGGCGTGCCGTTGTACGTGGTGGGCGCGCGCGAATCCCACCGTTTCGCCGCCGAAGCCGTCCGACGGGGCGCCTCCGACTACTTCGTACTCCCCGGCGACCTCGATCTTTTGCGGCGCACGTTGCGGGCGCGGGTGGAAGCCGCCCGGGAGCGGGCCCGTCGTTCGGGAGAAATGCGTGGTCCGGGCGACCCGTTCCGGGAGCTGTTGGGCGGAAGCTCCGCCCTCCGGGCGATGCTCACGAAAGCCCGCCGGGTGTTGCCCCACGCCGACGTCACCGTGCTCATCACCGGGGAGACCGGCACCGGCAAGGAGCTGTTGGCCCGGGCCCTGCACGAGGGCGGCCCCCGGGTGGACGGCCCGTTCGTGGCGGTCAACTGCGCCGCGATTCCGTCGCAGCTGCTGGAGAGCGAGCTGTTCGGCCACGAGCGGGGCGCCTTTACCGACGCGCACCAGGCCAAGCGGGGGCTGTTCGAGGAGGCCGACGGCGGCACCCTGTTCCTGGACGAGGTGGGCCATTTGCCGCTGCCGCTCCAGGGCAAGCTGCTCCGCGCCCTCGAGGAGAAACGCATCCGGCGAGTGGGCGCCACGGAGAGCCGGTCCGTGGACGTGCGTATCATGGCCGCCACCCACGTAGATCTGGCCGGCGCCGTGCGGCGCGGAGAGTTCCGCGAGGACTTGTTCTATCGGCTGAACGTGGTGAGCCTCGAGCTGCCGCCGCTCCGCGAGCGCGGGGGCGACGTGGAACTGTTGGCCGAGGCCTTCATGGCGGTTCTCGCCGCTCGGTACCGGCTGCCGCCGCCGGAGCTGACGGCCAACGTGCGGGCCGCGCTCCGCGCCCATGCCTGGCCGGGGAACGTCCGCGAGCTACGGCACGCGATCGAGCGGGCGCTGCTCCTCTCGGAGCCGGGTACCATCAACCCCGCCGAGCTGCTGCCGCAGGGGCGCACAGCCCCCGCCCAATCGCACGGGCGGTCTGGTCCCGCGACGCTGGCTCAGGTGATCTCCGCGGCGGTGGAGGCGGCGATCGCCCGGCACGACGGCAACAAGAGCGCCGCCGCGCGCGAGCTGGAGATCTCGCGCCAGCGGCTGCAGCGCATCCTGGATCACGCCGATGACGACGACGCTTGACGATCCCCTGAAAGCGGCGCGTCGCGCGGTGCACGCCGGCCAGTTCCGGGACGCCTGGGACGAGCTGGACCGCCAGCCGGCGGTCGTACGCCGCTCTCCAGAGTGGTACCTGCTGGCCGCCATGGCCCGCTGGCGCCTGGGGGAGTTCGGGCCCAGCCGCACGGCAGCGCTCCAGGCGCGGGACGCGTATCGCTCGCTGGGCGACGTGGACGGCGAGATGCGGGCCGAGAACGTGGCGGCCGCGGGCGCGTTCGCGCTGGGCTCCCTGGTCGAAGCCGAGCATGGGTTCGCCCGCGCCCTGCAGCTGGCCGAGCGGGTTTCGGACGAGTTGATGATGGCTCGCTGCGCCAATAACCTGGGGAATGTGGCCTTCTACCTTGGGGACGACAGCGTGGCCTTGGGCTACTACCGGCTGGCGGGCGCGCGGTTCGAACGGGTGGGCCATCGGCACGGGCTGGCCGAGACCCTGATCAACACGGGGCTGGTGTGGCGCGATCTCGACCGTCTGGCGGATAGCCAGGAAGCGGCGGAGCGGGCGCTCGAGGTCGCGGAGGTGATCGCCAACCGCCGGCTCCTGGCACAAGCCCTGGCCATGCGCGGCGAAGCATTGGGCCTCGCCGGTGACCTGCCCTTGGGACGCGCGCAGGTCCAGCGCGCGCTCGGGCTGGCCCGCGAGCAGGAGGATCGCCTGGCGGAAGTCGAGGCGCTCAGGATCTCGGGCAATCTGGAGCGCGAGGGCCGAAGCTTCGAACGGGCCGAGCAACTGGAGCGCGAGGCCCTGACGGTGGCCACGGCCCTGGCGCACCCGTGGACCGTGGCGACCGTCCAGCGAGACCTGGGCGAGCTGTACGCCAGCGCGGAGCGGCCTTCAGATGCCGCTCGCGCCTTCGAGGCGGCGGCCACCGCCTACGAGCAGCTCGGCGCCCGGAGCCGAGCGGAGGGGGTGCGCGCCCGGGCGACCGACTCGTAGAATTGGGGGCATGGCGCGCCCCACTTCCCTCAAGAGCTTCCGGAGTCCCGCGGCCTTCCGGGCCTGGCTGGCCAAGCACCATGGGACCGCGACAGAACTCCTCCTTCGGTGCTACAAGGTCGCCGCCGCCCACCAGGGTGTCACCTACGCGCAGGCATTGGACGAAGCGCTTTGCTACGGGTGGATTGACGGCGTGCGCCGGTCCGTCGACGCGATCAGTTTTTCCGTCCGCTTCACGCCGCGCAAGCCCCGAAGCACCTGGAGCCGGGTCAACATCGGTCACGTCAAGCGGTTGATCAAAGAGGGACGCATGGCCGCGCCCGGGTTGGCCGCCTACCGCGCCCGCGAGGAGGAACGGACCGGGCTCTACTCGTTTGAGCGCGGCGCCATGAAGCTGGCTGCGGCCTACGCCCGGCGGTTCAAGGCGGACCAGGCCGCGTGGGCGTACTTCCAGGGCGAGGCGCCCTGGTACCGCAAGACCAGCATCTTCTGGGTCATGAGTGCCAAGCGCGAAGAGACCCGCGCCAGGCGGCTGGAGACGCTGATAGCCTGGTCCCGGCGTGCACGGCGGGTCCCGCCGCTGCAACGGCCGTGAACGCAGCGGGGCGATGAGCGAGGTAGGTCCCACGTAGCGCGCGTTCAGTACGCGCGCCATGTAGCCTGATTCGTCAGCGCGCGCGCGTACTGCAGCGCGCGAGGGGACCTACCTCGCTCATCGCCCGGCCGCCCGGCGCCCAACCTCGACGGCCTTGAACCCCTGCTCACCCCAGTTGATCACCAACACGCTGAACCCCTGCTCTATGCGCATCTCGATGTCGTCGGCAGTCGCCGGGTAGCCGCAGGGGACGTTGAATTCCTTGCAGGCCGCCAGCACCTGCTGGATCGCCGCCTCCCACGCCACCTGATCCACCACGCGCCGGCCGCTGGCGTCCGTGGTCGAAAACACCCGGCGGAGCGTACCGGCGCCCGGGAAGAGCACGCCGATCCCGGGAACCGCAGCGATCTCCCGCACGTGCGCCAGGCCCTCTCGGCTCTCGACGATGGTCCAGTTGACCAGCTCGCCGCTGGGATTGAGCGGCCAGAGGTCCGCCTTCTCCTTGTACCCCTGGTCGCTCATCCCCCAGAACGCCGGCGCGCCGCCCACATCGTCAGGGCGGGTACCTCCCCTGGACCGGAATCGCATCGCCGCCAGACCGGCCCGCACTTCGTCCGCGCTTTCGACCCCCACAAACACGATGCCATTGACGCCCAGGTTCAGCTGGCGGCTGATGCGCTCCGCCGCCAGGGCCGGATCCGGCGCGATCCTGGGCGTCTTGACCATCAGCGGATGGTGCAGCCGGAGCGACGGGGTCCGCTCCACGGCTCGGCCGTCCGCCATCCCTTTGACGAACGCCGCGAAGGTCGGGAAAGCGCGCTCGAAGTCGTCTTCCATGCTGCCGTCGAACACGTAATCGCCCCGCCGGTAGTCCAGCGCGTCCCGCGCCAGCTGCGCCGGCGTTTTGGCGGGCGCCGCGTCGTAGGAGGCCGCTCCTCCTACACCGGGCCGCCGGTTGCTGGGCGCGTAGAGCCCGAAGACCGGCTGCCGCTGCTCCAGCAGCTCGATCACCGGATTCAACCGGCGTTGATCCTGCCCCACTGCCACGTCACCGAGCGTTGCGACCATTACCGTCGCCATCCACAGCGCGC
>DATECF010000220.1:0-2009 GCA_035287045.1 Gemmatimonadales bacterium | reverse complement strand
TCGGGTCCGGTTCGCTGGCCGGCGAGTCGCCCGCAGCACAACTCCAAGGCGTTAGGCAGCCTCGTGACATATCAGCGAGCCAGCCCGCACGTTTGCCTTCCTCTTGTCCCTCGAATCCCGTAAACTTGACGTGTGCCGGCGCTCCTCAGGGTCCGAGGGTATCGCTTCTTCTTCTACAGCCCGGAGCCTGTCAACACGGATGAGACACCCAATACGTGAGTTTACTGTACCACCGCTACCAACTCCTCCCCCTCAAAGGCGGGGGTACTGCGATCCCTCCCCTGGTCTTGATCGTCGTTCTTGGGGCATCCTCGTGCGTCGTCCGGAGCCGGCGCAGGGCCGAACGGTGCCACCGGCGCGCTCGCCGGCTGGTTGATCCATGCGGCCGTGGGCACCGCGGGCGGCTGGGGCGCGCCCCGTGGGAAGCGCTCGGGGTGCCGGGCATAGGCTGCGGCCAGCACCTGCGCTCGCGCCGCAGTCTTCGCGGCGGCGCGCCCGAAGTGCACGTCGGCCGGCGTAAGCAGGCCGAGCGCCGCGTGGTGATGCACGTGGTTGTACCAGTGGAACAGCGTCCCGCTCACCGCGCGTGCGTGCTCGAGCGACCCGAAGCGCTCGGGGAACGCCGGCCGATACTTCAGCGTCTTGAACTGCGCCTCCGAGAAGGGATTGTCGTTCGAGACGTGCGGGCGTGAGTGCGTCTTGGTGATGCCCAGGTCGGCCAGCAGCAGCGCCACCGGCTTCGAGGTCATCGACGACCCCCGATCGGCGTGGAGGGTGAGGTGCCCCGGCTGGATCCCCTGCCGCTCGCACGTCTCCGCGATGAGCCGCTCGGCCAGCGTCGCCTGTTCCCGGTGCGCCGCCAGCCACCCCACGACGTACCGGCTGAACACATCCAGGATCACGTACAGGTAGTAGTAGGTCCACTTCTGCGGGCCGAGCAGCTTCGTGATGTCCCAACTCCACAGCTCGTTCGGCCGCGTCGCCAGCAGCTCGGGCGCGGCATAGGTCGGGTGCCGCAACACGTCGCGCCGCTCCCGGACTTCCTGGTGCGCCGCCAGCAGCCGGTACATCGTCCGTTCCGAGCAGAGGTACCGGTGATCGTCGTCGAGCAACGTGGCGTACACCTCGGCTGGCGCCCGGTCCACGAACCGGTCCGCATGCAGCAGGTCGAGCACCGCCTGGCGCTCGGCCGGCGCCAGGGCCCGCGCGGCGCGACGCGGCCGCTGGGGCCGGCGGGGCCGCTGGCCCCGGTAGTACGTCGCTCGGGCCAGGTCGAGCGCCCGGCACGTCGGGGCCACCCCGAGCCACGGCCCCAACGCCTGGACCGTCTGCATCAACGCCCCTCGGTGGTCGCGTCGTCGTCGAGTGCCTTGAGGAGGGCCGAGAGTTTTTTTTGGACCTCCACCAGGGCCTCCGCCCGCTCCGCCCGGGCCCGCAGGCGCCGGGTCTCGCGCTCCAGCTCCAGGATCCGCTTGGCTTCGGGGTGGGGCGGCTTCGCAGGCGGGCCGCGCCGCTTCGCCCCGTTGCCCACCAGCTCCCCGCGGGCGCGCGCCGCTCGCCACGCCGCCAAGTGCGACGAGTACAACCCTTCCCGCCGGAGCAACGCGCCCAGCTCGCCCGGCTGTTTGCACCGCTCGGCTTCCTGGAGCATCCGTCGCTTGTAGGCCACCGTGAACCGCCGTCGCTGGGCCTTCGCCACCACCTCGACCTCCTCTCCCAACGAGGAGCCGGTCAATACCCCGGTCATGGTCCCCTTCTCCCTCGCCCTCTACACTAAACTATCAGGGGGTCGGTGTCTCACTCATATTGGCAGAGAGGGGTGGCTGGATTCTCAGAGGGAGCGACCGCCAGGCCGTAGCTGGAACCCAGCATTGCGTGGCTCGGCCGCTGCACCGACCGGCACGCGGAAAGGACGCGAGGGTTCGGCGTGGGCCTTGGCACTGGGCCGGCCGACGGTGATGACTTCCAATGTCTCTGATGGCGCCGCCGAAGCGTGATATCGGTTGGGC
>DATECF010000219.1:0-3654 GCA_035287045.1 Gemmatimonadales bacterium | reverse complement strand
GCCCAGAACCCGGGGATGACCGGCGAAGTGCGGGAGCGGCTCCAGGCGGCGCTGAAGTCGAAGAAACCCGCGGGGGTGCATCTGGACCAGGTCGCCGAGGCACTCCGGGTCCTGGACAAGAAGGACGTCGGCACGGCGCGCCGATTGCTCCTGGCCGCGATCATGCCCGCGGGTATGCCGATGCCCCCTGAGAGCCCGGGACGCACCGCCCCCAGTGCCGCGGCCCCTCCCTCCGCCGCGCCGCTGCCCTCCTCGCCGCCGGCCGTTGCATCGGGACAGCCACCCGGCGTGGAGTTGTCGGCGGAGGTGGCGATGAAGATGGCCGAACCGCTTCAGGTGCGGTTCACCGGCTCGAAGGCGGAGAACGGCATCCTGGCCGGCGGCCTGGCGCTGGTCGGGTTTGGGCTCTTCCTGCTCGGCCGCACTCGGAGGGCCATGCAGCCATGAGCACCCGGAATGGCGTCTGGCAGGCGCTCGACGAGCGCCTGAAGCTGTCGGACTTCGCCTATCCTGTCCCCCGGCACGCCAACACGGTCGCGTACTCACTGGGTGGCATTTCCTTGATCGGCTTCATCGTGCTGATCGTGTCGGGGATTTTGCTGGCACAGTACTACGACCCCGTCCCGCAACTGGCCAACGACAGCGTGCGGGCGATCACGCAGGGCGTCCACTTCGCCCGCATCCTCCGCGGCATTCACTATTGGGCGGCCCAGGCCGTGATGGTCACCGTGCTGCTGCACATGTTCCGCATCTTCACTACCGGGTCGTTCAAGAAGCCCCGCGAGGCGAACTGGATCATCGGGGTCGGTCTGCTGGCCGTGACGGTCGGGCTCTTCTTCACCGGCACAGTGCTCAAGTGGGATCAGGAAGGGTTCGAGGCGCTGGAGCACAACATCGCCATCGGGCACCTCCTCGGCGGTCTGGGGCACTGGTTCACGCCGGCCTTCACCGAACACGTGCCCCTGCTCGTCCGCCTGTACATCGCGCACATCAACATCCTGCCCGGCATCCTGTTGCTCCTCCTGGCCGGGCACTTCTGGTTGATCAAGAAGCACGGTATCTCGGCCCGACCGGGACGGCCCGTGGGCGAGATGCTGCCCTTCACGGCGCACCTGAAGCACCTGGGGAAATACGCGCTGGTCCTCCTGGGTGTCATCCTCATCTTCGCGGTGCTGCGTCCACCGGGAGTGGGCCCGGCGCCCGTGGAGGGCATCGAAGTGACGAAGCCGCCCTGGCCGTTCCTGCCGCTGTTTGCCTTCGAGAACTGGGTGGGTGTCTCCGGGCTCTTCTGGGCCAGCGCGGTGCTCTTCATCCTTCTGCTGCTCGTGCCGTTTGTGGACCGTTCACCCCACGCCGTCTGGCGGCTGCGGCCTCTCTACATCACGCTGGGGATCCTGCTGCTCGTGGTCCTGGTGGGGTTGGGATTACTCGCCTGGCTGACGCCGGGCGCCGTGCACGTCGGAGGGTGAGGGCATGAGACCGTCACGGGACAGCCTTCAAGACGTGCCGGCGGGGGACCGGCTGCTGGCCGTGTTGTTGATCCTGGCCGCGGGGGCCTTCGCCCTGATGCTGGTCTGGCTGGTGGGGCGATGACGGATCCGCTGAAGCGGATCAGCATTGTGGGGCGGCTCCGGACTGTCCAGGGGCACCTCCGCGCCGTGGAGCGACTCATTGCGGAGGACCGGGTGTTGGACGCAGCCCTGCAACTGCGGGCTGTCCGCGGCGCCGTCACCCGCGTGATGCTGGAAGCTTGCCGCGTGCAGGTCGAGCGCTGCCGGGCCGAGGGGGTGCCACCAGAGGCCGTGGAGGACCTGGTCGCGATGGCCCGTCTGGTGACGGCCCCAGCGAAATGCACGCGGCGGATCCGCTGGAGAAGCATGTCGATCGCCCTGCACGGCGAGCGGCACAACTAAGGACATCTGCGATCGTCAGGCCACGAGGTATAGTAGGACGTAATGAAGATCCTCGTGGTCGATGACGAGGAAACCATGGTGCGGTCGCTCTCGACCCTTCTCACCGAGGAGGGGTACGAGGTCGCCATGGCCACGGATGGCCCCCAGGCGCTGGAGGCCGCCCGCGCGGAGCGCCCCGATTTGATCCTCCTGGACGTGATGCTTCCCAGTGTCGACGGCATGGAGGTCTGCCGGCAGATCCGCACCTGGTCCACCGTCCCCATCATCATGCTCACGGCAAAGACGGGCGAGGTGGACAAGGTCGTCGGTCTCGAAGTCGGTGCCGACGACTACGTGACCAAGCCCTTCAGTTCGCGGGAACTGGTGGCGCGGATCAAGGCCAACCTGCGGCGCGCCCAGATGCAGGCGCAGCAGGCGCAGGAAGAACGCCTGGCGGTCGGCGACGTGGTTATGGACGTGGGCACCCGCCGGGTCACGGTGCGCGACCGGGAGGTCACCCTTTCCCCCAAAGAGTTCGACCTGCTGAAGGTCCTGCTGGGTCACCCCGGGCGGGTGCTGGGGCGCGATTTCCTCCTGAACCAGGTCTGGGGCGAGGATTTCTTCGGCGATACCCGGACGCTCGACGTGCACATCCGCTGGCTCCGCGAGAAGATCGAGCGGGACCCGAGCAAACCGGAATACATCCAGACCGTGCACGGCGTGGGGTACCGGTTCTCGGGTAGTCCCTGACGTGTTTCAGCGGATCCGTTGGAAACTGCTCGCTACGTATCTAATCGTCGTCTTCCCCACACTGATCTTCCTAGGCGTCCATCTGACGCGGCAGTTTGAAACGGCCTACGCCGACCAGCTCAAAGCGGACCTCCTCGAACTGGCCCGCGTCATCGCGGCGAACGCGGCAGACGGGCTCTCTTCCGGTAACCCCGAGACCGTCCGCCGTCACATGCAGGATGCCCGCGGCGCTGCGGAGGGACCCGCCGTCTTCGTGACCGATGCGCGGGGGATTGTCATCGCCGCGCGGGGTATGTCCGCGCCTGCGGTCGGCGGTGAAGCGGACGACCCCAGCATCCGTGCAGCCCTGGAAGGAAGAGAACTCGCCGCGGTGGGTCGCGTCCCCGGACGGGAGGAGGCCGTCTACGCGGCCGTGCCGGTGCGATTCCACGGTCGGGTGTTGGGCGCCGTGCACGTGGAGCGTCCGCTGACCTACCTGCACGCGCAGATCCAGCATCTCCGGTGGGTGGTGGCCTGGGCCACGATCGTCGCCCTGCTCATGGCCTCCGGGCTGGCCTTGCTCCTGGCACGCAGCATCGCCGGTCCGGTCCAGGAGATGCAGGTGGTGGCGAGCCACCTGGCGGCGGGCCGCCTCGGCGAGCGCGTGCCGGCGCGCACCCGTGACGAACTGGGCGACCTGGCCCGGTCCCTCAACTATATGGCCAGCGAACTGGAGCGGATCGATTCGCTGCGGCGGCAGTTCGTCGCGGACGCGTCCCATGAATTACGCACCCCCGTGGCCAACCTGGCGGTCGCCGTGGAGGCCCTCAAGGCCGTCGTTGGCAAGGATGACGGCAAAGCGGAGGCGGTCGCCGCCGATCTGGAGCGCGAGGTGGAGCGACTGCGCCGCCTGGTGGAGGACCTGCTCGACCTGTCGCTGGTGGAATCGGGGGAGGTGCGCCTGAACCTGACCCAGGCGGCCCCCGCGGATCTTGTCCTGCGCGCCGTACAACCGTTCCGGCCGCGGACCGAC
>DATECF010000218.1:0-3841 GCA_035287045.1 Gemmatimonadales bacterium | reverse complement strand
CGCGCCGGCTCACGGCTCCCGGCTTCAACGCCTCGGGCCCCCGGTTCAGCCCGGACGGATCGCTCCTCGCCTTCACCTCCCGGCGCGCCGGCGGCACCGACGCGGGCGGCAGCTTGTGGTTCCTCCGTATGGATCAACCCGGCGAAGCATTTCAGATCCCCGGGGTGGAGGGCACGCCAATCTTCAGTCCCGACAATCAGTGGATCGCGTTCACCCAGGCCACGCCCCCCGGCGAGAGGCCGCCTCAACCCACCGCCGACCAGACCGAGCGCAAGATCGGCGAGCGTTTCAAGGGGCGCATTCTCGCCTGGATGGGGTATCGCTTCGACCAGCGCGGCTATCTCCCGGACCCGCGGGACCCGTACGCCTCGCCCCCGGACGAGCTGTACGTGGTGCCGCGCGCGGGCGGCGCCCCCAGGCAGCTTACCAAACTCGGCGTGGACGTCGGCGGCGTCGCCTGGCGCCCCGACGCCAAGGCCCTCGCGTTCGTGGCGGACAGCCACCAGCGGGACGAGTACACCTACGAGCGGGCCGACGTCTGGATCGCGGACCTCGAGGGACAGGTGCGCCGCCTCACCCCCGACGACGGCTATGATCACGACGCCCCCGCCTGGACCCCGGACGGGCGTGCGCTGGTGTTCCGCCGGCAAATGGGCTTGGACCTGGTGATCACGCCCAAGCAGGATCACGGAGCGCCGGTGGACCTGGTCCGCATGGCCGCGACGGGCGGCCCCATGGAGAACCTCACCGCCTCGTGGGACCTTTTGCCCGGCGCGCCCGTCGTGAGCGGGGATGGGCGATTCGTGTACTTCGCTGGAGGTGTCGGTGGCAGTAATCACCTGTTCCGCGTGGCCACCGGGGGTGGCCAGGTCAGACAGGTGACCACCGGCGCCCGGCGGCTGGGTGGGTTCGGCTACTCGGCGGCGTTCGATCGCGTCGCCTACTCGGCGGCGGATGCGACGCACCCGGCCGAGGGATTTGTCGCGGCGCTGGATGGCGGCGCCGGGTCGGTCACCGCGGAACGGAAGCTTACCAGCTTCAGCGACCCGCTCCTCGCGGAACTCCGGCTCGCCGCTCCGGAGCGCGTGGCTTACGCCAGCAAGGACGGCACCGAGATCGAAGGTTGGCTGCTGCTTCCGCCGACGCCGGACCCCGGTTCCCGGGTCCCGCTCATCCTCGCCATCCACGGCGGCCCTCATGGCGCCTACGGCTACGACTTCTCCTTCCAGTTCCAGCTCTGGGCGGCCCGGGGGTACGCCGTGCTCTACACCAATCCGCGCGGCTCCACCGGCTACGGTGAGAAGTTCCTCTGGGGGACGTGGGGTGGCTGGGGGAACCGTGACACCGAGGACGTGCTGGCCGCCGTGGATCACGTGACCGGGCGCTATCCCGTGGACCGTCAACGGCTCGGCGTCACCGGGTATTCCTACGGTGGGTTTCTCACCAACTGGATCATCACCCAGGACACGCGGTTCAAGGCGGCGGTGGTGGGGGCCGGGATCTCCAACTGGATCAGCGACTACGGCACGGCGGACATCCCGCGCACCAAGGAAAGCGAGTTCTTCGGTGCCCCCTGGGAGCACGGCAGTGCCCAGCTGCTGCTCAAGCAGTCCCCCATCATGTACGCGGGGGCCGTGACCACGCCCACGCTGTTGGTGCACGGGGAGTCCGATTTCCGGGTGCCCATTGAACAGGCGGAGCAGATGTACACCGCGCTCCAGAAACGGAAGGTGCCGGCCAGGTTCGTGCGGTACCCGGACACCTCCCACGGCGGGTGGACGCCCTGGAACACGGTGCACCGGTACTATCAGGAATCGGCGTGGTGGGACCGGTGGTTGTCCCCCGGCGGGCGCTGAATCGAGGCGGTGAGGGTGACCCACTACCGCCTCGGCGCCCCCGTTTGACCGGCGGGCGCCGACCCGCTACCTTATCCTAGGCAGGGGCCGCGCGCCGGCCCCTCTTTTTTTGTTCCGGCGCGGCCGGAAGGTGAGCGACCATGGCCAAGGAAGAAGCTATCCTGGTGGACGGGACCGTAACCCAGGTTCTGCCCAACTCCATGTTCCGCGTGACCCTGGAAAACGGGCACGAGGCGCTGGCGACCGTGGCCGGGAAGATGCGGCGTTTCCGGATTCGGGTGCTCCAGGGTGACCGTGTCACCATGGCCTTCTCGCCCTATGATCTCACTCGTGGGCGCATCACCTATCGCTACAAGTAACCGGAGGCCGCACGTGCCGTTGCCCCAACCCCAGAAGGACCCGCCCGCGGTGCGCGTGCTGTTGCGCCAGCGGCTCAAAGAGATCAACCGCTCGGCGGAGGAGTTGGCCGAGGCTGCCCAGGTGCCGTCGCAGTATGTGGAGGACTTGATCGGGGGCCGCCGCCGTCCGCCCCTGCCGGGGCGAACCGACATCTACGAGCGCATGACCACGTTCCTCAAGTTGGGCCGGAACGAGCTGGCCCACTGCGCCCGCGTCGAGCGCGCCGGTTCGCAGACGGCGGCCGGCGCGGGGCCGGACGAGGCCATTGGACGCGACCTGCTCGCCCTGTGCGAGCCGGCCACCGCCCGGCAGTTGACCCGCCGCAAGACCGCGGAAGCACAAGCCGAGTTGGCGCAAGTCATCCAGCGGCTGCTGGAAGTGATTCAGGGAACGGTACGGCGGGTGCTGGAAGATGAAATCGCGCTTCGCGTGGCGGCGGCGCGGCGCGGCAGCACCTACCTGGTGATGCGCTTTCGGGTGTTGGAGTTCCTCGACGCCACGCCGGAGACGCTTACCGCGGAAGACATGGCCGAATTCGTCGCGCCGCGCATCGGATTGTGGGACGTGGACCTGGAGACCGGTGTGCTGCGGGTGGTGCTCCGAACCGAGGAGCCCAGAGGACGGCAGCGACGAGCGGTTTAGCGCCGCTGGGACTTCACACCAGATCCGATGTCAGATGTCCGATATCCGAGGGGAGCCCCTGCGGATATCGGACATCTGACATCGGACGCTCAATCACCCGCCGACTACCGTCACGTTGGCGGCGGCTGGACCCTTCTGACCGTCTACCACCTCGAACTCGACCTTCTGACCCTCACGCAACGACTTGAAGCCCTGCGCGTTGATCGCCGTGTGATGGACGAAGACGTCCTTCCCTCCGTCGTCGCGCACGATGAAGCCAAAGCCCTTACTGTCGTTGAACCACTTGACTGTCCCCGTGATACGCATGTGCCTGTTCCTCCTCAAGGTCTCCGCCCTGGCCGGCGGCGCTAGCTGCGCGGCGATCCGCGCTACCCAAATAGATAACTCCTCGGACCCGGCAGCGTAACGCCGGCCCGGAACCCCACCCTTGCCGGCGTGGCCACGGCCTCTACCGCTGGGGAGGCCACCGCGGCACCCGCCCGCTGGTCCACGGCACGCCGGCCGCTTCAGCCGCGTCCTCCACCCGCTGGAGATCCACCTCCACCAACGCCCGCAACCGCTCGAGCATGCCGCCGAACTCGGCGGCCACGATGTCGTACTGACGCTTGTGGGTGTCGGTCACGTCCCCCAGCGTGCTCGACCACACACCGCCAGCGATCCCGTTGAGCCTCGACGAGAGTGAAGGGGGCGTGGACTCCTGCCGGCGCGAGACCGTGGGATCCCCATTCAGCGATTCCTGAATATCCCGCAGGCGAGCTTCGATGCCGCGCAGGTCCGTGCCCAGCCCGTCATCCAGCCCCGGCGTCTCCTGTGCGGCGCGCTTCAGCGACTGGATCCGGGCCATGGTTTCGGTCGCCGCCGCGTTGGCCCCCAGCACCGCCCGCTGCAGCTGCCAGGTCTTCTGCTGGAATGCCAGGATCGCCGGCGAGCGCGCCGAAACCATG
>DATECF010000217.1:0-17928 GCA_035287045.1 Gemmatimonadales bacterium | reverse complement strand
TCACTTTCCTTCCCCTCCGGTCTCTTCGTGGATGCGCTTTTCCTCGCGCGCCAGATCGCCCCAGGTCGGCCGATGCACTAGCCGCCAGTCATCTCCGATTCCTGCCCACAGTCGCCCCTCTTGGTCCACCAGGTACAGAATCGACAGACCCGGGGGCTGAACGCGCAACGCCACCGACACCACGAACAACTGATCGTCGTTGGGGTCCATCATCGGTCTCCCTCGGTCAAATATCGAACTTGACTGCCAAGAACACGCGAGCGCCCATCACGCTCACGAACCCCACCAACCCGCCGAGCGCCGATCCCATGGCGGGCGGCATCAACCAGCAGGCGATCGGGATCGCGACCGCCAGGCCGAGAACGAGCGCGATCAACCACGGCCACGCGATCCCCCACAGGTCCGTCACTCGCCCCCCTCGGTCAGCTCGAGGGCCTGTTGCTCGAGCTCGGCCTGGAGCCGCCGCCCGCGCTTGTAGCCACGGCGGAACGCATCGCGCAGCCGTAGCGAGCCATAGCTCTCGGCCATCCCTGGCGCCCACGACCGACGTTCGCGACCCGCCGCCACGCCGGCCTCGAGGGCTTCCGACAGTGCCCCTATCAGCCTCACTTCTCGCCCCTCTCAGCCAACTCGGAGACGTTGACGATCGGCACCCAGCCGTTGTCTTTCAGGCACTTCGTGCAGCGCGCGGTGGCCCAGATCGTCGCGTCTTTCCGTTCCTCGATGATGAGCAGCACGCGTCCACCGCACCGACAAACCAGCGACCCGCCACCGACGTGTCTCCAGCTCTTCCCGCCCTCTCGGCTAACTCGGCCGCACGCCGGTACTGGTTCCCGCCGCTGACTACTGCCCCGCCAGGTAGGGGCTCAGCGCGACCGGAAGCTGGACGCCAGCGGAGCGACTGATTCGTGCGGCCTTTCACTTCTCGCCCTCCTGGGCTGCGTTGTAGCGGTTGTAGAACTGTGGCGCGGTGCACCGGCACTGGTGGTAGCTCTTGTCGCAAGCCGAACACCACTTCACCACCAGATGGCCGCCGCCAATCGCCCTGCCGAGTCGTTCCGCCAGGTCCGGGCAGGCGCACTCCGTCAGGTCGTGATTGCACTTCATGCACCACACTTCTCGCCCCCCTCGGCTAGCTCGGGGTGTGGTTGGACCCCGCCGCGGCGCTCGCCCCTGACCCGGCACACGTGCCGATGGGCCCCAGGGCGCAGGACGCGGAGGCCGCAAGCGTCGCAGCGCACCACCGAAGCATGGGGGGTGACGCTGAACCCCGCGGGCAGCGGGCGCGGCTGGTAGGCCTTCACCAGCGCGCTCCGATCTCGCGCACCGTCTGCCCCGGCGGTGGGCTGGGGTAGCTGGCGAGCAGCCAGGTGAAGGCGCAGCGCAGGGCTTCGATGGCATGGAGCAGGGCGTCGGGGTTGCGGGGTCCAAGCGGCAATCTCGGCAGGTGCTTCATCTGAAACCTCCGGGTTAGGTGTCCACTCACCGCCCTTGCAGCCTCCGTGCCGCGACCGTGACATGATGTTACAACAACCCGCGCCAGCCGTCAAGGCGTTTTGCATCCGATTCGGAGTGCAACCAGCCGGCTCTGACTACCCTCCCCTATGCTTCCAATGGGCGTCAGGCTACCGGCTGGATGCTCTCCCACCACGCCGCCACCGCGGTCCCGATGGCGGCGCCCACCTGGATCAGCCCGGGGTTGGTCAGGAACGGCTGGGTGGCGGGGCTGTCGCCAAAGAACGGTTCCACGATCAGCGCCGGCATCAGGCTGGCACAGGTCTCGATACAGACCGCGCCGCGGCTGGTGCTCGAGAGCGACATCGCGCGGCAGGTGCCGAGCCCCGGGAGCTGGCGCACCAGCTCTTCGCCCATCAGCTCGGCCACGCGCTTACCCTCGGTCAAAGACATGAACTCCAGGGCGGCGTAATGCCCGCCGCCGGCGTTCAGGTGACAGGCCAGGTAGAGATTCGCGCCCCAGGCGATCGCGGCGCGGTTCCTCTGTGGGTAGCTGCCGACAAAGATGCCGGTGCTGGGCTGGTTCTCCAGCACTTGGGCGCCGCGGCCTTCCAGCCACCGAGCCAGCACGCTGGCGTAGATCAGTGCGGCGTCGGCCTCGGCCACGTGGAGGCCGTCCACCACGAACACCGCGCCGCGGTCGCGATCTCGCGGCGGGGGTTTCCAGAGGTGTTGCACGTCCACGGCCACTTTAAGGCCGTGGAGGCGTCCCGCGGCTGCGGCTTCCATGCGGACCCTCAATCGCTTGGCGCGGCCCCCGCCCATCTATTCGGGGCCCGTGTCGTCGTCTTCCTCGTCGTCTTCCTCGTCCTCTCCATCGTCATCATCGTCCTCGTCGTCCAGCTCGTCGTCGTCCTCGTACTCTTCAAACTCGTCGTCCTCGTCGTCATCGTCCTCGAGCTCGTCCAGCTCCAGGTCGTCGCCCTCGAGGTCGGTCAACTGGTCGTCGCGAATCGGGAGCTGTGAAGCGGGGGTCTCCACCGTCACCTCTAATGAGCGAGCGCGGGCCGGCGACGCGCGAGCACGAACACCAGCATTAGACCGAGGGCGACCAGGGCGGCCGCCGGCGCCGCCTGGGTCACCACGCCACGGTACTGATTCCAGAACCCCAACACCTTGTCCACATAGTCCTGATTGAAGAACTTGCCGGTACTCGGGTTGCGGGTCGAGTTTCCGGCCCCGGCGTTGTAGGCCGCCACCGCACGCGCGCTGTCGCCTGGAAACTTGGTCAGCAGCCGCGCCAGCTCAAAGGTCCCGATCCGAATCCCGACCGAGGGGATGTTGAGCGTGTCCGGGTCCGCGATCCCGTGCATGGCGGCGGTGGTGCTCAGGACTTGCATCGGGCCATAGGAGCGCAGCCCGTTGGGCTCCAGCGTGCCCTTGATCGAATAGGGACCGTGGCTGGTCTCTTTCTGGATCAGTGCATGAACCAAGGTGGCGTCGGGGGCGACGGCGTAGAAGCGCCGCGCCTGGGTCACCGCCGCCGCCACCTCGGCATCGTAGCGCACCGCTCGCTCCTAGTTGGGCCTTTCGACCGCCGCGGCCGGGACGGGCTTGCCGCCGATCACGTAGGGCTTGCCGATCCCCTGGCGCTGCTGGGCCTCAGCCTCTTTCATCGCCTTGCGAAGATGCTGCGCCACCTCGGCCGGGATCACCACCAGCATCGCGCCCTTGGCGAGCTGGGGGCCCGGCACCGGGAGCGCCATCGGGTTGTCGCCGTTCACCATTTGCACGTAGCCACCTTCTGGCAGGTCCGCGACCACGAACAGCGGGAACGGCAAGCCCTGGAAGTTGAACGCGCGGCCCATGGTGTCGAGCGGGCCCATGACCCAGTTCTTTTCCTCGTTGCTCATGGTGGGGGCTCCTGGCTAGGCAACGGTGCCAAGGTCTCGATATGCCTCGCCGATCCGCTGCGGGGCAACGTGAACGTAGGCCGTCGAGGCTTTCAACCGCGAATGACCGAGAATGGCCTGGATCAACCGAACGTCTCTGGTCTGGCGATAGATCCTCATGCCGCAAGTGTGGCGCAGGGAATACAGACGGAACGTCTTCGCGATGCCCGCCTTCTCGCCGTAGTAGTGAAACAGGCGTCCAGACTGCCGCTTGGTGAACGGGAACAACCGTTGCTCGGGCTCTGTGAGCGTCTGAACGTAGGCGCCAACAATCGCGGCGATCAGAGGCGGCAGCTCGAGCTCTGTGTTGGGCGTTGGTCCGTTTCGCTTGTCTCGCCGAACGTAGATCCACCGAGAACGCTCGGTGATGTGAACATCGCGCAGCCGAAGCGCGCGAGCCTCACTCGGCCTGAGCCCCACATTAGCGATCAGCGCGAAAAAGGCGTAGTCGCGGGGCTGGTGAACGTGCCGGCGGGTGCGGGCGTAATCCATGAACCGCTGGAGCTCGTCATCGGACAGGTATCGTTCTCGCGTCATGCGTCTGAACATCACTTCACCCCGAGCGCGATCGCCACCAGCTTGCGGGCCACTTCGACCCCGGCGCCGCCGAGGGCCGAGCCGAGCGCGATGCCGATGCCGAGAAAGATCAAGACCCGCTTGCTGACCGCGGCGACGATGGCGGTGGCGGTGAGGTCGGGTAGGCGGCGCAGGCGGCGCAGTGAGACTTGCTGAGAGCGGGCCAGGAAATCGAGCCGGGCACTCATGGCCTCGATCCTCGCGGCGGTCTCGATCGAGCGCAGCCGATCGTCGTCATTGAACCCGTCCACGCCATCACTTGCCGTTGGGGGCCTTGCCGAGCGCGGTCAGCGCGGCCGCGGCGGCGCGCTGGATGGCGTCGCGGTTGGCGGTCGGCACCCCGGCGGCGGCGGCGATCTGCTTGACCGTGTTCTCCAACAGGACGGCCCACGGCTGGTTGGGGAACATCGAAACCACCAGGGAGGCGGCCCCGCGCGCGATCTGGTCCAGGTGCGTGGCGCGCTGGGCGTCGGTGGGGGTGATGATGCGCCGTCCGAGCCAGCCTCCGACCGCGATCGCGAGCAGCCCGATCGCCTGGCTGATGATCTGGTCCCAATGCACGATTGCCTCCCTTTCCTGGGCCGAGAGCGCCGCACTCGAGGCGAGGATCTTGGCGTCCATGCCCACCACCATCGGAGCCGCGAGCGCCCCCGGTTGGCGGGGACTCTAGTACCGTGGGCGCGGCCCCACAACTCCAATCACTGTCAAGAAACTAGACAGGAGCACCAGCCCTGGTGCCCCTGTCGGGCGGATCCCCCCGCACCTAGAACACCCATTCCAGCAGCCAGCCGAAACCGCCGAAGCACAGGCCGTTCCAGTAGGGGTTGTGCCACCCCTGCAAAGCGGCCCTGAAGCAATCCGAGCCGTCTTCGAACACGCGATCACCCCCCCTCTTGGAACCGTACCGAGTCCACGTCGGAGCGCGTCCAGTCTCCGTAACGAAACCCGACGAACACGATCACGGGATTCCCCCAGGAGAAGGGGCGATGTAAGAGCTGGGAGCTCCGAAGCCAGGCTCCGCGGGCCGGCCGGTGGCGCATCTTGGGCCACGGCCCGACCAGCAGCGCGATCGAGTCAGGACGGGGCACCCCGCGCACGTAGGCGACCAGGTGGGCGCGTTCGGGCCAGCGCCAATCCGTCCCCAAGTAGATCGCGACCGGCAACCAGGTCAGGTCTCGGTGCCGATACACGAACCACGCCACGTTGGCCGGATCCTCGGGCCCCGGCGGCTCCGCGTCCGACAGGTAGCGCACCTCGAGGCGCACCCCGTCAGAGCTACGGCACTCCAGGGCGCGCTGGCCTGCCCCTGCCGGCCCTGAGCCGGCCAGCAGGGCGATTCCCGCCAGCACCAGCGCGCCCAGTATCATGTCAGATCGCGGTAGCCCAGGGATTGACACCCTGGACCGGGTGACTCATCTGCGGGAACGCCACCGGAGTCAGGAAAAAGGTGACGAGCGCTTGGATCGGGGCAGCACCCGAGCCGACCGCGGTGGTCTTCTGGAGCGTGAACCCGCCCGCGGTCATGGTGGTCACGGCGAAGCTCGAGAGCCCGCCGGCGGCGGTGATCGCGGTGACGATCGCGTACAAGGGCGCGGCCGCAAACGCCGTGCCCCCGAGCGCCACCCAGGTCTGCGCCGCGCTGGCGGCATCGGCATCGGCGGTGGCGATCACCGAGCACTGCTTGACGGTGACGTTGTTCAAGGTCTGAGCGATGGTGTAAGCCATGGGTTCAACCTCCTGGTTAAGCGTGGGGATTGACGCGCGCGCGGTCGCAGTGGTGCGCGTGGCGCGCGCAGTCTTCGCAGATCGGCCCCAGTACCCGCGCCTGAGCAGCGGCGAGGCCGGCATGGGCCGAGAGGTGGCCGCACAACGCGATCGGGAACTCGGAAGGCCAGTAGTAGTGCCCGAGCTCGCCATCCGGCTCGCCGCGCAGCATCGCTTTCTCGGCGGCCGAGGTGCGGGGGTTCATTGGGTCGCCTGCGGCTGAGAAGCGGTGGGGGGCAGTTGCCGCACCGAGACCGCGCGCTCCGCATCGGCCAGCGCCACCCCGATCAACTCGCACTCGCGCTGAAACTCGAGCGCCTTGGCGATGAAGCGGCGCAGTACGGCGATCCGCTGCGAGCCCTGGCCCAAGATGGCGGGCTCAAAGATCGGGGCCACCTTCTCGGCTTCGTTCAAGTGCGCCATGATCTGGTCCAGCCGGACGTTGCGGACGAACCCGGCCAGGGCGTGGAGGCGCTGAAGCTCGGCCACGAAGTCATAGGCTTCCACGATCGGCCCCCACCTGGATCTCGGGCAGCTCGGGGACCACGCTGGCGTCCATGTAGTCCTTGATCACCCGGTAGGGCATCGCAGAGTCACGCTCGGCAAAGAACACCAGCACCCCGTGATCGAGCCCATAGCGTTCACACGCCACGTCCTCGGTTACTCCTATCTGGTAGAGCACTTTGACGATCATGCTCGTTTTCCCATCCGGGTGGTGGGTCCGGTGTGCTTCCAGGCGGTGCGCAGCCGGCGCGCATCCGAGACCGTGATCGAGACCGCGCCGTCGCCGCGGGTCTTCATCAGCTTCCCCTCTCTCAACAGCCGATAGAGCAGCATGGCGTAGATGTTCAAGGCCAGCGCGGCCTCGGTGATGGTGAGCCGCGCATGGCGGCCACGAAACTCGCGTATGCCATCGGCGCGGATCAGCCACAACCCTTTTTCGGTCCAGCGTGCTTTCAGCAGCCGCGCGCGTCTCATTGTTGCAACAGTCTGTCATGGTTCAGGCGGGCCCGTCAAGCGCCGTTTACTCCAGCGCCCGATCGTGGGGCCCTTGATCCGGCGGCCCTGGATGTCATACCAAGTGGAATCTCGCCGTCCGATCGGGCGGCCGTCTGCTACCGCGGTCGCGGGGATGCCGACGCTGATACCAGCCCAGCAGGCTTCCAGGCCGCTCGCGGACACCGCGGCAACGAAGTAGGACCAGCCGGGCGGATCGTCCACCACCTGAAATGTATCTCGAGCCCCAGGGGCAGCCGGATGGCTGCGCAGCAGGCGGATCTCGCCATAGCGAGGGGCCCCGTAGAGCCGCACCACCGACAGCGCCACCGGCACCGGCGTCGAGTCGTGGCACGGGTCGGCCGTGATGGCAGTATCGGCGGCCCACGCCGGGTTGGTAAACCCCAGCGTCGTCGAGAGGATCAGCGCAGGCCACACCAGAACACCGCCCGCTTGAGATTGACGGCGGCCCCACTGACCACGATGCGCAAGGTGATAACGGTGAACAGATCGCCCTGGAACGCCACCGCCGCTTGGCCGGCCGAGCCGAAGCTGGTGAGCATGGAAGGGCCGGGCGCGATCGGGCCGAACAGTTGGCGGTACGCCAACACCGGCCACGGATCTGCCGGGTGACAGATCCCATAGCCCACCACCACCTGGCCGGCGCCGCTCATGTCGAGCCACAACTGGAAGGTGTTGAAGCCCTGAACGTAGATGCCGGCAGTCTCCACGCTGCCGATCGGAAGCGTGGCCGGCAAGGCGCGATCCCAGACATCGCGATCCGAGAGCCAGGCGGTGTAGGAGCGATCGGCGCGCCCCTCCACTTCGGTCAACAGCGGCCGGGTGAACAATGGCTTGAGCAGGGGCATGGGCTACCTCACGCCGCAGAATAGGCGCATGACGCTGAAACTGTGATTGAGTCCGTTGGCGGTCACTCTCAGCTTGAAGGCGATCCAGACATCGCCGCGAGTCACCGCCGGCGCAGTAGTGCTGCTGGCGCCAAACGTCAGCAGGTAGGTTCCGGCGCCCAGCGCGGCCACGATGGTGGTGACCACTCCGTAATCCGTGAGCGTGCCGGGGTCGAGGTGTAGGTATGAAAAGTCCACGCTACCGCCGCCACCGCTAGCGAAGGTCACCAGCCACATGAAGTTGTCGAAGCCGCTCACCAAGATCGGATCGGAGTCAGCACTGGCACCCGCGAGCACCGTAAACGGGAAGGCCGGAAATCCGAACTGATCTTGCGCCAGGTAGCCCACCCCCACCATGTTGTTGGGCGCCTGGCCGGCCGAGACCGGCAACGCACGCATGGGGATTCGGAGCGGCATCTAGGGCCTCGTCGCGCTCAACAACTTGATGCTGTTGAGCACGAAGTTGGCGCCCCCGAATCGCTTGAGCCCGAATCGCATCACGGTTGAGCACAGCCCTTCGCTGTTAACGGTTTGATCGCGTCCGATCGAGCCGAAACGTAAAAACCCAGATCCGGCCGCAGCCGTGATGGGCAGGCTGGCGACTTGAACCGCAGTCCAAGAGGTCAAATTGGGCCGCAAGATCCCGTACAAGACTTGCAGCGTGCTGGCCGCGCCCGCAGGCCAGCTCACTGTCAACATGTAGGCGTTGAGTCCCGCAACCAGGAGAGGGCTGGAAAACTTCAAGCCCACCACGATCGTGATAGGCAGCACGAATCCCAGGTTGGCGTTGTAGCCAACGCTTAATGTGATCGGGCCGTTGGCTCCCACCAATCCCGCCGGCTGCCGTGCAATATCGGTCATCGAGAGCACCGGCTGTTCGCCACCAGCTCGAGGCTGACGGCGACCGGACCGCCGCTGCTGTTTCCGACTACCATGCGCCACATCAGCCAGACCAGATCAGAAGTGTCGATGTAGATCCCCACGAAGGGACTGAACTGGCCACCGGTGCCGAAGTTAAACGGCGCGGTGTCGTCCCCCACCACCACTACGGCGGCGAGCAGCGGCCCGTAGATCACCGCCTGGGTTTGTGGATCGAGCACGTCCACCTCCACGAACACCGCGCCACCGCCCACCGGAGTCAGGTATCCGGTGAAGCTGGCCCAACCAGGCGAGTAAATCGGCGCCGTGGGCGCCAATCCAAGATTCGGAATGACCAGGCCGTTGATGCCGAGGTCGGCGGGGCTCAAGTAGCCGGCCGCCTGTTCGAATCGCTGGTCCGAGAACGCCCGCGAGACCTGGGGGCGGCGTGAGAACTCGCGGAACTGAATCGGGGTCGCTGGCATCGCGCCCCCGCTCCTACGAGCTGCCCCAGATCGAGAGCGAGAACAGGTTGGCCGCCGCCACCGGGTTGGTGCTGAAACTGATGAAGAATCGCACGTCCGAAAACAGCGTGGTGGGAGAAATCTCCGGCGGCGAAATGCCGACGTCGGTGCTGGGGCCCCAGGTGATCAGCGCGTACTCGGTCCCGGCGAGTCCTCCCGGGGTGGCGGCGAAGGCGAACAGGCCGCTATGGACTGCCACCATGCCGCACTGATCGAGGTTGATCGAGCCGCCCCCGAGCGCGTTGCTGGTCGGCATCACGGTCGCCTTGTCGAGCCGGTACTGCATCCACAGTTGAAGTGCGGGCAGCGCCCCCCCGGCGCCGGCGTTGAAGCGCGAGATCAGTGCTCCGATCACCGAGCAGCCTTCCAGGTTCAGGTAGCGGCTGGCGCAGAACACGTGACCGGCGGGATCGGTAGTGACCGGGATGCCGCTGACGCCGGTGGTGGCGGGGCCCCAATACTTGGTGACCGTCCCGCCCAGGATGCGCACGTCGTCCGCACTCTGAGCCCCGACGACACTCAAGATCGGGAAGCTGTCTTGCTGGTTGATGGGGATGATCGGTTCGGCCATCGGTCAGCTCGAGCCCCAGATCGAGAGCGAGAACGAGTCGGTGGCGGCCACCGCGATGCTGCCGAAACTAATGATGAAGCGCACGTCGGACCCGATCGCGACCGGGGAGGGGTTGGCGCCCGAAGTGCCCGCCGCGCTCGGCCCCCACGGGATCAGCGCGTACTCGGTGCAGCCGTTGGTGCCGGGGCTGGCGGCGAAGGCGAACCCCGCCCCGGTCTGAAGCGGCACCATGCCGCATTGGAGTAGATGAAGCTCCGTCACCGAGGGGGGGACGGGTGGGGCGCCTCCCAGCAGGTTGCTGGTCGGCATCACGGTCGCTTTCAGCAGCCGGTACTGCATCTGGAGTAGGAACGGGGTGACCGCCAAGGGGCCGGGGTTGACGGTGCTGACCCGACGCACCTCGGCCGCTGCGTTGCTGCACCCAGTCATGTCGAGATAGTTGCTGACGCAGCAAATGTGCCCGTTGCCGTCGTCGGTCGCGAGTGTCCCGCTGATGCCGGTCGCGGCCGGGCCCCAATATTTCACCACCATGCCGCCCACGATCCGCACGTCGGTGGCCTGCTGAGCGCCCGAGACCGAGACCAACGGGAAGCTGTTCTGCTGGTTGATGGGGATGATCGCGTCAGCCATCTACGTGCTCCGAATGTAGACGCCGAACTCGACGACCGCGGCCACTCCTGAGTTGTTGGTGAAGGTGACGCGCACGAACCGCCCGGTGATCCGAGTGCCGGAGTAGTTACCGAAGGCGTTGGCGACCACGATCGTGGTGTTGACCACGCGATAGGTGCAGGACAGATCGATCGCGTACTCGATCACCACCTGCCCGGCCTGGTCGGAGAACCAGGCGGCGTCCAGGTTGGGGCCGACCGCGACCGGGGGATTAGCGGCACCCGGGAAGGCGCCGGCCAGGAACTGATTGGGGTCGGTGACCGCCAGGCTGACATCGAACTCGGCCACGAACGTGCCGCCGTTGGCGAGTGCGGCACTGCGAAACGTGCGCTGGGCGGCGAACGGGATGAACCGCACCAGCTCGCGCGAAATGATCGGGGTCACCGGGGGCTGAGGCATCAGCCGTTTCCTTTCTCGACGTAGAACCAGCCGCGCAGCCGGCAGATGTAGCGGTAGGTCAAGGCGGCGGTGGTAGCGATGGTGACGAAGATCGTGACCGTGACCGAGCTGGAGGCGAGCAGGAACACTTCTGAGAGCTGGCGCAGAGATCCGATCGCGGCCGGCTGGGCACTGTAGCCGGAGGGTGCGGGGTCACCGTCCAGCAGGATCGCCCAGGTCAGAAACCGCAGCGCCACCTCGTCGTCGGCCCCGAACCCGATCCCGGCGATGCGCAGCCGCAGGTTGTCGGGAACCCGCACCGTGATCAGCGTCCCGGTCGCAGCCGGGGCCAGGTTGGCGTCTCCGACTGCATCCAATGCCACCGCCCCGGCAGGCGGGAAGTCGGCCCCCGGCAGCCTCACCGGAGTGCCGAGATCGCTGCCCAACTGGGCCGGCTGAGACGGCCTCAGATCGGTGGCCGGCAGCTCCGGTACCGCCACCTGGGGCCGCCCGACCAGTGGCCCCTGCGGACGAGCCCAGGGAAGGCGAGCCATCAGGAGGGCAGCCCTGAAGACCCGGGCCGGATCTTGTAGCCGGCGAACACGTAGCGCACCACCTGAACGGTGGCCGCCGCGATCCCGGTGGCCGAGACCACGATCCCGCCGTTACGCCGGAAACAGTGGGTGAACGGCCACCAGAACGGCCGCTGCGCGGTGCCGAACAGCGTGCTGGCCGCCACCGGGATGTTCTGGAGTGCCCGGTTGGTGCTCAGGTCGGTGAGCTGGACCAGGCTGCCGCCGAAGGCGGCACCGGCGACGGCGGGCGTGACGTTGGTGTCGTAGGTGGACAGCACGCAGACGAAGTCCGCGTCCGCCTGGATCGGGATGGTGGATTGAAGGTTCTCGTTGCCGGCGAACGTGAAGTTGACGGCGTACTGGAACATGTCATCGAACAGGACGTTGCCGCTGGCCTGTGGAATCAATCCCGGCCGGCCGGGGCGTTGCAACGCGACGTTCATGGAATGGGCTCCCTCCGTGGAGGTGTTCTCCCTTCAGGGCGGGCCGCTGAGTGCGGCCCGCCCCTTAAGGCGAGAGTGCGAAGCTACTGAACGATGCGCTTGAGGAACCCGTCCATGAAGACCCTGACCGGGATCCCCGCCGCCGGCTGATGGGCCGCGAACTGGGTGGTGTTGGCCACCACCAGCGGCCAGCTCAGCACCACGTTGAAATTCTGGGTCTGAGACAGCGTGAGCGGCTGGCGCCCGATCTTGAAGCTGTTGTCGAGCGAAGGCACGCCATGACTCTGAGCGCCCCCGAACTCGGCAGTGAACGAGCTGCCGAACCCAGCCGGACCCATGCCGGCCGGGATGGTGTCGATCGGGACGCGCAGGAACGGCTTGCTGCCGATGGTGAAGGTGAACAGACCGCCGTGGCTCCAGGTGTTGGCGTCCTGGATCTTGCCGGTGACCTGGGCCGCACCCACCGAGCCGCCGATCCAGAAGCACGGCATGACCCGGAAGCCCAGGATGTCGAAGTTGTAGCCAGCCGGGAGCTGCCCGGCCAGGTCCATGTTGGTGTCGGAGTAGCTCTTGGCGACACCGGCGCCAGCGAAGGCCGAAAGGCCCTGGCCGACCGGGACGGTGAAGTAGCTCAGCGCCAGAGTACCCGGCGCGGTAATGGTGGCGGTGTCGTAGCGAGGTTCGACGATGACATCGAGAAGTCCGTTTGCGCTCTGCATTACTGGATTCCTTTCCGTAGAAGGTGAACGAGGGCGGTCACCCCTCTTGTGGCAACCGATTGTGATGACGGAGCAGAGTCACCCCGGTGCTTCAGTACGCTCCATTCCCATAGGCCGAGTCGCCCGCCAGGCTGACCGCGTCCAACCCATGGCCGTAGCCCGAGAGCACGCCTTCCTGGTAGTCCGACAGCACCCCGGTCTCGTAGTCGGCGAGGCTCGGGAATCCCCATTCCTTGGGGACCGCGGTCGAGAGCAGATCCAGAATCACCGCGATGCCGCCGCCGATCGCGAGCGCGTTGGCGGTCTTGCCCCCGATCCAACGCCGCAACAGTTGCGGGGCGACGATGCCGACCAGCGCCTTGCTGCCGACGCGCGCCAGGGTCGGATCCACGTTCCACTCGGGCGGGATCATCTTGGCGATGTTCTTGCCCAGCACGTAGGTGCCGACCATGCCAACCGCGCCGATGCCGATGGTCATGATCGGGAAGCTGCCGAGCCCAAACGGCAGGCGTGGATTGCGGTGGACGCGAGCGCGGCGGCGGCCACGCCGCCCGACGCGGCGCGCGACCAGACGGCGGCGGCGCGGGTTCCCCATCGCGAACAGCGCGCGGCGACGCCGGCGCACCCGACGAGGGCGCGAACTGGCGCGAGCGCGCTTGGTGCGCCGGCGCTTGCGGCGCGGATTGATGAGCATGACTTCACCTGCCATGGCGTGATTCCTCCCTGTGACTCAGTTGACCAGCCCGTCGGCGGTAGGGCGCATTCTGCCGCCGACCAGGTGCAGATGCCCGTCCGGGTCAGCGGCGAGGACCGGATGCGGGCGAGAAGTCCGGTGCTCGTGAAGCTGGGCCTTGCCGGACGGGTTGTCCGGCGTGCCCGCGTACTTGGAGCTGCGATAGACCAGCGACACCACGTCCCCGAGCTTGGCCAATGCTCGGGGACGCGGCGGCACTTTCACTTTCGTGGTACGCGGCCGGTAGTCAGGCGAGTCGTTCCACAGCTTGGCCATCGCCACCGCGCCGGCACGTGGAGAGCGGGGGTTGTTGCGGCCTTTCAGGTGACGACGCGGGTTGCCGTGAGGGGTGGCGAACTCCCACGCCCGTTCGTAGAGCTTCTGAGCCTCGGCCTTGCGTCCGCTCTCCCACAGGGTACGCGCGCGCTTCAGCAGGGCCTCGAGCTGGCGGCCCGCTTCTCGTCCTCCCGGGTTGGCTCGGTGCCCGTTCTCCCAGGCCGGCACGGATCCGCCGCGCGCGGCCGAGCGTCCGCGCCGGTAGGCCGAGCGCCGTGAGTAGTGGCCGGCCTTGGTGAACTGACCGGACGCGGCGGCCCGCGATGCCTTGCGGCTGGTGCCAGCCAACAGTCGCGTGCGCTTCGCCCGAGCCGCCTTGGTGCGCGAGGGATTATCCTTAGCATTGACGCGCGGCATCACCCGCGGCGGCCGGTAGCGAGCGAGAAAGTCCGCCAGGTCGGAGGTGACGCGCTGGCCGCTGTCGAGTTGCAACACCGTGATGCGCTTGCCCGAGACCGCGACGATGCGGCAGCGATCCCCCGTGAGCCCGTGCCACACCTGGCCGACCTGGGGCGCGATCTGGCGCGAGAGCGAAAGCGATTGCCCGCTCTGGTTCGCCACCTGCTGGGCCGCAGCGGCGGCCTCGGCCTGAGTGCCGCGCACGAACCCAACCGGGGCCTGAGTGCCGGGCTTCATCAGTTTCCACAGGCTCACGCGGCCGCCTTTCTGAGCCGCGGCCACAAGAACATCGCGGCCAACACCACCAGGGCGAGCGGGACCAGGGCGAGCGCGGTGCCGCCGATCGGGCCGAGCTTGGCGAGCCCGGCGTTGACATCCTTGATCACGGCGTCGATCTGGTGAACGATCGCCACCACCGCGACCAGCCCAGCGACCCACAGGGCGGGCACGATCACGGCCGGCAACACCCCGAGTCCGGCCAGGGTGGGCGGCTCCTGAATCCCGTGGCTGGCGAGAAACGCGCGCGCCTCTTCGACGATGCGGTTGAACTTGCCGCGCATCTCGGCCCAGTAGATCCGGGCCTCGCTGTTCTTGTGGATCAACGGCTGGAGTGCGGTCATGGTCTCGGTGTCGCCCTTGGCCTTAGCACTGCTGTAGGCGTTCTGAAGCTGGAGTTTCTGTTGATCGAGGCGTGCCTTCTGCGTGCGGCCCTGCGAGGCGACCCACTGGATCTGTCGCCAGAACTGATCGGCGGTCCACTGCGCGACGTCGGCCATGTCAGCCTCTCCGCAGGAACGCCAGGGTGGCGAGCACGCCGAGCACCGCGGCCACCGCCGCGACGAACACCCGCTCTCGCTCCTGTACCCGCGTCATTGCCTCGGTCGCCTCCAGCGGGAGGTTCTGATCGAGCAGCGGGATGGCGCCGAGATGGTACATGGATCACCGGCGGCGCGAGATCATCATCACGCCCACCAGGGCGACCCCGAGCAGGGCGAGCATCCCCATGTCCATCTGCGCCCCGCCGGGCAGCGTGAAGGCGCCGGGAGTGGTGCGTTGTCCACCGGGCGTCAGCGTGCCCTTGCCGCCGCCCGGCAGCGGGATGTCAACCCCGCCCTCGGTGCCCTTCTGCCAGATCCCGCCGACCGCCTTGCGCAGCCACGCGGGGGGTTTCAAACTGAAGCCGAGGCCGGTCCTGCCGCTGTAGTACATCGCGCGCGCCCTCCCTGGGCAAAAGGTTCTAGGGTCCTATCGTCTCCGTGAACTCGCGAACAACAACAGGGCCCCGACCGCGACCGCACCGATCAGCAGCCCGGATTGGTCGGGCGTGCTCGCGGTCGGGGCGGCTTCGCTCTCGCTGGGGCTGACGGCTTGCATGGCCGCGGCCGGGGCCAGTGACACCGGCTGCATCGACTCCTGTGGCGAGACCGGTGCAAACGGCGTGGGCGCGAACTCGGCCGGGAACGAGACCGGCCGGGGCGCCGAGCTGGGAGCCTGGATCAGCTTGGGGACGGTGCGGATGACGCCCTTGCCGGCGCCGAAAATCCCGCGGCCGGCACCGACCGCACCCCTGCCGATCAACCGCCCGGCCCCGGCCGCGGCCCTGCCGGCAGCGGTCGCGGCCCCGACCAGTGCGCCGCCCACGCCCGGGATCAAGAGCGCGCCACCGATCACCGCGAGTGGGATCGCCGCTTTCTTGAGGATCTTTCCAGGCTGGGCCTTGCGCAGCCACTTGGGAGGCTTGAGCGAGAACCCGAGCCCTGAGAGTGTGGTGGACTGTTGCAACACTCTCCCGCGCGCATCCACGCGACAGTAGCTCATACCCGGTAGTCTCCGACCCGAGAGCCTCGAGAGTACTCGCGCCCAGGCTGGTTCTCGGGATAAGTGGGATCGAGGGCGATGTCGCGACCCCTGAGCCGCGCCATCACGTACACATGGGAGTAGGCACGGTTGCGCGGATTGGCGGCCACCACGCGAAAGCGCAGGTCGGCGGGGATGCCGATCGAGCGCGCGAGCGAGGCCAGCAACGTGGCGCGATCGTCGCAGTCGCCGCTCAAGACCTCGAGCGTGTAGCGCGGGCCCTGGAGCTTTTCGACGTTGACCGGATCATCGGTGAACCGCACCTGATCGCGCACGAAGCGGTAGAGAGCGATCAGCTCGGCCATGTGATCATGGGGCGGGGCGCCGGCCTGGCGCACGATGCTGACCGCGGCCGCTTGCACTTCCGGTTGCCGAGCGCCATCCAAGGCCAACTGTCGCATCAGCCCCAAGGTCTTCCGTGTCCCTGCGTCTCCGCTCGGCAGTGTGCCGCGCGAGACTTTGTAACCGCCAACGCGGTAATACACGCAGGCCAGTCATAGACTCGTGAGGACGCTCCGTCAAGTGGAATCTCCCCCGGGTCACCGAACCTGTCCGCGAGCACGGTTGGATCGGGGCTTCGGGGAGGTTGTGAAAAAATAGCGAACCGGTTGTGATTTTACGGTAATCTGTGGCCATGACGAAACGCCCCGCGGTGGTGGAGCCGGCGGCCCCGGAGGCCGAGCTGTACGATGAACTCGAGCCTGAGGATGCCGCCGAGCAGGCTGCAATCGGCACTCTGTTCACGATCCAGGGCCCCGAGTTTGAAGGGATCGAGTGGGGGATCCACCGCTACCTGACTCGCCAGGAGATGGCCCAGAATCCGAGTGCGAACAAGTACGAGTGGGTGGCGGACGTGACCGGCGAGCTCCACGGGGGCGACTTAGTGGCCCAGGTCGGCGGCGGCACGTTCCGGTTTTTCGGCCACGTCCCGAGTGCCGACGGCAAGACCAAACGGCTGCGCCACAACCGCAAGATCACGCTGGCCGGGCCGCGCAAAGACTTCTCCTGGTCGCCGCCACCGCCACCAGCCACGGCCCCGGCACCCAACGGGCCGGATCCGATGCTGGCGCAGATGCTCGCCGCGCAACAGCGCCAGCTCGACAAGATCGAGATGCGCTTGGCGACCCCACCCGCGCCGGCCGCGGATCCGACCGCGCAAATGGCGGCGATGTTGGGGTTGCTGAAAGGCGTACTCGACATCGTGCCCAAGCCGGCTGTTATAACACCGCCGGCGCCGGTGGACGTGATGCAGATGACGAAAGAAGTCATGAACGCGATCAACGTCGGGGTCAACCTGCGAGAGAGTCTGGGCGGGGTGGGAGTGGAGAAGTCCACCGCCGAGATCATCGTGGACAAGGTGATGCCGGCGGCCGAGCGGTTGCTGGTCGCGATCGCGACCCGCCGCCCGAGTGCCGCCCGCCCGGCCCCGGTCGCGGTCCAGGCCGAGGTGGTGACCGACCGCCCCGCGGCCCAGCCCGCCCCGCCGCCACCGCCGACCCCGGCGACCTCCGAGCCGGAGGTGGACGACGGCGAGGCGCGTGCCCGTATGGCCACCCTGGTCGGATCCATGGCGCGCGCGATCACGGGCCGCACCGAGCCGGCCGACTTCGCCTCCAGCGTCGAAGACATCCTCGCCCCGGACGAGCTCGAGATCGTGCGCCTGATGACCGCCGAGCAGTTGATGGCCGAGATCGCCCCCGCGGCCGGCGGGCGCTACCCGGTGTTGTTGACCGACCAGGCCAAAGCCTACGTGGCCGAGGTGCTGACCGAGCTCAACCGCGCCGACTAGGGGTCGGGTTTCGGTTCTACCGGCTCCACACCCGAAAGGGCGCCTTCCCCCGCTCCCGGCACTTTCCGTGCGCCTCTTCCCTCGCCGGGCTTCTCCAGGCTTCCACCGTTGCCCGCTGCTGGGCTTTCCATCCCGAGCTTGGCTGCGATGTCACCCACCAGGTCGAAAGCCCGCGCACGGGCTTCTGAGAGCGTGGTAGGGGGTCGGGAATCAGAAAGCGGCGGCATAGCCGCCCCCGGAGGCGAAGCCGGAGGGTCCGCGTTGGTGGTTAGTTGATGTTCTTGGTTAGTTGGTGGTGCATCTGGTGCGGGGTTTTGGGTACCTGGCGTGCGGGGTTTTGCCAATACCCCGCGCCTGCTGCGGGGTTTAGCGGTCACGTCTTTGTCAAAGGGCGCGCCTCGTGCGGGGTTTAGTTGGTTGAAGGTG
>DATECF010000216.1:0-2169 GCA_035287045.1 Gemmatimonadales bacterium | reverse complement strand
TATAGATGGACTGCGGAGAAACCCGGGCGGACACGAACGCGATTTGGCTGCCATTGGGCGACCAATCCGGCGCGAAGTCGGCACTGCCGTTCAGCGTCAGGGTGTCCAACCCGGTGCCGTCCGCGTTCACCGACATCACCTCGTAGCTGTACGCGCTGATCGAGGCCGTGAACACCAGCTTGGTGCCGTCGGGGGACCATCGGGCGTAGTAGGTGTCAACACCACTCACTCCCAGGGCCGTCGGGATGGTGTCGGTGGCGGCGATCTTGTACAGGCTGCCGGACCGCCAGAAGACCATGTCGTTCGGCGCGGGAGCCAGGGGCGCGCACTTGTTGGTGAGCCAGGCACCCAGCAGCGGCGCCGAGTAGGTGGTGAGCCCAATGCCGTACCCCAGGATGAACAGCGCGTCGCGCGAGGTGGCCTGCAAATCGCCATCGACGTCAGCCGGCCGGCCCAGGTCGAAGCCCCCCGGCACCGGCAGGCCCACCGCGGCGGTCAGCACCGCCAGCGCGTCGCGGCTGTTCACCCGCCGGTCCCCGCTCACGTCGCCGCCGATCTGCTCCGCCTGGCAGACGTTGAGCAAGCCGGTGCGGTGGCCCGGTGTGGCGTCGGCGCCGAGACCGTCGAGCAGGGAGTCCACGCGGATCGAAACCAGCGAGCCCAATTGCGCCAGGCTATCCAGTTGGAACTTGAGCTTGGCCAGGATCACCGTAGAGTAGGTCGTCCCCGGTCCCGAGGCCCGGAGCGTGACCTGCTCACCGCTGGGGGTGATGGTGGGCGGCGCTAGCTGATAGGCATACAGCGTATCTGCACCCACCACTTGAACCCGGGTCGGATCCACAAAGATCGTGATCTTGTAGGCCGACACCCCGGTCGCGTTGTAGACCCTGAGTTCGGCCGTCCCAGTGCGGTTGGTGAGGATGGTGAGCGCGGTATCCGGCACGTACCACTCCACTGTAGCCTGCGCCGCCAGCCCGGCGGGCGCGAGCAGCAGCCCAACCACCAGGAGCGCCCCGCACCGCCTCATTGCGGCCTCCCGGGCGGCGGCGTGGGCGCCGGACGCTCGGCTTCCCGCGCAGCGCGCGCCCGCTGCCGCTCGGCCCGCAGCTGCTCGCGGGCCACGCGGCGGGCTTCTTGCTGCTCCAGCAACCCGGCCCGCTCCGCCCGGCGTTGGCTCAGGCGATCGGCGCGGGCGCCGCTCAGCGCTTCAAGGCGCCGCAGCGCGCGCGGCCCGGCCGGCGCGGTCACACCGCCCAGCACCGTGCTCGCCTGCGACCGAGCCCGCTCCCGCGGGGCCGGAGGCGCGGACGGCCGCTCCCACACCCGAAGCGTTGCGGCCGCAGGCGCAACAGCAGCCGCCGGCGAGGCGAGAGGCAACGTGGCCAGCAACCGCGGCGCGGGGAGGACCGTCGTCACCGCTGCCGTCAGGAACGGGCTAAAGGTCACATAGGTAGAGACGCTATCACCCGTGGACGTGGTATCGCAGCCCACGCCAGGGCCGCAATCCGGTCCCTTCACGTCCTCCCACCAGTTGCCGGTGGCGTCCACAGGGTAGGTCGACAGGTTTCGAACGCCGAATCGCTGGCTGCGCGTGAAGTTGTTCGAGTTCATCACGGCCGCTGGCAGCGCCAGGTAGTTGTCTGAGAGGCGCACGCCGTCGATCCCGGAGCTGTCAACGGCGTTCCAGCGGAGCAGGGCTCTGCTGTAGTACCGCACCCACACGCCCATCGAGTCCGAGCCGCGGATCGCGTTACTGTCCACCCTGACGGTCACGGTGTCCAGGTAATCGCGCAGAATCACGACCCCGTTAGTCGTGCGGGTCATCCGGTTGCGCCGCACGTCTGCCTGCACGTTGGTCGAGCTGCTGCCCTCCAGTACAATGCCGCCCGTAGGCGAACCGAGACAGCACGTGCCCGGCGTCACGTTGGAGATGGTATTGTCCCGGACGAACAACGTGTCCACGCTGAGCAAGTAGATGCCCGCCTCGCTGCCGCCGCTCACCAGGTTACTGTCTACCTCCGCCCGGCGGGGCCCCGGCTCGACCCAGATGGCCCCGTACCGGGCCGGACCGGTGACCGTGTCGGCCACGATCTGGAGCACGGAGTCGGCGTCACCCAGGATGCCGTATCCGCCGCCAGCGGGCACCGAGACCGTGTTGCCGCGAATCCG
>DATECF010000215.1:0-2235 GCA_035287045.1 Gemmatimonadales bacterium | reverse complement strand
GGCCAAGGCACCACACACCACGTGTACAGCCTGCTCACCCGATATCTCATGGAGCATCTCCCGGCTGGGCCGGTTGCTCCCCATGTGCCCTGACGCTCGCCGCATCCTGCTGGCCGATGCCGATGCCTTCTACGTGGCGGTGGCGCGGTTGGTGGACCCCAATGGAGCCGGGAAGGCTCCGTGTCTCATTGTGGGCGGCAGCGCCGACGGCCGGGGCGTGGTCACCTCGGCGTCCTACGAGGCCAGGGGCTTCGGCGTCCACTCGGCCATGCCCACGGCCCGGGCCATCCGTCTTTGCCCCCAAGCCCTGGTGGTCCCGGTGCCGTTCGAGGCCTGCGTGCAAAAGGGCCGAGAGATCCGGCGAACCCTCCAGCAGTTCACCCCGGTGGTAGATCAGGCTTCGAGCGACGAGTTCTACCTCGACATGAGCGGCACCGAGCGGCTGTACCACGACGAGCCGCTCAGCGTCACCGCGCGGCGCATCCGCGACGCGGTCAAAGAGGCAACCAGTCTCACGGTGTCCATTGGCGGCGGCACGTCCAAGGTGGTGGCCAAGCTGGCCGCCGGCGTGGCCAAGCCCTTGCCGGGGCAGGAGGGAACCGGCGTGCACGTCGTGGAGCCGGGCACCGAGCTCGACTTCATGCGCCAATTCAAATTGGCGGATATCCACGGGGTGGGCCCCCGCTTTCAGGAGCGCCTGGCCCAGTACGGGCTCGTCAGCGTAGAAGACGCGCTGCGTCACGACCGGAACGTCTTACAGGGATGGTTGGGAAAGAACGGCGGCGCGTGGCTGTACGATCGGGTCCGGGGCAGTGACAGTGCCCACGTGCCGGGCGACCGGCAGGCCCGCTCCATCAGCAGGGATGAAACGTTCGCGGCAGACCTGAACGATGACGCCGCCCTCGCCGAGCATCTCAATCGTCTGGTGGACCGCGCCACCACCGACCTCCGTGCCAGCGGTCTCCGCGCGCGCACGGTGACGGTGCGGCTGCGGGACGCGGACTTTACCGACCGTCAGGCCAGCCACACGGTGCGCGAAGGCATCAGCTCCGATCGCGCGGTCATGGCCGTGACCCGGCCCCTGCTTTTGCGACTGCGGGCGGCGCGGCCGGGCCCGGCGAGGCTCATTGGGGTGGCGCTATCGGGCCTGCTGGACGACGACGCTCCCGCGCAGCTCTCGCTCTTCTCCGCGGAGCCGGAGGGACTGGCGGACACCAAGCGGGATCAGGCGATCAGTCAGGCCATCGACGAGCTGCGGTCGCGCTTCGGACGGCGGGCCATCGTGCGGGGGCGAACACCGCGGCGTTAGATGGGCGCCTCACCGAGGGCCTCTCGAACCACGTCCGCCAGCTCCTCGATGGTCCAGGGCTTGGGCACCACGCGTACGCCCGGCGGCACCTCCAGCGTGCGGTCGAAGCGTTCCTGGTAGCCGCTGGACAGCAAGAACGGGAAGTCGGGACGCTGCCGCTGGATCTCCTCATACACCTGTGCCCCGGTGAGGCCCGGCATGACCATGTCGGAAATCACCAGATCGATCTCCGCCTGGCGCGCGTGAAACAGCGCGAGGCCTTCCCGGCCGTCACCGGCGACCAGCACTCGGTATCCCAGGTGCTCGAGCACGCGCCGGCCGGCGCGTCGCAGCCCTTCATCGTCCTCAAGCAACAGAATGGTGACCCGTTCCCGCGTGGCCCGGGCGCGCGGGGGCGTCACTCGGCGCTCGCGGGGCGCCCCGGCGGCCCTGGGGAAGTACAGGTGCACGGTGGTGCCCTTCCCCGGCTCGCTGATCAAGTCCAGGAAACCATCCTGCTGTTTGACCAGGCCGTAGACCATCGAGAGTCCCAGGCCGGTGCCCACCCCCGGCGGCTTGGTGGTGAAGAACGGCTCCAGCGCCCGGGCTCTGGTGGTTTCATCCATCCCCGAACCGGTGTCGGCCACCGAGAGACGCACGAACTCGCCCGGCGGGAGCCATGACGGCCGCACCGCGGCGTCGCGGTCCACCACGGCGGGCGAGACGGCAATACGCACGGTCCCGCCCCGCGGCATCGCGTCCCTGGCGTTGGTCACCAGATTCAGCACCATCTGCTCGACGGCCCCGGGGTCGCACCGGGCGATGCAGTCCTCCGCCGTTCCAACCTCCAGCACGACATCCCCCTCGATCAGGTGTCGCACCATGCCCTGCACGCGGACCACCAGGTCGGAAAGGTCGGTCGGCGCGGTAGTGAGGTCCGCCCTCCG
>DATECF010000214.1:0-2527 GCA_035287045.1 Gemmatimonadales bacterium | reverse complement strand
CTCGCCGGGCGGTGGGGGCGGGGGCGGCACCGTGTCCCGGAGCTCGTGGTAGGCGGCAAACCAGGCGCCGTCGGGCGACGGCACCACGGTGACCGGTGATTCCACTCCCCACGTGGATGGAATCGGGACCCGAGCGCTGATGGGTATCGTATCTACGCGACCGGCCCCGCGGAGGATCACGGTCGCGCGCCGCTGCCCGTCGCTGACCACGTCGGCCGTATCGGTCTCGAGGTACCAGCGCCGGTCCACGCCGGTAATGGTGCGCAAGATGCCGCCGTGGTGGTCGGTCTCAAGCACCGTGCTTCCCTGCAGGAGCGCTAGGCGGCGGCCACCCTGTGCCACGGAGATGGCCGATACCCCCGAGATGGCCAGCCGTTGGTCCACGTTGCGATGGAGCACGACCTCACTGCCGTCGAGGCTTAAGCCCACCGGGAATCCGCAAATGGGAGTGTTGCGCCGCTCGCGGGCCAGCAAGGTGAGCGCCCCGTAGGCATCCAGTTGGTAGACGGCTTCCGGAGCGCCGGCGACCGGTGTGGCCAGGATGGGGACGCCTGGGGCACTCCAGCCCTTGGCCTCCCGGCCCCCGCGCAGGATGTAGTCTTTCACCTGGGCGGCGGTGAGGGTGGAATCCATCGCCAGCAGCAAGCCCGCCACACCGCCGACCAGGGGTGCGGAGAGGGATGTGCCGCCGCCAGACACCAGGGCCCCCTCGGGAAAATCCCCGGAAGCCCGCACCAGCATCCTTATTGCCGTGGCCGGCGCCGCGATCTCCGTGGCACCGAACCAGAAGTTGCTGGCGTGGCGCTCGTCGGTCTTCCAGAGTGCCCCGGTCGCGTCAGTTCCGCCGACGATGAGTATGTGATCAGCTCGGGTGCCGAACAACCTCGCCGTGGCCACCATTAACCCCAAATGCGTAGCGTGCGCCTGCTGAAAGCGGGCCAACGGCTCCCTGGAATTCTCATTGCCAGCCGCAAACACGAACAGGTTCCCTCGGCCGGCATCCACGTACTCGGTGATAGCGGCTTGGAGTCGGGACAGCGCCAGGGAATCTGTTCCTCCCTGCGTCACGGACACAACCAGAACCCGCACGCCACGATCCCTGGCCTCTGGGAAGACCTCCTCGGCAAGGTAAACCGAGGGGTCCCGCACGGTCAGCGAATCACCCCGGGAGAGCGCGAAGAGCTGCAGTTCGGACCGCCACAGCATCCCCGCACCACCGATGCCATTGTCACCAGTGGCCGCGAGCGTGCCAGCCACGGCCGTGCCGTGGGATCGGTTCACTGGATCCCTCAGCTGGGGGTCGGTAGTGACATCGGTGGCGCCAGGCTGGGTCAGGGTTACAGAGGCGCCATCGAAGTCTCGAGACGTATCGAACAGAAAGTCAATCACTCCGACCTTCACGCGTCCCTGATCGTAGGCGCCGGTCTCGCACCCCCATGCCAGCGGCGCCCGGATCTGTCGCCACGCCCGGGTCGCGTCCGTAGCGGCGCCCAGCCAGTCTCGGCGTTGCCCCCCGATCCCGTCGCTGGGGTACCGTCCATACGGCTTGACGAAGTTCCGAAAGGTGACCCCCGCAGCGTACTTCACGCCCGGCTCATTCGAGATCGCCCCGATGAGCCTGGCCAGCGCGTCGAATGTCGGCCCCGGATCGGGCACGCGCACGATGTACTCACGGGCTCGGGGCAGCCCACCGATGATGGTGGCGCCATAGCGCTGTAACACCCTGCGAACCGTAATACCGCTGGTGGTGTCGTCGAACCGAATGCCGATGACCGTTCGGTAGTATCGAACCAGCGTGTCGGAGGGAACATTCGGCGGCGGCGCCACCCACAGCGTGGTGTCCGCCGGATACGTGAAGGAATCCGGTATCGGGGGCCGGCTGGTGTCCTGTGCCTGCTGCACGGACGTCAGCACCAGCCGCGGCGGACTCACACTCTCCCGCGAGCCGAAGTCCACCCTGCCGCTGGCTCCCTCGTCGGTCTTCTTGAGAATCCAGCCGTGCAGCACGCCACTCCCCAGGAGCGGGTCGGCCACGTCGGCAGTCACGTTGAGGGTGACGACGCCCGTGAGCCCAGTGGCGATGAGCTGCGTGGCCGTCGGCACCGTGACCCACGGCCGCGGGTTCGGCCCGTCCATGGCCCACGCCGTCTCCCCCGAACAGTCGGCCACCGGATTGGTGGGATCGGTGTCGACGGCGCAGTTCCACGTGGCCCCCAGCTCCCGCCACGCCTGCGTCAGCCGGTGGAGGTCAATCGTCCGCCCGGTAAGCCCCCAGTTGTCTGCGTTGAGCGCAATCGTGAGTTCGAGGCGCGCGGACACCAGCGAATCAGCGCCCACCGCGCCCCTGATCGTCACGGGGTCCCACCAGAGGAGCCCGCGGTTTTTCCCGCTCGCCTGGAGCTTGAGCACGGACTCCGTGCCTTGATTCTGATTGGGGTTGCCCTGCCGGAGATAGGTGTCCGCGGCGGGGAGCGCCGAGTCGCGCGGCTCACCCTGCTGGGCGGCAAGCTGCGGGCCGACGAGGGGT
>DATECF010000213.1:0-3836 GCA_035287045.1 Gemmatimonadales bacterium | reverse complement strand
CGCGCTGGCGGTGGCGCGGGGCCGGCAGGAGATACGCGAGGGCTGGGCCGCTCGCCGCCAGGCCGCACGCCGCCGCGACACAGAGAAGCCCGCGGGCCAGGACTAGCCCGATGCTCAGGAGTTCTCCGGTCGCTCAACAGGGTCCAGATGTGAGGCGGCGCCCGACGGCCGCGCGCGAGGCGTACTCGCTGTACGTTGAGCGTGCGGCCGAGGGCGCCAACGAAGCAGATGGGCCTTTTTCAGGTGCGCCGTGAAGGTGCTGTGTTCTTGCCGGTGCAAGTCCGGCCTGGGGAGTTGTCGGTGCACCCCAGTAGCTACCGAGGCAGTGAGGAGGGCAACCGAATTGCTGAAGCTCTCGGGACAGGGGCCCACCTTGGGTGGGTCGGCAAGTCGACGGGCCGCAACGCGTGTGAAGCCCGAGCAGGCCTCGAAAGGAAATCGTGAGCGCCGACCTGCCCTGAAAACAGGGAAGGCCGCTGGATTGCGCTGGAGTAACCGACCAATGAAGGCGCGATCGCTCACCGGGGTAGGGGGCGTGGCACGTCGACACAGAGCATGGCGTCAAGCGGGAGCCCCAGCGCGGCGAGGGGTCGCGGCTCTCAGTTCCGGAAGGCGGGAGCCGCGCTGGGTGTCGGAGGGGTCCACCGTACCGTTTGGACTCACCAGACAACAGAACTGGTGGGGAGGGAGAGGACCCTGGTTCGGGGTGTGTCTCAACGGGCCAAGGGGCGGGAGATTGGCATGAGCCTGGCAACTCCACCCAAGCTCCGGCGGCTCCAAGAGGCGCTGTACACCAAGGCCAAGCAGGAACCGGCCTATCGGTTCTACCTGTTGTACGACAAGGTGTATCGGGCGGACATTCTGGCTCATGCCTACGCGGTCAGCAAGCAGCACGGCGGGGCGCCGGGCGTGGATGGGGTGACGTTCGAGGACATCGAGACAGCGGGTGTGGAGCGGTGGCTGGCCGCCGTAGGGGAGGCGCTGCGTACGGGGACGTACCGGCCTCAACCGGTGCGGCGGGTGCGGATTCCGAAGCCGGGCGGAGTTGGGGAGCGGCCACTGGGGATCCCGGGGATTCGGGACCGGGTGGTGCAAACCGCCGCCTTGCTGATCTTGCAGCCGATCTTCGAAGCGGACCTGGAACCCACGGCCTATGGCTATCGGCCGGGCCGGACGGCGCTGGAGGCGGTCCAGGAGGTGCACCGGGCGCTGGACGCCGGGCACACAGAGGTGATTGACGCCGACGTGTCGCAGTATTTTGACACGATTCCGCACGCGGACTTGATGAAGTCGCTGGCGCGCCGCATCAGTGATGGGAAGCTGTTGGGGTTGCTGAAGCGGTGGCTGAAGGCGCCAGTGGCGGAACCGACCGAGGGCGGCGGGTGGCGATACACGGGCGGGAAGCGGGCGACGCGCGGCACGCCGCAAGGTGGGGTGGTGTCGCCGTTGCTGGCGAACGTCTACATGAATCGCTATCTGCGGGTGTTTCGTCTCCGGGGGCTCGACGGACAGTACGGGGCGCGACTCGTGAACTACGCGGACGACTTCGTGGTCCTGTGTCGGACTGGGGCCGGGGAGGTGCTCGCGCAGAGTCGGCGGTGGTTCACCACGATGGGGCTGACGCTCAATGAGCAGAAGACTCGGGTGGTGGACGGGCGGCGCGAGGCGTTTGACTTTCTGGGCTACACCTTTGGGCCGATGCGGTCGTGGAAGAACGGGCATCGGTACGTGGGGGCCGCGCCTGGCAAGAGGGCGGTGAAGCGGGTCAAGGGACGCATCCGGCAGATCCTCCGACCGGGCAACCAAGGCCCGTGGGGCGAGGTGAAGGAGGAGCTCAACCGCGTGGTGCGCGGGTGGGCGAATTACTTCAGCTACGGCACCCGGGCCAAGGCCTACCGGGCGGTTGATCGCTATGTCAGCGAACGCGTGCGGCACTTTCTGGGGCGGAGGCACAAGGTCCCTGCGCGAGGGACGAGGCGCTACCCCGCGGAGCGCATCTTCGGGGAACTGGGCGTGTTCCAGTTGCGGCGCTTTCAATTGAAGCGGCCTGCGCATGCCTCGGTGTGAAACCCGTCCGAGAGCCGGATGCGGGAAAACCGCACGTCCGGTTCGATGAGGAGGGGCGAGAAACGCGTGATGGTCCACTCGGCGAATGGACACCGGCCCGAAAGGGCGGAAACAGTGGGGCGCCGCCGGACCTGTACACGACCGCGCTCGCCCTTCACTCTACCAGCCTGCTAGCGGGCGATCAGGGAGACGACCGCGCCGCCGCCTGCCGTGAGCAGCACGACGAGCCAGGCCGGGGCCTTCCAGAACGCCAGCAGACCGAAGGCCGCCAGGGCGAGGGCGACATCAGCCGGGGCCCGGATCGCGCTCGTCCACACCGGGTGGTACAGGGCGGCCAGGAGCAGCCCGACCACGGCTGCATTGATGCCGCGGAGCGCCGACTGGAAGCCCGATCGCCCGCGGAGGTCATCCCAGAACGGGAGCGCCCCGATGATCAGGAGGAAGGAGGGCAGGAACACCGCCGCCAGGGCGAGTGCGGCGCCCGCGACGCCGCTGGGCGCTGGCCCCATCGCAGCTCCCAGATAGGCGGCGAAGGTGAAGAGCGGCCCGGGCACGGCCTGAGCGGCGCCGTAGCCGGCGACGAACTGCTCGCCAGCCACCCAGCCGGGCGGGACGACCTCGGCCTGGAGGAGAGGGAGGACCACATGGCCCCCGCCGAAGACCAGAGACCCTGCGCGGAAGAAGCTCTCGAACACCGCCAGCGCGTGGCTCGGCACGAGCTGGCGCGCGATCGGCAGCGCGGCCAGCAGACCGAAGAACAGGACCAGCGCGGCGGCGCCCAGCCGGCGCCTGACGGGGGGCCGCGCAGGCGCGGAGGCGGGGGCGGCGGCGCCGGGCAAGAGGCGCAACCCCACGAGGGCCGCCAGCCCGATGATGGTGACCTGCGCCATTCCGGTCGGCCACAGGAGGGCACCTATGGCGGAGAGGAGGGCGAGGGTCGCCCGCCCGCGGTCCGGCGCGAGCGCTCGCGCCATTCCCCACACCGCCAGGGCCACGACGGCGACCGCGGCGACCTTGAGGCCGTGCAGCCAGCCGGCATCGGCGACCCCGAGCCCGCGTATGCCGTAGGCGAAGGCCACGAGCGCGATGGCCGACGGCAGCGTGAAGCCGAGCCAGGCCGCCAGGCCGCCGAGCAGACCGGCCCGCGAGACGCCGATGGCGATGCCGACCTGGCTGCTGGCCGGGCCGGGGAGGAACTGGCAGAGCGCCACCAGGTCGGCGTACGTCGCCTCGTCGAGCCACCTGCGCCGGACCACGTACTCCTCGCGGAAATAGCCGAGATGCGCGATGGGGCCGCCGAACGAGGTCAGCCCCAGGCGCGTCGCGACCGCGAGCACCTCCGCCACCCGCTCCATGATCCGCACCCGCGTGGAGGTCAGCGCCCGCCAGCCTCGGCCAGGCCAGGGAGGATCGGGGAGAGCGTGCCCGGGCTCAGCGCGTAGCCGTGGCGCCGGAGTCCTCGATCAACGGCAGGGGTCGTGAGCGCCGAACCCTTCACTGCCGGTCACACGGGGTCTGCGGGGAGCTGGGTCAAGGCGTCGCGCAACATCTCGAGGGCGCCGCGGTCGAGCGTGCGGTCCGAGACGATCACCTCCACGTCGGGGGGCAGCGTGTTGGCGAGGCGGGCCGCGCCCTGCTCCGAGCACACCACGGTGCGGGTCTGCGCCAGCATGCGGCTGATGGACCACGGATCGTCCGTGGAGGCGAGCACCGGCGTCAGGTGCGACAGCCCGGCCGACTGGACCGACCGCAGGAGATTCTGGCTCCCG
>DATECF010000212.1:0-2260 GCA_035287045.1 Gemmatimonadales bacterium | reverse complement strand
CGGTCCGTCCAGGTCGAAGTCGTGGTGCGAGACGAAGGCGGCAAGGCGCCGGGAGCGTGCCCTGATGGCCGCGGGTGCGTCGGCACATCCCGCCGTGAGCCCCGGGTTCGGATAGGCCACGCCGTGTGGCACCCCGAGAATCGCCACGTCCGCATCGCCGGGACGCAGGGAGTCGAGCGTGGCCGCGGGCAGATCGAGGAAGGTGATCTCGCTCACGATCGGCCGGCCGTGGTGCAGGCCGCGCAGTGACCGACCACGGTCACGTGGGACAGGTCGACGGCAAAGCCCTCCGAAACGCGCAGCAACTCCACGATGGCGGCCGCAGGCTCCGCCCCGATCTCCCACCGTCCTCCGCAGCCGGCGCAGTGGAGGTGGCCGTGTTCCTCCTCCGGCCGCACGTGGAACTCCTCCCGCCCATCGGCGCCGTGGCCGTGGCGGACGAGCCCGATCGCCTCGAGGACGTCGAGGGTGCGGTACACCGTGGATGGGATGGTGGACGGGTCGATGGCGCGACAGCGCTCGATCAGCTCGACACCGGTGACGTGGCCTCGCGTTGCAGCAAGGACCGCGACCACCGTTCGGCGCTGGGGCGTCCAGCGCAATCCCCGATCGCGCAGCCGCTGCCGCACGCTCGACCAGGGTTCGGCGAGTGATCCGGTGGCGAGCATGGGCGGTAGTATAGGCACGCAGTTAATGCAACTCGTTGCAAGAGGGTGCCCATGACGGAGCTGTTCGCGCTGGCGGGCTTCGGCTTTCTGCTCGGGATGCGGCATGCCACCGATGCCGACCACGTCATTGCGGTGACCACCATCCTGTCGCGCAGCCAGCGATTCCTGCACAGCACCGTGATCGGTGCCCTGTGGGGCTTCGGGCACACCGTCACCGTGCTGATCGTCGGGACGGCAATCATCGCCTTCAACCTGATCATCCCCCCACCGGTCGGGCTGGCCATGGAACTCGCGGTGGCGGTCATGCTCATCACGCTGGGCATCCTGAACCTGACCGGCGCGATGCGACAGATCACCGAGCGGCTCACCCCGCCCGCGCCCCTCCACGGCCACGACCATGCACACCTGCACGCTCATGCCGACGAGCCCACCGAACATGGCCACGACCATGCACACCTGCACGGGCACGGATCCGATCCCGGCCTGCTTGCCACGTTCGGCTGGTATCAACTGGCTCGGCCCGTCGTGGTCGGGCTGGTGCACGGCCTGGCTGGCTCCGCCGCGGTCGCCCTCCTAGTGCTGGCCACCATCTCCGACACCGGCACGGCGATCGCCTATCTCGTCATCTTCTGCCTCGGCGTCGCGGCGGGGATGGCGATGCTGACCACCGTCATCGGGCTGCCGTTCCTCGTCTCGCGCACGCGCTCGGAGCGAATTAACCGATGGCTGACCGTCGGGTCTGGAGTGCTGTCGCTCGCTCTTGGGATCTACCTCGGGTATCAGATCGGGTTCGTGGACGGGCTCTTCACCGGCAACTTCCAATGGGAGCCGGCCTAGACGCCGGCCGAGATACCGCATCCGCCAAAGCGGCGGGAGCGTTATCCTGCGCACCGCCGATCATCGCGTTGACAGGAGGGTGTCCGTGGTTCGTGGCTTCCGATGGGCGTACGCCGCCCTAGCCTGGCTCTTCGTGGCCGGGGTGATCTACCAGGTGCTCCTCGCGGGGCTGTTCCTGTTCGATCCCACCTCCAGTTCAAAGGCGCACATCGACTTCGGCTACAGCCTCTCGCTGGCCCCGGTGCTCATCCTGGTCGCTGGTGCGATCGGGCGAGTCGGCTCGCGGCTGCTGCTGTGGACCGCGGCGCTGCTGGTGCTGGCGTTCGTCCAGGCGAGCCTGCCCTCTCTGCGGGATGGCACTCCGTTCGTCGCCGCCCTCCACCCGGTGAACGCCATGCTCGTCTTCTGGCTGGCGGTGACGATCGGGCTGCGGGCGTGGGCCCTCGTTCGCGAGCCGGCGGCCGCATAGGCAGACAGGAGAAGGACCGATGGACTGGCAGCCCTGGCTCCGCTTCGCCCACATCCTGGGCGGCTTCACCTTTGTCCTGGCCCACGGAGTCTCCATCTTCATCACGCTCAAACTGCGCGGCGAGCGCGAAACGGTGCGGATCACGGCCCTGCTTGACCTGTCGAAGTACGCCCTGCCGGCCTCCGACGTCGCGATTCTGGTGCTGCTCGCCTCGGGGATAGCCGCGGGCTTCGTCGGCGACTTCTGGGGTCAGCTCTGGATCTGGGTCTCAATCGGCGTGCTGGTG
>DATECF010000211.1:0-9171 GCA_035287045.1 Gemmatimonadales bacterium | reverse complement strand
CATGGGAGCCTCCAAGCGGGTCCAGGAAATGCTCACGCTCGGCGGCCCGCTCCAGCACGGGGGGGCACATCTGACCTGCGCCCGCTTCGCCAACGTCGCCTTCTCCAACGGCAGCCTGCTGCACGGATTCCTGCAGCGGCTCGAGCGGGGGCAGCCCCTGGCCGTGCCCAAGCACATCAGCCGCTATCTCATCACCCACGAGGAGGCGGCGCAGATCTGTGCCCTGGCCGCCGTGTGCGGTCCCTCCAGCCACACGGTGGTGCCCCGCACCGGTGGGACCCTGGAGCCGGTGGAGCTCTCCAGCGTGGCCCAGGCCATTCTGAAGGCGCGCGGTCTCAAACCGCTGTATTGCGCCACGGAAGACGAAGCGCGAGCCCGCGCCTCACAGCGTCCCGAAGGGAGCTATCCCGTGCTGCTGACCGAGCCGGACACGGCGGGGGAGAAACCCACTGAACAGTTCGTCGGAGCCAGAGAAGAAACCGTCGAGATCGGTCTGAAGACCCTGCTCGGCATCCGGCAGGCCTCGGAGGGAAGCCACCGCGCGGTGGCGTTCGCGCGGGCCATCGAACGCTTGATCGCGGAGCCGGACCGGCCGGTCACGACCGCCGAGCTGCGGTCTCTGCTGGTGTCCGTCTTGCCGACCTTTCAGCACGCCGAAACGGGGAAAGGCCTGGACCACCGAATGTGAACGGCGCGTCCCCCGTCAGACCGGTTTGTGAAGGCGCCGGTACGTGTCGGTCACAGCCTGGTACGTCGGGCGGGGATCCATCTGCTCGCGAAACCGCCGTCGCGCGGCCTCACCCAGGCGGGCCCGCAGCGGGGGATCCCGCAACAGGCGCACCAGGGCCTCCGCGTACGCCGCGTCGTCCTCCGGCTCTACCAGGAGCCCGGTCACGCCGTCCGCCACGATGCTCGCCACCGCGTCCATTCGGGGACCAACGGCCGGGCAGCCCATCGCCATGGCTTCCGTGAAGGAAATGGGATAGGCGTCGTAGCGGGTGGGTAGGCAGAACGCCGTCGCCAAGGCCAACAGGCGGACCACGTCGCGGCCGTCGATCCGAAAGCCGGTGAACGTCACCTGGTCCTTAATCCCCAGCGAGGCCGCCATCGCCCGGAGCTCGCCCTCCAGTAGCCCGCTGCCCATGATCACAAAGCGCGCCGCCGGCACGGCGTCAAGCACCCGCCGAGCCGCGCGCAGCAGGGTGTCTACGCCCTTGTAGGACACCAACCGGCAGGCGCAGGCCACCACCGGCGTCCCCGGGGCCAGGCCCAGCTCCGCGCGCAGCGCTTCCGCCTCCGCGGGGGCCACCTCGAAGCGTTCCACGTCCCCCACCGGACCGCCGATCATCTGGAGTCGATCGGCCGGCGCCAGGCGATGTCGCACCGCTTCGCCGTACAGGACGGGGCCCACGCAGAACAGCGCGTCGGTATACCGGGACGTCACCCGCTCGATCCATACGAACAGGGCGCGACGCAGCCCCGGAGCAAACATGCGGAAATGGAACACGTACGCCGTGTGCGCCACCACCGGAACCCCCGCGAGCCACGCCGCCGTACGCACCAGAAACCCGGCCTTCGAAGCATAGGTATGCACCACGTCGAACCGCTCGCCACGGAAGAATCTCCAGAGGCGGAAGAGGGCGACGGCGTCGCGCAACGGACGGATGGCATAGGGGAACGGCACCACGTGCACCGGAAAGCCGGCCGCCTGAAGCTCGGCCACGGCGGACACGTTGCCGGGCTGCATGTCCTCCCCGCAGCCGAACTCCACCTGGAGACCCCGCCCGCGCTGGTAGCGCGCCAGGGGCAGGTTGAATGCCCGGTGCATGACCGAGATGGTGGCGAAATGGATGACCCGCACGCCGGAACCGGCTATCGTCCCAACGATTCCCACTTCATGGCGGCGACCCGCAGGCGCGGGTGCGCCACCAGCAGGTGCCAGACCACGGCTTGGAAAGCCTCGGTAAGCGCGGTCACCAGCTCCGGGTCCACCGTGGGAATTACGATGGCGACGTCGGCTACCCGCGCCGTGTAGCCCCCGTCCCGTCCCACCACACCGAACACCTTGGCGCCCACCCGCTTCGCCAGCTCCAGCGCGCGTACCAGGTTGAGGCTCACGCCCTGGTCCGCGTTGCCGCCCCCAACCGAGAAGACGAACACCGCGTCCCGCGGCCCAATCCGGCTGCCCTCCAGCCACCGGGCGTAGCTGGTCTCCCAGCCGTCGTCGTTGATTCGGGCCGTCAGCTCCGACACGTTGTCCGTGGGCGTGTAGCATTCGAAGCCGGCGAGCTTGCGGAAATCGCACACCGCGTGGGAGGCGTGCCCCGCACCGCCACCCACGCCCAGGAAGAACAACCGCCCACCCCCCGCCCGCACCGCGGCCAGCGCGTCCACCAGCGCCTCCAGGCGATCTCCCGGCAGGCTCCGCGCAATCTCCGCCGTTTGCTCGCAGTACCGACGGCTAAACGACATGGCTCCCATCCCGTTCACGGTTGTTCCCAGGATACCTCCTCCGCTTCTGCCAGCGTCAGGGCCACTGAGTCCGCGACGCCCCCCCCGGGCGCGGGGAAAATACCTATGCTGCGGAAGACTAGCCAGCAAGCAGCGCCTACTTGCTTGAAGTACTTGAAAACGGCCGGTATCGTGGTGAAACTTCCCCCGGAGTTTGGGCCAAATCCCGGCGAGCACCGTGCAGTACGGTGCCGATCTCGTTGATAGCGACGAAACTTTAGACACAGGGCAGAACGAGGGGTCTTGCACAAGGGCATCGTTCTCGCAGGCGGATCCGGGACCCGCCTCTACCCACTGACGGTCGGCACCAGCAAGCAACTGCTCCCGGTCTACGACAAACCGCTGGTGTTCTACCCGCTCTCGACACTCATGCTGGCGGGCATCCGTGACATTCTGTTGATCTCGACGCCACAGGACCTGCCCCGCTTCGAGGCCTTGCTGGGTGACGGATCACAGCTCGGGATCAGCATCCGCTATGCAGCGCAACCTCGTCCCGAGGGGCTGGCGCAGGCGTTCCTCATCGGCCGCGACTTCCTGGGCGGCGGGCCGGCCGCGTTGATTCTGGGGGACAACATCTTCTACGGGGGCGGACTCCGACAAGAGCTGCAGGAGGCGAACGCCCGGACTGAGGGTGCCGTCGTGTTCGCCTACCACGTGGCGGACCCGCAACGATACGGTGTGGTGCAGTTCGACCAGCAGGGCCGCGCCGTCAGCGTGGAGGAGAAGCCGAAAGCGCCCAAGTCACACTACGCCGTGACGGGCTTGTACTTCTTCGATCGGGAAGTCCCGGACATCGCCGCCGGCCTCAAGCCCTCGGCCCGCGGCGAACTCGAGATCACGGACGTCATCGGTTCCTACCTACGGCGTGGCTCGTTAATGGTGCGGGTGCTGGGCCGCGGCATCGCGTGGCTCGATACCGGCACGCCTGAAGCGCTCCTGCAAGCGGCGTCGTTCGTCGCCGCGGTCGAGCAGCGGCAAGGCCTGAAGATCGGCGCCATCGAGGAGGTCGCCTACCGCATGGGCTTCATCAACGCAGAGCAACTGGAACGCCTGGCGGCCGCGCTCAAGGGCAACGCGTATGCCCAGTATCTGCTGGGCGTCGTGCGTGAGGGCGGCTACCGCGATTCGGTGTGGGACTCGCCGTGAGCCCGTTCCAGGCCACCAGCGTGCTCGTCACCGGGGGCGCTGGCTTCATCGGCTCGAATTTCATCCGCTGGGCGTTACAGCAGCACCCCGCGCTCCGGATCATCAACTTCGACCTCCTCACGTACGCCGGGAATCTCGAGAGCCTGACCGACGTGGAGGACGCGTTTGGCGTCCGGGGAGAGCGGCGCTACCAGTTCGTTCACGGGGACATCAGCGACTTCAAACTGGTATCCCGACTCCTCGGCGGTCTGCCGGACACCGCAGGAGCAGCCCGCGACTGGGCGACGGTCAATGCCGTGGTGCATTTCGCCGCCGAGTCGCACGTGGACCGTTCGATCCTGGGTCCGGAGCCCTTCTTCGCGACCAACGTCACCGGCACCTTGATGCTGTTGGAGGCGGTGCGGGCGGAGCTGGGCCAGCGCCCGCGGCCATTCCGCTTCATCCACGTCAGCACGGACGAGGTGTTCGGCGACCTGGGACCGCACGATCCGGCGTTCACCGAGACGACTCCCCTTCGACCCAACAGCCCGTATGCAGCCAGCAAGGCGGCTTCCGATCTCCTGGTACGGGCGCACGTGCATACCTTCGGGATCCCCGCGATCCTCACCCGGTGCTCCAACAATTACGGGCCCTACCAGTTCCCGGAGAAACTGATCCCGTTGATGATCACCCGGGCATTGGCCGACCAGCCACTGCCGGTGTATGGCAACGGCCAGAACGTCCGCGACTGGGTCCACGTGGTGGACCATGCCGAGGCCGTCTGGACCGTGCTCGAACGCGGGGCGGTGGGTGAGACCTACAACATCGGCGGCGAGTGCGAGGTGCCCAACCTGGAGATCGTCAAGCGGGTGTTACGGGCCCTGGGCAAGCCGGAGTCCCTCATTCAGTTCGTCGCCGATCGCCCGGGACACGACCGGCGCTACGCCATGAACATCTCCAAGATCCGACGCGACCTGGGGTGGCGCCCGCGGCAGGGCCTGGATGACGGCTTGCGTGAGACCGTGAACTGGTACGTTGAACACCGGCGCTGGTGGGAGCGGGTCCTGAGCGAGGCCTACCGGGCGGCGAATGCGATGTATCTAGGGCCCCGGCGGGCCCGCGCCGCTCGCCCCCGGACCCACAAGCGCCGCGTGTAGATGCGGGTCGTGCTGTTCGGTGCCGGAGGCATGCTGGCACGCGATCTCATGGCCCAAGCCCCTAGTACGGTCGAGGTCCTTCCGCACACCAGATCCGCCACCGACGTCACCATCGAGCACCAGGTGACCGCTGCCCTGCGCGACGCCCGGCCGGACGTGGTGATCAACTGCGCGGCGTACACCAACGTGGACCAGGCGGAAAACGAGCCGGCACTCGCGTTCGCCGTGAACGGGGAGGGGCCGGGGGTTATCGGTCGGGCGGTCGAGCGGTGGAGCCATGAGACCATGGTTGTCCATTACAGCACCGACTACGTCTTCAACGGCCGGTCCACGCGGCCGTACCGGGAGGACGACGGGACCGACCCCCTCGGCGTGTACGGGGCCTCCAAGCTGGCGGGCGAGCGGGCGCTGGCGGCGAGCGGAGCCCACCACCTCATTATCCGGACCCAATGGCTGTTCGGGCTCACGGGACGCTCGTTCCCGCGCACCATGTGGAACCGCGCACGGGCGGGACAGGCGACGCGGGTGGTCAACGACCAGGTAGGCCGGCCCACCTACACCGTGGACCTGGCTCGATCCACGTGGCTCCTCCTCACCAGGGAGCCGGCGACGACACGGCTCCGGTCCACGAGCATATTGCATGTGGCGAACGCGGGGCGCGCCACGTGGTACGATGTGGCGGACCGGGTATTCGAAGCGGCCGGAGTAGGTCGGGTGCTCACCTCATGCACGACGGCCGACTATCCCACTCCTGCCACGCGGCCGGCACACTCCGTCTTGGACACCGCGCACTTCGAGTCCGTGGCGGGGCACGCATTGCCCCCGTGGCAAGACGCCCTGGACCGCTTTCTGCACCAGCTCAGGGTGGAGGAGGCATCGAGGTGAAGGTCATTCCCACGGAGCTGGGCGGCGTGCTCATCATCGAGCCCACGGTGTTCGGCGACGAGCGGGGTTTCTTCTTGGAGACCTATCACGCCACCCGCTACGCCGAGGCGGGGCTGCCGCAGCGGTTCGTGCAGGACAACCACTCCCGATCGGTGCCGGGCACGCTGCGCGGCCTGCACTATCAGCTGAAGCACCCGCAGGGCAAGCTGGTCCGGTGCGTGCGGGGGGCGGTCTACGACGTGGCCGTGGACATCCGCCGAGGCTCGCCCACGTTCGGCAAGTGGGTGGGGACAGAGCTGTCGGAGCAGAACCAGCGCCAGTTCTACATCCCGCCGGGGTTCGCCCACGGCTACTGTGTTCCGGCCGTGCTCAGCGAGATCGAGTACAAGTGCACGGACTACTACCACCCCGAGGACGAGCGCGGCGTGATCTGGAACGACTCCGCCATCGGCATCGTCTGGCCGGTCTCGGCCCCCCTGCTCTCCGCGCGGGACGCGGCGCACCCGGGGCTGGCGACCGCCGCCGGGCAGCTCCCGCTCTATGAGGCCTCGTGATTGAAGGACGGATCGAGGTTCTGCTCTCGACGTATAACGGCGAAGCGTTTCTCCATCAACAACTCGAGAGCATTCTCAGGCAATCGGGCGTCGACCTGACGCTCACGATCCGCGACGACGGGTCCACCGATGGCACGCGCGAGCTGCTCCGGCGCCAAGCCGCCCGAGACCCTCGCGTTCGGGTCTTCACCGAAAACAACCTCGGCTCCGCCGCCAGCTTCTTCGCGCTGCTCGGACGGGCCGATCCGGAAGCGCAGTACTTCGCCTTCGCGGACCAGGACGACGAGTGGCTGCCGGACAAGCTGGCGCGCGCGCTGGCCATGCTCGGGTCACGGCCGCGCACCGTGCCCCTGCTCTACTCCTCTCGCGTCCAGTACGTGGACCAGGATGGCCGCCCGTTCGGCGTGTCACGCCCGCCGCGCCGCGTGGGATTCCCCTGGGCGCTGGCCGAAAACCCCCTCAACGGCTGCACCATGGTGATGAATGGGAGCCTGCGCGCCCTGCTCGTCGAGCGGCCGCCCCGGGTCCTTCGCCATCACGATTGGTGGTCCTACGTGGTCGCGGCCGTCCTGGGGGACGTGGTCCACGATCCGGCCGTGACGGTCCGGTATCGCCAGCACGGCGGCAATCTCATTGGGGCGTCAACCACCTACGTCGGCACCCTGCTCCAACGGTTCCGCAAGGTCGAGCGCGGCCGGTGGACCTTCTATCCTCGTGAGCTTGCCGAGGAGCTGCTGAACAGCTTTGGCCCCCGGTTGCCAGTGGAGCACACCCGGGTCCTCCAGCGTCTCGTCGCCTCGCAAGTCACGCTGGGGGCCCGCCTGGCCTATGCCATGGCACCCGATGTGCGGCGCTCCCGGCTACTGGACGATGCCCTGTTTCGCCTGCTGATCCTGGCGGGCCGCATTTGAGATAGTCACCGCGAGGGTTGCCGCAGTACCAGGTCCACCGCCTCCGCCAGGGTCCCCACCACCGCGTCCGCGGTGACATCTCCATTGTACTCCCGCGCCAGCAACACGGTGCGGCACCCCGCCCGCCGCCCCGCCTCCACGTCCCGCCACGTGTCGCCCACCAGCACCGATCTCGCCAGGTCCAGATCGTGACGCTCCGCCAGCATGAGGAGCATCCCCGGCTGCGGCTTCCGGCAGGCGCACCGGTCCGCATCATCGTGCGGGCAAACCGCGATGTCGTCAACCGGCACCGCGGCCTTGAGCGCGGCCAGCATCCGGTCGTGCTCGGCCTGCTCCAGGTGCCCGCGCGCCAAGTCCGGCTGGTTACTCACCACCAGGACCGGGAATCCCGCCTGGCGCAGCCGCCCTACGGCCGCCGGCGCCTCCGCGGCGATCATGAACTCCGCCGCGCGCCGCGGGGACCCGGGGGCGCCGTCCCGCATCACCACCTGGTTCAGCACGCCGTCTCGGTCCAGGAAGACCCCCGGCCGGCGTCCCCTGGCGCTCACGGGTTGGCTGGCGCTCCGGAATCGGCGGAGCGGTAGAGGGCATCCAGCACCCGCATGGCCGCCACCCCGTCGTCCGGGGTCGCCAGCATCGGCCGCCCCTCCAGCACCCCACCCAGGAAGTCCTGCCACTCGAGGCACCAGGAAGGGTCATCCCCCTCGTAGCGCACCGTCTCGACGTCCGGCACGCCGCCCTCCGGCTTGCGACGCACCTCGGTCAGCGTCTCCACGCCGTAACTGCGCCCCAGACCCTCCATCACCAGCGCCCCCTGGGTTCCGAACAGCTCCAGCGAAAACAGGTTCTTCCACTGGGTCATGCTGGCGTGGAGCGACGCCACCGCGCCCGAGCCGTAGCGCAGCAGGCCAAAGGCGTTGTCCTCCAGCTCCCCCAACGGCCACACCGCGGTCTGGAGCCAGGCGAACGCGCTCACCGGGATGGCGCCGAAGAACCAGTTCAAGAGGTCCAGCACGTGGACCCCCTGGTCCGTCAGCTCGCCGCCGCCAGCCAGCTCGCGGCTGGCCCGCCATTCCCGCTCGCAGCCGGGCCGGCTCCCGTGCCCGTAGCGGCACCGGGCGTTGACCAGGGCGCCGATGGCCCCGGCCGCCACGCGCCGCCGGGCCTCGGCGATCGCGCGATGATACCGATGGTTAAACCCGATTTTCAAAACCCGGCGCGTCCGCTCCGCCGCCTGGCGCATCTCCCGGGCCTCGGCCAGCGTCCGGCCCATCGGCTTCTCCGCCAGGACATGCTTGCCGGCGTCCAGGGATGCTACCGCGATGTCCCGGAGAAACCCGTTGGGCGTCGCCACCACCACCGCGCCCACGTCCGGCCGAGTCAGCACCGGGCGCCAGTCCTCGGCGGGCTCCGCTCCCACCTCCGCCGCCACCCGCGCGGCCACCGCCGCGTCGGTGTCCACCACCATCACGCACCGGCTCCGCGGGTCGGCGGCGGCCTCGGACGCGCGCCGCCGCCCAATGAGCCCGCACCCCACCACCGCGACTCCCAGCGAAGCCGTCATGGCCAATCCATTCCGGGCGGGGAGCTGGCGGTCACTCTCGATCTTTATCCGCCTCTGCAAACCCGGGTCCCACGGCTCCGATGATTGGAAGGGTTGTCGTCCGTGCTGAGTGACCATCTGGCACGTGCTGAGTCAGCGTCACCCCGGACGCGATGATGCAGTTACAGCCAATCGTGATCCATGGCTCGATGTGGATACCGGTGCCAAACAGCACCCTGTCGGCGATCTCCACGCTCCCCGAGAGGAAAACCGCGGGCCCGAAGGTGCAGTGGCTGCCAATTCGGCAATGGTGCTCAATATTGCAGAAGGCAGAGAAGAAATTGTTGTTGCCGATGCTCGCCTGCGGCCCGATCCGGACCAGAGCGGCGACCACATTGCCAGCACCCAGTTGTGCCGTTGGGTGGACCACTGCCTGCGGGTGCACCAGGTTCGCGAACCGCACCCCCTGTCCCGACAGGGTTTCG
>DATECF010000210.1:0-2214 GCA_035287045.1 Gemmatimonadales bacterium | reverse complement strand
ACCCCGTTGGTACACCACGGTGGATGACCACCTTGCTGAGGAGCAGGGCGTAGCCGAGAAAATGGACGCGCTCCACCTGCGGAAGATTGACCTGGCGGACCAGGTGCTCGTGGTGAACGTGGGCGGCTACATCGGGGACTCGACGCGGCGCGAAATCGCCTACGCGCACTCCCTTGGGAAATCCGTGCGATATTTGGAACCTGTGGAGGCCGAGCGTGGGGCGCCCCCACCGGAGGCGTCGAAGCCGTGAACGCGATTGATCGGCTTGGATCATGAAGAGCGCCACGGCCCGGGTGCTCCAGATCCCCAAGCCGCCACCGGATCGCGGCCGCTGGTTGACCGTGGATGAGGTCCGCATGATGTTGGGGAACCAGGTCTCCCGGGAGTGGGTGTACGCCAACGCGCCCCACAAGGTGAAGGTGTCCCACCGGGTCGTCGGCTGGTGGGAAGCGGACGTGAGGGCCTGGTTGGAGGAGCTCCGTGCCACGTAAGCGCGTTTACCGCTGCGACATCCGGCTGCCGGTGATCGGTCGGATCGCTCGACTGACCGGGGCCACGACGCAGCGTGAACACACTGTCCGCGTCGCGATCCTGCGCGAGCTCTACACCCAAGGGCGCTGGGATGTGCTCGAGGCGGTCCGCGACGCCGTCTTCCCGGTGCCGGCGGTGGTCGGGGCCTACCGGGCCGGCCGCGTGGCCGACCTGATGGCGTCGCTCACGCTCGAGCGGCCCCTGGCGGTGGTGGTGGACGCCTGGTTGCCCCAGAGCGCACCGGCCAAAGGCACCCGCACCCGGTACACGGTCTCCTGGCACGCCCTGCAGCGCGCCGCCCACTTGGACGACCGATGGACCCTCGGGGATCTCCTGCACCTGGACTGGCGCGGCGTGCAGATGGCGCTCGGCGGCGGCCTGCACCACTGGAAGCACCTGCGGGGGTTCGTGTCCCGGTTCCTGAGCGTGCACGTGGACGGGGCCACGCGCCAGCGGATCCTCGAGGCCATGCCGCCGGTTGGGGTGATTCCAGGCCGGGTACCGGACCTCACGCCGGCGGCCTTCTGGAGGATCGTGGAGCAGCTGCCGGAGCACGTGCGCGCGGCGCCCGTGGCGATCGTGGCGACCGGCATGCGCGTGGGCGAGTACCTCGCGTGTCGGGAGGAACATCTCCTCCGGCTTACCAAGCAGCTGCACATCCCGGGTACCAAGACCCGGGGCTCGGACGCCGTGGTGCCGATCGACCCGGCGCTCTGGCCCTGGCTCGAGCGCGCCATCCCCTGCCCCGTCGGCCAATGGCGGTTGCGGGAACTGTGGCGGCGGGCCTGCACTGCGGCCAAGGTGGGCGACGTCCGGCTGCACGATCTCCGGCACTGCTACGCGCAATGGTTGGTGAACGCCGGCATTCCCGAGGAAGCGGTCCAGCGGGCGATGCGTCACCTCACCCCGTCGATGACCAGACGGTACGCCCTGCAGCGGGACCAACAGCGGCCGGCGGCAGCGATCGCGGCCGTGCTCGGGTCCCACGATCGGGCCACTGCCCCCCAATCCGGAGCCGTCGAAAGTGCCTGAGCGCGAGGAGGTTACGCCGATGGCCCCAAGGGGAATCGAAGACGTTGGCCACGACGCTCAGTCGCCCGCGGTAGAGGGTGATGCCAGAGGATGGCGTGACCCAAGACCCGACGTAACGCCCGATGACTCACCGAAGCCTGCGATAGCGTCCCACGATCCTGCCACGCCGCCCATCGCTGGTTACATCAACCACATCCACCGTCGGCGTTTTCACAGAAAAGGACGGAAGTAATGGACGAGCTCGAGGGCCTCCCGAAGGGGCTGGGTGCCGACGACGTCCGCCTCGCTCTGGCCGAGATCGGCAACCTCAGCGAGTGGCCGATCGACACCACGTATATGGACGCCCAGTTGCCGGCCGCCTTCTCGAAGCTCCTGCGGACGGCGTATCACGGTGAGCTCCTCGCTGCCCGGGTCGCCCACCTGTTCAAGCAGAAGCTCGGTGGCCATGCCGGCTGCAAGACCGTGGCGCGCGCCAAGAAGGCCTCGCCCGAGCTCGCGTTCCTGGCGGACGTGGACTTCGTGATCGTCTACTCCTGGACGGCCTGGGGTGGGCTGACGCTGTGGCAACGGCTGGCGGTGGTGGACCACGAGCTGAGCCACTGCGGCCGGGATCCGGACGTCGGCTGGATCACCGTTCCCCATGACCTCGAG
>DATECF010000209.1:0-6927 GCA_035287045.1 Gemmatimonadales bacterium | reverse complement strand
AATGGAGCGGAAGGGATTCGAACCCTCGACCCCCGGCTTGCAAAGCCGGTGCTCTCCCAACTGAGCTACCGCCCCGAATCGCGAACGCCGCAAGATAGACACCCCCGAGCCGGCCGCCTATTGGCTCTCTGCTTTCGCCGGTCAGGAGCCGTCCGATCGCCAACTGGCAACCTTGACCAATTTGGTCAAGGCGGCTAGGATTCGAGTCCGAAAAGGGGTAGGCAGACCATGGCAAAGTACCGCAAGCCCAAAAAGTCCACGACCACGGCCCTCCGGGAGCCGGTGAGCCTCTACGATGCCAAGACGCACCTCTCCGAGCTGGTGGAAGAGGCCGCCCGGGGCCGGGAGATCATCATCGCCAAGTCGGGCAAGCCCAAGGCCCGCCTGGTGCCGTTGGCGCCTAAGGATACGCGCCACCTGCGCGTGCCAGGCAAAGGAAAGGGCAAGGGGTGGGTCGCGCCCGACTTCGACGCGCCGCTGCCCCCGGAAGTGCAGCGCCTGTTCGAAGAGCCCCTGTGAGGTTGCTCCTCGACACCAACGTCCTGATTCGTTGGCATCGCGATGAACTCCGGCCCCCTGCGGTCCGTACTGTGCAGCGGGCCGATCTCGTGGTGGTCAGTGCCATCAGCGCCTGGGAAATCGGCATCAAACAGGCCTTGGGCAGGCTCGACTTTCCGGACGCGGTCGAGGACATCCTCCCCATGTATGATTTCGTCGAGCTCGCCGCCACGGCGCGGCACGGCGACTTGCTCCGGAGTTTGCCGCCACATCACCGCGACCCATTCGACCGGCTGCTTATCGTCCAGGCGCTGGACGAAGGCCTCACGATCCTCACGTCAGACCGCGCGTTCGAGCCCTATCGCGTGCCGGTGGTGTGGGCCTGAGGCCGGCGGTTACGCCAGGTTCGCCAGCCAGAGCGTGACGAACACGCCGTAGAACAGGGACGTCGCCACCAGGGCCGCCCGCCGCCACAGCGGGGGACGGAGCTCGGGCGGCAGCAACGTGGTGTTGATGTAGAGCAGGTGCAGCGAGGATATGATGAACACAATCCCGGCCATGTTGGCGCCCAGCTGGAGCAGCACGATGGGCTGCGTGAGTCTCAGGGCCAAGATGCCCCACACCACCACGCCGGTCAGCACCGCGTAGTAGATCACCCGCACGTCGGCGTCCTGGGCGGCGCGCACCCGCCGGTTGCCGGTCCAGATGATGTCGGTGAGCACCCGGACGGTTCCCTCCAGAATGTCCAGCTGGGTCTTGAACAGCACCCAGGCGCCCAGCAACGCCACGCCGCCGGCCAGCAGGGGACCACCGCGCTCCAGCACGGCGTCGGCCAGCGCCGCGGCGATGCCCAGGCCCCGGATGTCGCTGCCGGCGGGGATGAAGGTGACATACAGCAACGCCGGGAGCCCCATGCCGAGCAGCGCGCCGATGAAGTAGATGCCCCACTGGTCCACCCGCACGATGCGCCACCAGCCGCGCCACCGCTCCAGGGCCTCGGGCGTGGGCCGGAAGGTGAAACCGTTGTGCGCGAGGTGCACCCGTTTTCCGCCCACGGCGGCGGGGATGTAGCCCGCGGCCTGGCCCATGCCGTACCCCTTGTCGCGCGCCCAGTTCGACAACGTGAGGTTGATCACCCCGCCGGCCCCGGAGTAAGCGGCGAAAGCGCCGATTAAGAAAAAGTCTGCGCCCTGCGGCAGGAAGCTGAAGCGTCCCGTCGCCGGGCTGAAACCAATGAACCCTGCGACCGCATCGAGCCACGTGGCTGGGCCTACGAGCAAGAGGGCCAGCAGGAGAAACCCGCCGATGATGCACACCACCAGGATCCAGTTCAGCACCTCCAGGGTGCGCTCGATCCGGCGCCCCACCAGCAACACCGCCACGCAGGCGAGAAACGTCCCCACGCCGATGAGGTAGACCAGGTTGGCCTCGTCCGGACCCGCCAGGCGTTTTGCCGCGAGAAAGTAGATGGCCCCCGCCGCCGCGCCGGCCCACCCGGGCCACCCCACCTGAAGGAAGTAGAGGATGCCGTAGACCCAGGCCCAGAACGTGGCGCGGGGCCTGGTGCGCATGAACCCGGTGAACACCGGCTCCCCGGTGGCCATGGTCCACCGCATCAGCTCGGTATTGAGCACTGTTTGCAGGAAGGCCGCGATCAGCGTGACCCAGAGCAGGGTGAGCCCATACCGGACGAACGCCGCGGGCCCCAGCAAGAACTCGCCGCTGCCGATGGAGGCGCCGAGCACGATCACGCCCGGCCCCACCGTGCCGATCCAGGCCAGACCCTTCGGGTTCGGCGGTGCCGGCAGCTCTGCGACGGTCCAGGGGTCGAGACCGGACTGCGCTTCGCGCGCGGGCTCGGAGGTCATGCGGGGACTCGAGGAGGAGAGGGTGGACGAAGCTACCGGAGCGGCGGGAGAGGCGGGAGAGGCCGCAGGAAGCCAAAACGACTACGGGTCGCGAATCACACCGTAGGAGCGAAGCTCCAATTGCCCGCCGCGCATCACACCGGTGACGAACACCTTGGCGCCGATGCGCGCCGAAAGATCGGGCGGCGCCCCAACCACCTCAAGGGTGTCCTGCCCCGCCAGCCAGAGCCGGTTGTCGCGCCCCACCAGAATGCCGACGTACGGCCGTTCACCGTCCACGGCGAGGATCTCGTACGCGGCGACCTCCACCGCCCGCTCCGGAACCGCGGCGGGATTGCGTGCGGGCCAGCCGGTGACGCTGACGCGCGCACCGACCAGCCGGCCGAGCTCACCCGCGAGCGGCCCGATCAGTGCGACGTCCGGTGCCTCGCCGCTCAGTACCAGCTGCGCGGATTCCTGTGGCCCGGTCATCCGAACCGTCCCCTGGGCGACGGTGTCCGCCGATGCCGGCGAGGCCCCTTGCACCGCCGGCACAGGGGGTCGGCCGCACGCCGCGAGGACGAGAAGCGTGGCTGCGTGTTTGTGGGTCATGGCACTCCGGCCTTACCTTAACTGCAAGATGCCCTCGCGATCGCGAACTGTCATTCCACTGCTGCTGCACACCGTCCTGCTGGCCGGATGCGGCGGAGGCCAGCGCCCCGGAACGCTGCCCGCCGGCGGCGAACACCAGGCCGACAGCGCGGCCGACTCGGCGGCCAGCCTCTCCATTGCCGCCGGCCCACAGGCGCCGGCAAGCCTGGCCGGCTCGTGGGGGCTGCGCGCCGACGGCGGCACGCGGCGCGGCCCCATCCTCGAGCTCGCCATTGACTCCCTCGCGGGCCCCACCTTCCGCGTCAGCATGGCGTTCCTCATGCAGGGGAACGTGGGCATCGAGCAATCACTCTTCGAGCCCACTCGAGGCCGGGTGGACGCGGACGGCGTGGTCTATTTGACCGTGAAGGCGCGCGCGCAGGCGGAGCCCATGGGCGAGATGTCCGGCGTCCTGGCACGGGATACCATCCGGCTGCGGACGTACCGCTGGGCGGGAGAAGACCAGACGGCCGGCGGGACGCGCTGGCTGCTGGTGAAACAGCCTTCCTAGCGCCTACTGTCCGACGGTCAGCGAATAGCCGCTGGGGGCGCGCACCTGGTAGGTCTTGCTCGCCACCTGCTGTATCTGCGCCGAATAGGCGTCCGGCGACTTGGTGTCCGACACCCCAATGCGCACCAGCGGTCCGGCCGCGAGGTTCCCCGTCACCACGGCCCGCACCTCGGTGGCGCTGGGCTGCTCTTTGAAGATCTGGCAGCCGCTGCACAGCACCGCGATGCTGGTGACTTCCTTGGATTCGGACGCCGTCACGCGTACCACGATGGCGCCGTCATCGCTGTTGGGTGTCGCCAGCGAGATGGTGAGCTCGCCCGCCACGGGCCCCGAGCAACTTCCGGCTGCCACGGCGAAGGCCGCGAGCAGGGTCAATGTCCGGAGGCGCCGGCTCATGGCTTCCTCCTTCCCTGCTCCAGGGTTGGCGCAGCGGGAGCCAGGCGCGCCAGCGCCGCCGCGATCTCCGGGGCCTGTGCCCCCGTGGCATCCACCCAGGCCAGGAAGTCGCCCACGTCGAACCCTCCGCTGTTGTTCCCCAGGAGGTCCAGGTACTTGAGGTGGTCGGCCGACAGGGCCTGGCGGGTACCCAGGACGTGCGAGACCACGTCGGCGGCGACTAGGACCGGGGCGGTGACGGTGAGCGCCACGACCACCTCCGCGGTTTGGGAGCCCGACGTCACCCGGGCCGTTGCCGAGAAACTGCCCGTCGTAGCCGGAATGCCGCTGATCGCGCCCGCGGAGCTCAGACTCAACCCGTCCGGCAGGGCGCCGCTGATCACCTGCCAACTGTAGCTGCCCGTCCCGCCGGTCGCGGTGAGGGTGTGCGTGTAGGCCTTGCCCATGACGGGCGCGGGCGGCATTCCCGCCGACGCCGCGAGCTGATCGCCGAACGACGCGGTCACGGTGTACTTCTTGGACACCGTGAGCCTGATCGAGTCCGCGGCGCTGGTGGTGTCTCCCGACCAGCCGACGAAGATCTTGCCCGCGCCGGGCGTCGCCTTGAGGGAAAGCGTGGAGTCCTTCAGCACGTAGATGCCCTTCGCGACGTCGCCCGCGGGGGTGGGGGTGATGGTCCCGCTGCCGGACGCCGTGGCCCGCACGCGCAACCGGATGCTCACGGTTGCCGAGATTGAGTCGCCCTCCAGCTGGCCGGTGATGTCGTGCGAGATGGCCCCGCCGTCGGACCAGGATTGAAACACGTACTGCGTCAGGCTGTCGGTGGTGAGCTGCGCCGAGTCAATGGCGATGGTGTGCGTCGAACCCGGGGCCAGGAGCTGGGAGAAGCGACTGTACCTGGTCCCGTCCACGCTCACCTGGGCCTGCAAATCGGTGGCCCGCACCACGGTTGGCCCGCCGAACGACAGCTTGAAGATCATGCTGCTGTCCAGACGCATGGTCACGGAATCGATCTCGAACCCCACGAAGGCCGTGGTGTCGCTGTTCTTCACGGCCTTGGGGTTGGTGCCGTACGAGAACTTCTTGTTGTTAGTGGAGCCCGGATACGGATCGCCCGCGTCGCCCCGGTTGCCGCCAGACCCTTGCTGCTTGTCCAGGTGCCGCTGCGCGTCTGCCTGGACCAGGGCCACGCCGTGAATCGAACCGGCATTCACCTGGTTGAGGCTCACATCCGTGGCATCCGTCTTGGTGGAGTCAATGTGCCACACCAGGAGACCACCTAGCTTGGGACCTGCGCCTCCGCCGGTCTGCATGTTGTAGGTGTCCGACTCGCGGGCCTGCTTGTTCTCCAACAGGAAGTACTCGTTGTTGGGATTGGTGCCGAGCGGACGAATGAGGAAAACTGTGTCCGCCGTCTGCACCTGACCCACGTCGTACGTCCCCGCGGCGCCGAGCTCGCGGGCGGCCACCCAGCCGAGGCGCAGCATGGACCAAGCATCGAGATGGGCCGGGCTGTTGAGGCTGGTGAAATTCCCGGAGCCCATCAGGGACCACTCGCCCACGCCCTCCGTGGCGCCGCTCACGTCGTAGAGGTCCGGGAGGTTCAGCCCGTGCCCCAGCTCATGCGCGGACGTCCCGATCGCCATGATTTGCGTGTCGCTGAAGCAGCCGGTGCCGCCGACGCCCGCCACGATCTGATACGAGTCCACGGTGATGAATCCACCACTGGACTTGGCGTCGCCAGTCGTGTACCGACCGCTGGGGTTGTTAGCCAGACCCGCGAGCGACCAGTGGTGCGCGTTGTATCCGGGGCCGCTGCATTCCGCCCCGCGCACCGGTTGGACGAACTGCACCAGGTCCACGAAGCCGTCGTCGTCGCCGGAGTTCGGGACCCCGTCAGGCCCATCGTTGTCGAACTGCCCGTAGTCCACCGAATCGTCGTATTGCGCCAGCGCCTCGACGAACAGCTCGCGCAGCCGCTGGCGCCCTTGAGGGCAGTCCAGGGGATTGGCGGAGCAGTCCGGGGGGTCCAGATAATACGTGTTGCTGCTATCTCCCAGGACCCAGTCAAAGGTTTGACCGGCCACGTGGAACACGCCGTTCGACATCTCCTGGTAGAAGGTCTTCAGCGTGTACGCCCGCCCGGCCTTGGGCACCGAGGTATAGAAGATCGAGTCGTACGCCGCGGGCTCGGGCAGCGCCGTCGTGTCCGTGTTGCTGAATCCCACGAGGAACGAGGGCAGGAAGAGCGTGTCCTTGAGAACGCCGCCGATCACGGCCGCCTGCGGGGCGTTGAGGGCCTCAAGCCTGCCCTGCCCCAACGCCTGAGCTCGCGCCTCGGCCACGCCTCGCGCCTTGAACCGCCACACGCCGTCCGGCGGGAAATCCAACCGCAGGCCGTCCGCCGTGTACAACTGTTCCACGCGGCGCTGCTGGCCGGCGAGCGGCGTGGATAACGGGGCAAGGCACACCACGCCGACGGCGATGAACGCCGCGATACCAGTCGAAGGTGTCATGGTTGGACGGACAGAGTATAACGGGTGGGCGCCCGTTCTTCGAACTGGCGGGAGGCGACCGCCAGCACCTGCACCTGGTACGCCTGATCCGGCCCGGCCTGCGACACGGCCACCCGCACCACCGGTCCCGCCGGGATGTCCCCGGTCACGATCCCACGCAGCTCGGTGGTGCTCACTCTGGTGGCGAACACCTCGCACCCGTCGCACACGGCGCTCGCCCCGGTGATCTCGTTGGGGGCCGGAACCGTGACCGTGAACGACACCGCGCCGTCGTCGGTGTTGGGCGTGGTGAGCGACAGGGTGACCTCCCCGGCCACGGGTCCATCGAAGCAGGAGAGGACCAGCGCGGAGGCCAGAAGCGCCAACGGCCGTTTCATGGCGTCTCCCGTCGCGCGCCGGCTGCGGCGGTGACCCGCGCCAAGAGTTCGGCCGACGGCTTGACGCCGGTCGCCCTCACCCAGGCCAGAAAATCACCCAGGTCGAGCCGGGCGTTGCGGTTCCCCAGCAG
>DATECF010000208.1:0-3026 GCA_035287045.1 Gemmatimonadales bacterium | reverse complement strand
CCCCCGGTGCCGCCGGCCGAGCTGTCGGCGCAACTCGACGCCTACCAGGAGAAGAACACTGCGCTCGCCACCTCCAGGGCCGAGACCAAGATCCGGCGCGTCGACAAGAACCAGGCGCTCAAGACGATGAAGGACAGCATGCGAGCCAACCTGCGCTACGCCGAGGTCATGGTGCGCCGGCATCCGGAGAAGCTCGCGCAGCTCGGCTGGGGGAGCCGGCGGCCCCGCACGGCTCTCAAGCCCCCGGGAGAAGTGCGGGACATCGCCATCCGGGACCAGGGCGACACCTGGCTGCTGCTCGCGTGGAATGCTCCCGTGGACGGCGGTGGGGTCGGGGTGTACCAGGTCCAGCGCCGGAAGCCGGGTGGCTCGTGGGAGGACGTCGCCACGTCGATGGACGCCATCGAGCTGCTCCGCGACCAGCCGCGCGGCGTGGACTTGGAGTACCGGGTGCTCGCCCTGAACCGGGCGGGCGCCGGCCCGCCCAGCGCGACGGTTACCGCCGTGCTGTAACGAATCGCGGTTAGCGCGCCCTCACCCGGCGCGCGCCAGCGGCTTCAGGTGGGTGATCTCGGCAGCCTCGTCTGAGCGCAGCGCGTGCCACAGATCCCAATCCTGCTGCAATCCCAGCCAGAAGTCCGCGCTCATGCCGGTCACCCGGGCAAGTCGGAGGGCTGTATCGGGCGTGACGCTGCGCTTCCCGTTGATGATCTCGTTCAGCCGGGGGAACGAGACGCTAAGGCGAGCCGCGAAGGCTGACTGGGTGATCCCTAAGGGCTTGAGGAACTCCTCCAGCAGCATCTCGCCCGGATGGGTAGGCGGGCGGTGCGTCGGTAGCCGGCGCCCGACCAAGGGCTTTCCCCTGGACCCCCTAGTGGTAGTCCGTGACTTCGACGTCGTCGGCATAGCGGTCCTCCCACCGGAAGCAAACCCGGTACTGGTCGTTGATGCGAATGCTGTGCTGCCCCGCACGGTCTCCACCCAGCCGCTCCAATCGGTTGCCGGGGGGGACGCTCAACTCGCCGAGACTGCGGACTCGGTTCACCTGCGTTAGCTTGCGGCGGGCTACCGGCCAGAGTGCCTTCGGGCAAACTCGGCGCGCTAACGACCGGGTGACGCAGCCACGGCTCTTACCTGGTCGAGCGCAAGTCGCGATGTTTCAGCGGATCGCCCGGGTGGCGAAATCGGTAGACGCAAGGGACTTAAAAGGGCGTCGGCAGATTTCCGCCGGGGTCCTTCGGCTTCCGCCCCCGTCCTTCTCCGTCGTACACCGCGGTCCAGCCCTTTCCCGCTGAGTCCGCCAGAGACCCACGGTTCCGCCCCAGGCTCCCACCAAAGTTGCCACCAGGCCGCGCTCGCTAGGGGAGGCCCGCCGCACGCAGCCCACAGCTGTCGCCGGCGCCCCACAGATGACCGCCGGGTTCGGCGCATGACGGTTCTTTGGGTGGTCCCCAGCCGGGGGCGGACTGCGCGGAAGCCAACGTTAGGAGATGGCCGGAATGACCCAAACTCAGAGGCGCCGGCGGGCCGAAGTCCCGGTGCGCGCGGTGGTTCCAGGGGAAAGCCGAATGACAGTATGCCGGGAGGCGTGATGGCGGAGAGTGCCACTTGGAGAGACGTGCTTGAGGGGTTCCGCCGCCTCGAGCGACCGACCACGGTGGTGGCCGTGATGGGCGGAGCGACGCCCGCCCGGATGCTGGCGACCTGGCCTGACGTGGAATCGCGGATCGACCGGCCGGCGGAGCTCGCCGACCTGCGGACGAGCGAGACAGAACGGGGCCGCCAATGGGACTGGCTGTGGCGGGCCCGCTTTCCGGAGGGTCCACCGTGGGCCCTGTGGGCGGAGCTAGGAGGCGTCGATCTGGACTTCCGGCGCGAGACCATGGAGCGATTCGTCGCGCTGCGTGTGGTCTACCCGGATGGGTCGCTGCATGCGATGGCGCGCACCTGGGTCAATCATCAGCTTGTTGAGGGCGTCCGCGGGACGCGGCGGGTGGGCGACGGTGAGCGAGGGTAATGGCCCGCACGCAGGGCAGCACGCAGAGCACGATCGAGATCCGCCGCCGGCGGGTCCAGCGGCTACTCGCCGACGGCCTCGGTGCCGAGGCGATTGCCGACCAGCTCGGGGTGTCGCTCGCCACGATCAAGCGGGACGTCCAACGCGTCCAGCAGGAGAATCTGCGGACTCTCCGGGGCATGGACTCCGAGGTGCTGGGGGCGGAGCTCTGGCAGCGCTACCTACGCCGGCGCTCGACGCTGGCGGCGCTCAGGCGGGAATACCGGAACCACCCGAACCTCCAGATCCGAGCGGTCCAGGAAGAAGCCGAGCAGGACGGGAAGTTCCTGGCCATGATGCAGGGCCTCGGGCTGGTGTACCGGGTGCCCCAGGAGGTGCAGTTCACCGAGCGGTTGCTGCGGGCGATCGAGGTGTTGACGCCCGAGCAGATGGGCGAACTCGAGGCTATGGACGAGCGGCAGTTCGGCGAGTGGTTGCGGCGCCAGGGGGTGCTTCCTGAGCGGCAGCCGGAGCTGCGGTTGATGCCCGGCGCGTGAGGGCCAACGGCGATCCGGAGCGTGCCATGCCCCGGGGCGTTCCTAACCAATCAGGATGGGCTGGTGCGGTGGTGGGCCCGTTCTGAGGCACGTTGCACGGGTTGCGGGTGAGGCTACGGTTGCTACGTTCAGGGCGTGACTGGCCCCGCTGTGTACGTCACCTCAGTGTGCGCTGCCCTGCTCACCCTTCAAGGCGACGAGCCGGGCCTCGCGGAGCAGCTTTCCGCTTGGTCCACAGTTGCGGTCGCGGTCCTCGCGCTCGTCGCGCTGTTCCTGCCTTGGTGGGACCGACGACGGCACCAGCGGACAGTGGACCAACGCGTGGCGGCCGCCGCGGTGGCGGTGGAAACTTCGCTGAGCGCCCTCATTGACGAAGCGTTGATCAGGAGCACGCCAGATCTCTCAGTAACATCCGTGAAGCAGTTGATCCCCAAGTTGATGGTGGTCTAGAGTCAGCTGACGGAGCTGGCCGC
>DATECF010000207.1:0-3342 GCA_035287045.1 Gemmatimonadales bacterium | reverse complement strand
CGATGGCACCACGAGAAGTACGACGGCAGCGGCTATCCGGACCGGCTCATGGGCGACGAGATCCCCCTGTCGGCGCAGATCGTGGGGATCGCGGATGTATACGACGCGCTGACCACCACCCGTTCCTACCGGGGGGCGATGTCAGCGGAGCAGGCGGTCTCAGAGATTACCCGGTGCCGCGCGTCGTGGTCGCCGGGCGTGTACCAAGCATTCATGAGGGCGGTGGGCCAGCCGGCCCTCGCCGTGGACCGGGAGTTGGCGGCCTAAGCCCTTCGAGCGAAGCGAAACAGGAGTCGCCGGCCGTTTCCCACGGATAGTCCGGCAGGAGGGGCGCCGGAGCCGGGGTGCCATCGGCAATCATGGCTTCCAGCGCCGCGATCCGGTCGCCCGTTTGCGGGTGGCTGGAGAGATACGTCGCCAGCCGGGGCGCGTCTCGCCCTTCCGCGGCCAGCGTGGCAAAGAAGTCCACCATGCCGCGCGGATCCACCCGGGCCGCCTGAAGCAAGGCCAATCCCCGCTGGTCCGCCTGCATCTCGTCTCCGCGCTGATAGCGGGTCGCGGCAAGGGTCCCGGCGAAACGTCCCGCCAGATCCCCGAACGCGTCCCCGCCGAACATGGCGGCGATCGCAATTCGGAGAGGGACCTCGCGAGCCATGGCGCGCAGGGAATGGTGGAGCAGCACATGCTGCACTTCGTGCGCCAGGACCCCGGCCAGCTCCTCTGGCGTCTTGGTGGCCCGCAGGAGCCCCCGGTTGACCACCAGGTAGCCGCCCGGTGCCGCAAACGCGTTGATCGCGGGGTTGTCCGCGACGATCACGGTGAAACGATACGGCGACTCGGGGATCGCCGTCACCAGGCGCTGGAGAATGGTCTCGACCGCCGCCTGTTGCCGGGGATCCGTGCAGCGCTCGGCCGGCGGCACCGCGCGCGCCACCACCCCCCGGCCCAGGTTCTCCTCCCAGGACACCGGCACGCGGTCCGCGACCAACGTGGCCAGGGCGGGGAGACCCCAGAAATAGATCGCCGCAACCGTCGCGACCCCCAGACCGATCCTGGCCACCGTAGCCTGCGCCTGGGCATCGAACGCCACCCGCTTCCCCAGCCGCCGGGCGGACTCGGGCGCCACGGCCCGTATCGCCTCGAGCAGCCCGTCTTCGGTCGCGACCAGCGACCCGGGCAGCTGGTCCCCTCGCTCGAGCCGAAGTCGCTCGGCCCGGTGCGGCGATGGTACGCGCCGTAGCTCGTCGAACGGCCACCGGAGGGAGGTGCCGTCTTCCCGCGTGATGTGGAGCCCGGCGGCGGTGACCTCGATGGTCACGCGCTCGCGATGCGCGGTCTGCCCGTCGTAGTGAAGCCCGCTCCAACTGGTGGCGCCGCGCTCCATGGGCCGGGCTACATCCCGATACCGATGTCCACGTCCACGTCCAGCCCTTCCGCCAATCCCTCGCCCGTGGCGGATGCCGCCATGGCCTGCTGCTGCACGGTCTTCCAGTCCACCTCGCCGACCAGCGTCAGGTGATCGCACACATAGCGCATGGTGCGGGTCATCGCCCAGGGCATGCCGATGCCAAGCGTCACCAGCACCAGCAGCAGGTTGGTGGCCATGAGGCCCAGCAGAGTGCCGCCGGTCACGGTGGACTGAAAGCGGGCGCCGCCCACCGTGGTGTGGGACCAGAAATAGCGCTGCTGGAACGCGTTGAACCAGAACAGGTACAGGCCCAGCGTGGGGATGGTGAGCAGCAGCGCGAGGAGATACTGAGGAAACAGCTCCTTGCCGTCGCCGTCGTATTCGAACTTGAGCGAACCGAAATAGGCGTGGTCCACCAGGAAGGCGCGCAGCTGATTGCGGTAGAACGGTGAGTACAGGGTCAGGGTGAGACCCGTGAGGACGCCGCCCCGGATCACCAGTTGGAGGAAGTCCTGCCAGCGGCCGCGGAACGAGAAGCGAATGCCGCGCCAAGAGCTGCGGCTGAAGCGGTAGCGGCGGGCCCCGTTCACGGCGATCGCTACCAGCGCCATGAGGGTGCCCAGATACAGCAGCATCACCGCGAGCATGATGAGGGCCTGCGTCCCACTGGGCTGTGCGTCCGGTGACCTGGGAGTGACGAGGGCAAAGAGCCCGGAGAACACGATGCCGACCAGCAGCAGGACGCCGACGGCCCGCAACCAGCCGCGCAACAGCTCCATGGCGGTGCCGTGATACCCGAAGCGGTCGCCGGCGAGGTCGGTCTGGCCATAGAAGTACCGGCGCAGCCGGGTCCTGGCCCAGAACGAATAGATGCCGAAGGTCAGGATGGTGAGGAGCAGGTTAACGATGACGACGCCGAACAGCTCACCACCGGTGCCCTGGTATTCCAGCTTCTGGTTGGACTCGGACATGCGGCGCTCCTGGAGGGGGTTGGGCGGGCGCGAGGGCCAATATGGACGGGCGGGCGGCGAGGGGCAAAGGGACGACGGGACGGTGGCCAAGGGACGACGGGACGCCGGAACCCGGTAGGCACTAGCCCCCTGCACCCCCAGTCCCCAATTTTGTGATTCCCCGAGGCCGGGCGAGGCCCGCGATGGCGCTCAAGAACCTGTTCGGTAAAGACGTCAACCTGGACAAGCTGCCAGCGGAGATCCGGCCCCTGGTGGAGCAGATGCGCCAGGAACGGGCGGCCTACGAGGCTCTACTCAAGCGCGCGGAGCCGCTGGGTATCGCCGTGGCGCAGCTGGAGCAGCGAGTGGCGGGGTTGGACAAGCTCTCCGCCCAGCTGGTCGAGTTGCAGCGTACCGGGGCCGCCTTTCAGGAGGGCCAGAAGGCCACCGAGAAGCGTCTGGTCGAGACCAAGATGATGGTCGAGGCCGCCCGCGGTCAGCTGGAGACGATGCAGGGCCAGCTCAAGGAGGTCGTGGCGGCCAAGGCGGACGTCCCGGCCGTGCTCGAGATGGTCAAGCCGTTGGGCGCCATTCGGTCGGAAGTGGGCACGCTGAACGAGCAGGTGCGCGAGGTCGCCGGCCGGTTTGACCAGGTCCGGACCCAGCACGAGAAGATTGCGACGGACAGCGCCGCCGCGCTCAAGCGCCTGGCGGGTCTGGAGACCGACCTCCAGGGGGCCGTGGCGAAGGTGGAAGGCTTCGCCGCCCGCGCCCAGGGATTGGAGGGTGCGGTCGAGCAGCTCCAGCAGCTTTTCAAGGACGTGCCCGACGTCAAGCGCGAGCTGTCCACGCTCAACGTGCTGGCGGAGTTCGTGTCGCGCAAAGTCTCCACCCTCGAGAGCCAGAAAGACATGGTGGAGCGCGCCACGCAGCGCGCCGAGCGGCTGACCGAGCTCACGGCGCAGGTGGACCGGCAGCTCCAGG
>DATECF010000206.1:0-3561 GCA_035287045.1 Gemmatimonadales bacterium | reverse complement strand
AGGGGAGACGCATTCCTGCTATCTTCTTCCCCCGTCCATGCCTCGCAGGAGCACCGCGTCCATGCCCAAGGCCGCCGCCGGCCCCGCGAAGTTGCTCGACCAGCTCTGCATCAACACCGTTCGCACCCTCGCCATGGACGCGGTCCAGAAGGCGGACAGCGGGCATCCTGGCACGCCCATGGCCCTGGCGCCGCTGTGTTACCTGTTGTGGACCAGGCACCTGCGGCACAATCCCGCCAACCCCGGCTGGCCGGGCCGGGACCGGTTCGTGCTATCCTGCGGCCACGCCTCGATGTTGCTCTACAGCCTGCTCCATCTCGCGGGGTACGACCTGCCGCTCGACGAGTTGATCAACTTCCGCCAGTGGGGCAGCAAGACGCCGGGGCATCCGGAGTTCGGCCACGCCCCGGGCGTCGAAACCACCACCGGGCCGCTGGGTCAGGGATTGGGCAACGCGGTGGGTATGGCCTTGGCGCGGGCCCACCTCGCCGCGCACTTCCATCGCCCCGGCCACGAGATCCTGGACCACCGGGTCTATTTCCTGGCCAGCGACGGCGACCTCATGGAAGGCGTCTCCCACGAGGCCGCGTCGCTGGCGGGACACCTCAGGGTGCCCAACCTCATCGGGTTCTACGACGACAATCGCATCACCATTGACGGCCCCACGTCGTTGGCGTACAGCGACGACCCTGCCAAACGGTTCGCGGCCTACGGCTGGCACGTGCAGCGGGTTGACGACGGGAACGATCTATCGGCGCTGAATCGCGCCATCCGGAAGGCTCATGCGGTGCCCGATCGTCCGGCCCTGATCGTGGTCCGAACCCACATCGCTTACGGCAGTCCCCACAAGCAGGACACCGCCGAGGCGCATGGCGCGCCCCTCGGCGCGGAAGAAGTCGCCCTCACCAAGCAGGCCCTGGGTTGGCCCTACGAGGAGCCGTTCACGGTGCCGGAGGAGGCGCTCAAGCGCTGGCGCCGGTGCGTGCCGCACGGCGCCCACATGGAGCACGAATGGCGGCAGCGGTTCGACGCCTATGCCCGGGCCCATCCCGACCTGGCCCGTGAGCTGGAGCGGCGTCTCAATGGAGAGCTGCCAGGCGATTGGGAAGCGGCGGTGCCGGACCTGTCGAAAGAACCGGCCATGGCCACGCGTGCGGCATCCGGCAAGGTGATCAATGCGATCGCGCCGAAGCTGCCGGAGCTGGTTGGGGGATCGGCGGATCTCACGCCGTCCAACAACACCGCGGTGAAGGGCGCGCCCGATCTGGCCCCGGGCAACCCGGGCGGTCGGAACCTGCACTTTGGCGTTCGCGAGCACGGCATGGGCTCGGTCATGAACGGCATGGCGTTGCACGGCGGCATCATTCCCTACGGCGGTACGTTCCTGATCTTTTCCGACTACATGCGCCCGCCCATCCGGCTGGCGGCGATGATGGGTCTCAAGGTGGTCTACGTCTTCACCCACGATTCCATTGGCCTGGGGGAGGACGGGCCCACCCATCAGCCCATCGAGCAGCTGGCGGGACTCCGGGCCGTGCCCAACCTGATGGTGCTTCGCCCTGCGGACGCGGCGGAGACCGCGGAGGCATGGCGGGTGGCCATCAAGCACCGCGGCGGGCCGGTGGCGCTCGCGCTCACGCGGCAGAAGGTGATGGCCCTGGACCGCACGAAGTTCGCGCCGGCCTCGGGCGTGGCCCAGGGTGGATACGTCCTGGCCGAGGCCACCGGCGGACGCCCGCGGGCGATGGTGCTGTCGTGCGGCTCGGAAATCGAGATCGCGCTCAAGGCCCGAGAGGAGCTGGAGGGCGGTGGAATTCCCACGCGCGTGGTGAGCCTGCCGAGTTTCGAGCTGTTCGCGCGCCAGCCGGTCGCCTATCGGGATCAGGTGCTGCCGCCGCGGATTCCCTGCCGCGTCGCGGTCGAAGCGGCGCATCCCCTGCCGTGGTATCGCTGGGTGGGAGACCGTGGGGCGGTCATCGGGTTGGAGCGCTTCGGCGCCTCGGCGCCCTACCAGCGGATCTATCAGGAGCTGGGGATCACGCCGCAGGCCGTGGTGCGGCGCGTTCGCGAGCTTCTGGAAGGCTGATGCGACGTCGCTCCTCTGCGACCCTCAGCGCTCTCTGCGCCCTCTGCGGTGAAATACGATGAACGATGACGGCTAGATGGAGAGGGCAGTGACGACGTGAGCACGCCGGTTGGACCGCTCGACGATGCCGTTCGTCGCCGGCTGCAGGAACTTGACCAGGACCGAGTAGTCCAGCGGATCTGGGCCAGGGACCCCACGGTGTGGAAGCCGGACCCGGCGACCCCCGAAATCGCCAACCGCCTGGGCTGGCTCACCGTGGCGGACGAGATGCGGCCGCGCATCGAGGAATTGACGCGTTTCGCTGACGAAGTGCGGGGGCGGTTCGATCGCGTAGTGCTGTGCGGGATGGGAGGATCGAGCCTTGCGCCCGAAGTGTTGTGGCGCACGTTGGGGCGGAAACCCGGATTCCCGGCGCTCACCGTCCTGGACACCACGGAGCCAGGCACCATTCAGGCCGTCGGGATGGGCGCCGCCCTTGGGAAAACGCTCTTCGTGGTTTCCAGCAAGTCCGGCACCACCCAGGAAACCTCGAGCCTGTTCAGCCACTTCTGGGAGGCGACCGGCGGCAGCGGCGCGCAGTTCGTAGCGATCACGGACCCCGGTACGCCGCTCGCCCGGCTGGCCGGGGAGCGCGGCTTCCTCCGCGCCTTTCTCAATCCGGAAGACGTCGGGGGCCGATACTCGGCCCTGTCCTGCGTGGGACTGGTCCCGGCCGCCCTGATCGGCGCCGACGTGGCGGCATTGCTCGCCGCGGGGTGTCAGATGGCGGAAGCCTGCCGGGCGGATGCCACCGCCGGCAATCCGGGAGCGTGGCTCGGCGCCGTGATGGGTGAGGCGGCGCTGGCGGGGCGGGACAAGCTCACGCTGCTCCTGTCGCCCGCGGTCGCGAGCCTGGGGCTCTGGGTGGAGCAGCTGGTGGCTGAAAGTACGGGGAAGGAGGGGAAGGGCGTGCTCCCGGTGGCGGAGGAGTCGCCGGCGGGGTCGGATACATACGGACCGGATCGGTGGTTCGTGTCCGTGCGCCTGGCCGACGAGCGACGAAGCGCCGGGGACGCCAAGGGGCTGGACCGCCTCCGTCGCGCGGGCCATCCGGTGATCGAGATCGAGCTGGCCGATCGCGTGGCCCTGGCCGCGGAGTTCTTCCGCTGGGAGTTTGCCACGGCGGTGGCCTGCGCGATGCTCGGAGTCAACCCGTTCGACCAGCCCAACGTCGCCGAGAGCAAGGAGAACACCAGGCGATTGCTGGCGGCGGGCGTCACGCGCGCGCCGGCCGCCACGGGACAGCAGCTTGGCTCGCTACTGACCGGCGTACGGCCCGGCGACTACCTCGCGGTGCTGGCGTACGTGCCGCCGTCTGCCGCGAACGATCGGCGCCTGGCGCGCCTGGTGGAAACGCTGGCCGCGCGGACCCGCGCGGCGGTCACGGCGGGCTACGGGCCCCGGTATCTCCATTCCACCGGCCAGTTGCACAAGGG